>JANORD010000165.1:0-2359 GCA_031415095.1 Lysobacteraceae bacterium
GTGCGCCTTGGCGATGTTGTTGATGAGCTCCATCATGTTCACGGTCTTGCCGACACCGGCGCCGCCGAACAGGCCCACCTTGCCGCCCTTGGCGAACGGGCACATCAGGTCGATCACCTTGATGCCGGTTTCCAGCAGCTCGTTGCCCGAAGACTGCTCTTCGTAGCTGGGCGCGGCGCGGTGGATTTCCCAATGGTCCTTGGCGTTGACCGGACCGGCTTCGTCAATCGGGCTGCCCAGCACGTCCATGATGCGGCCCAGCGTGGCCTTGCCGACCGGCACGGCGATGCCGCTGCCGGTGTTGGTGGCGATCAGGTTGCGCTTGAGGCCGTCGGTGGAGCCCAGCGCGATGCAGCGCACGACGCCGTCGCCCAACTGCTGCTGCACTTCGAGCGTGATTTCGGTGCCGCCGACCTTCAACGCGTCGTACACCCGCGGCACGTCGGCGCGCGGGAACTCGACGTCGACGACGGCGCCGATGATCTGAACGATCTTGCCCTGACTCATGGTTGTATCCTCGGTTCTGATGCTGGAGTGGTGGCGCTGCGTCAAACTGCCGCGGCGCCGCCGACGATTTCGGAAATTTCCTGGGTGATCGCCGCCTGGCGCGCCTTGTTGTAGATCAGGTTGAGCGTGCCGATCAGCTTGGTCGCGTTGTCGGAGGCCGATTTCATGGCCACCATGCGCGCCGCATGCTCGGAGGCGAGGTTTTCCAGGGTGGCCTGGTAGACCAGGGACTCGACGTAGCGGGTGAGCACGTGGTCCAGCACGGCCTGGGCATCGGGCTCGTACAGGTAGTCCCAGTCGTGCTTGCTCGCGATATCGTCGGACGGCGGCAGCGGCAGCAGCTGGTCCTGGCGCGGCTTCTGGGTCATGGTGTTGACGAAGTCGTTGTAGCTCAGGAACACGCGGTCCAGGTTTCCGGCGCTGTAGCCGTCCAGCATCACCTTGATCACACCCACTAGCTTTTCAAGCTCGGGCTTCTCGCCCAGGTGGGTGACCGAGCCAAGCAGGTTCACCTTCAGGCGGCGGAAGAAAGCGGTGGCCTTCTGGCCCACGCACACCACGTCCACTTCCACGCCTTTGCCCTGCCACTCGCGCATATCGGCGAGCAGCCGGCGGAACAGCACTGAGTTCAGGCCGCCGCACAGGCCGCGGTCGGTGGAAACGATGATGTAGCCGATCCGCTTCACCTGCGCACGCTCCACCAGGAACGGATGCACGTATTCGGAGTTGGCTTTCGCGATGTGGCCGATCACCTGGCGCATCAGGCGCGCATACGGGCGCGAGCCCTTCATGCGGTCCTGGGCCTTGCGAATTTTCGACGCCGAGACCATTTCCAGCGCGCGCGTCACCTTGCGGGTGTTCTGCACGCTCTTGATCTTGGTCTTGATTTCCCTGCCGCCTGCCATCTCTCGTCCTTTTTTCTGTAGGAGGGACTTCAGTCCCGATCGCGTTCATCGGGGCTGAAGCCCCTCCCACATTTGGGTTTGGGCTTTACCAGGAACCGGTGGTCTTGAACTCGGTGATCACCTGCTTGAACGCCGCCTCGATGTCCTTGTCCCAGGCACCGGTCTCGACGATCTTCTTCTCCAGCGCGCCCTGGGTATTGCTCAGGTGCGCGTGCAGGCCGGCTTCGCAGGCCAGGATCTTGGCCAGCGGCACGTCGTCCAAGTAGCCCTCGTTCACCGCATAGATGGACAGCGCCATCTGCGCGATCGACATCGGCGCGTACTGCTTCTGCTTCATCAATTCGGTGACGCGCTGGCCGCGCTCGAGCTGCTTGCGGGTGGTCTCGTCCAGATCGGAAGCGAACTGGGCGAACGCCGCCAGCTCGCGGTACTGCGCCAGCGAGATGCGGATGCCGCCCGAGAGCTTCTTCATGATCGTGGTCTGGGCCGCACCTCCGACGCGCGACACCGAGATGCCGGCGTTCACAGCCGGACGGATGCCGGCGTTGAACAGGTCGGTTTCCAGGAAGATCTGGCCGTCGGTGATCGAGATCACGTTGGTGGGCACGAACGCCGAGACGTCACCGGCCTGGGTTTCAATGATCGGCAGCGCGGTGAGCGAGCCGGTCTTGCCCTTGACGGCGCCGTTGGTGAACTTCTCAACCCATTCCTCGCTGACGCGCGAGGCGCGCTCGAGCAGGCGGGAGTGGAGATAGAACACGTCGCCGGGATAGGCTTCGCGGCCCGGCGGGCGGCGCAGCAGCAGCGAAATCTGGCGGTAGGCCACGGCCTGCTTGGACAGATCGTCGTAGATGATCAGCGCGTCTTCGCCGCGGTCGCGGAAATATTCGCCCATGGTGCAGCCCGAATAGGCGCTGATGTACTGCATGGCGGCCGATTCAGAGGCG
>JANORD010000166.1:0-8142 GCA_031415095.1 Lysobacteraceae bacterium
TCCTCGATGGCGATCAACAGGCTGACCGCAAAGAATGCAAACGCCGCGCCGCGCCAACCGTGGCGCATGGCAAACACCACCACGATGATAAGCATGCCTATGCGCAGCATCTCCAGCAGCGGCGGCGTGTCCCTCGCCTGCAGCGCCAACACCAGCAAGATCACCGCGATCGGCAGCAACAGCAGGGCTTCCCGCAGGATCACCGCGCTCCCGGCGCGATAGCCACGATCAACGATCCAGGCGCCGATCGGCACCAGCAAGAGCATGCCCACGAAGTGGCCCAGGAAATTCTTCAGGACGAAGTACGCCAACAGCGTCGCTGCCCCGGGGCCCTGGATGGGCACCGTATCCACCACGTGGTTGAGCCGCAGGTCGCTGACCAGGCCTTCGTTGACCACGTACGCAAAGTCCTTGGAGGCCAACAGTGCCGCGGCGACGCAAATCGCCAAAAGGAAGCGGACGATGCCCTCGGGACGATCAAAAGCCGCGCCCTTGCGCCGCAGCAGCCAGGCGCCCGGCGCCACCAGCAGCGGCTCGAGCCAATTGCCCAGCACGTAGGCCAAAGGGTTGGCCCAGGAACCCAGGAAGGGTGCGTCAATGTCGCTCGACCAAGCGACCAAGACGCCGTTGAGGCTGCGGACCACCACCACCGCCACCGCGATGGCCGGCCACGCGCGCCATGGGGCCAACCAGAACGCCAGGAACAACAGGCCATTGGCCAAGTGCCAGTGCAGGAATCCCAGCACCAGCAAAAGCCAGTACGCGATGGCAAACAGCAGCGCGCCGAGCCACAGCTGCCCGGTGGAAGGATTTGCGCCCAAATTGCCCGGTTGGATGTGCATGCCGCATTGTCCTCAGGTGCAGCCGCTGCACCAACCACCCGCCACCAAGAATTTCTCTCCCCGGCACTCAGCCGCGCCCCGGACACGGCACACTGCCCCCATGATCCGGGTTCTGCTCATCGACGACCACGCCATCGTTCGCGAAGGCTTCAAGCGCCTGATAGCCAGCTCATCGGCCTTTGAAGTCGCCGCTGAAGCCAGCAATGGCAAGGACGCCCTGGCGGCACTGAAGGACGCTCCGTTCGATATCGCCGTGCTCGACCTGAACCTGGGTTCGGGCAGCAGCAGCGGCTTCGATCTGTTGGCGCAGATCCGGCAGCGGCATCCTGAAGTGCGCTGCGTCGTGCTCAGCATGTATGACGACCCCGGGCTGGTCCTGCGCGCATTCGCCCAGGGCGCGCACGGCTATTTCACCAAGGCCATCGCCCCCGAGGAGTTGCTCGCCGGGCTGCATCGGGTGGTGGCCGGGGACCGCGCCCTGAGCAGCGACCTCGCACCCCCGGGGGCCGGTTCCGCGCCCCACCTGACCCAGCGGGAGCGCGAGACCCTGCGCGGCCTGGTCTCCAACCGGACGCCCAAGCAGATCGCATTCGACTTGGGTATCAGCGACAAGACCCTGTATCGCCATCGCGCAAACCTGCTGGAGAAGCTTGGCGCCAGCAGCAGCGCAGACTTGGCCCAGCTCTGCCGCGAGCGAGGCCTGTTGATCGACCTGGACGGCTGACAGGGGCTCGTTGGCACCACGCTACGGCAGCAGCAGGGCCTCTACGGCGGCCCGCGGCGGCAGCGCCCAATCAATCGGCGCCTGGCGGGCGCCCTGCAGCCAGCGGTTGGCCTTGCCGAAGTGGCCGCAGCCCAGGAAGCCCCGGTGTGCCGACAGCGGCGACGGGTGCGGGGCCCGCAGCACGCAGTGCCGACGCGGGTCCACCAGCTTGCCCTTGGCCTGGGCATAGCTGCCCCAGAGCATGAACACCAGGCCCTCGCGCTCGCGGTCCAGGGCCTGCACCGCGGCATCGGTGAAGCCTTCCCAGCCCTTGCCCTGGTGCGAGCCGGCCTGGCCTTCCTCCACCGTCAGCACGGCGTTGAGCAACAGCACGCCCTGCCGGGCCCAGGGCAGCAGGCAGCCGTGTTCGGGAACGGGCAGGCCCAGGTCGGCCTTGAGTTCCTTATAGATGTTGAGCAGCGAGGGCGGCACCGGCACCCCGGGCCGCACCGAGAAGCACAGGCCGTGGGCCTGGCCGGGGCCGTGATACGGGTCCTGCCCCAGGATCACCACCTTCACTTGGTCAAAGGGCGTGGCGTCCATCGCCGCGAACAGCTCGGGCCCAGGCGGATGGATGCGCTTGCCGCGCGCCTTTTCCTGACGCAGGAAGGCGGCGAGTTCCTGCATGTCGGGGCGCTGCAGATAGTCGCCCAAGCGGGCCTTCCAGGAGGGTTCCAGGCGGACGTGGCCAGCCTGTGCCACGCTTATCGGCCGAGCTTTTCGCGCAGCATCCGGCCCACGCGCAGCTGGAACAGCAGCTTGGTAATCAGCAGGCGCTCTTCGATGGGCTTCTGCACCAGGTCGTTGGCGCCTTCGCGCAGCAGGTCGCTCTGGTTGGCCGGGTTGGCGTCACCGGTCATCACCAGCACCGGCAGCAGGCCCTTGGCGTATTTGAAATCGTGGCGGATGGAGTGCAGCAAGTCCTTGCCGGTCAACTCGCCCTTCAGGTACACGTCGGTCAGCACCACGTCCGGCCCGGGCCGCTTGCCCTGCGCGCGCGCGGTTTCCAGATGCGCGATCGCATCTTCAACGCCGGTGGCGTGGGTAACGGTGAGGCCGTGTTTTTCCAGCATGCGCCGGGTGGCCATGGCCACCACGCGGCTGTCCTCGACATAGAGCACTTCGCCGCCGGTTTCCGACTCCGGCGCCTCGTAGCCCTTGAGGAAGGTCGCCAGCGCGGTGTACCCCAGCTGCTTGTCGAAATAGTCGGTGACGTCGTCGCTGATGGAGCGGCTTTCCAAGCGCTCCTGGACGTCCCCGGAAACCACGATGATGGGGATGTACGCCTGCGGCGTGTGCTCGCGCAGGTAGCGGGCCAGGTCCAGGCCGTCCATGTCGGGCAGGCGCAGCGCGGTGGTGACCAGGTTGATGGTGCCGGCCTGCAGCGCCGCCTTGGCTTCCTCGCCGGTTTCGCAGCCCACGAACTCCAGCCCGGGCAACTGCTGGCGCAGCACGCCCTCGATCATCTTGCGCACGACCTTGGAGCCGTCCACCACCATGATGCGGGGCGAGCTGGTCTCGAAGCTGCGGAAGCTGGGGCTGCTCATATCACACGTCCACGGGACGGGTCCGGCGTAGATGATGCCCGGTTGCGAGCCAAGCGCCCAGCCACCCCATCAGGGACGAGCCTGCCAGCAGCGCCAAACTGGCCTGCCAACCCGGGCCGGAAAGCGCGAACTGGGTGCCGTAACTGGCCACCAGCGCCGCCAGCCGGCCCTGCAGCAGCAGGCCCGCCAGCACCAGCAGCGCGCCAGCCAGCAGCCCGGCGAACAGGCCATACCAAGCCCCGAGATACAGGAACGGCCGCCGCACGAAGGCATCGGTGGCGCCCAGGTGCTGCAGCACGCCGATCTCCTCGCTGCGCGCGCCTATGTCCAGCCGCACCGTGTTGCCCACCACCAGCAGCACGCCCAGGCCCAGCAGCACGGCCACCACCTGGACCACGCGCTCGCCGAAGGCCAGCCACGCCGACAGACGCTGGCGCCACGCCGCATCGTGCTGCACCAGTTCCGCTTCGGGCAGATCACGCAGCGATTGCGCCAGCGCGTCGCCGTTGCCTTCGCCGCGCGGCTGCACCACCAGCACGGTGGGCAGCGGGTTTTCGTCCAGCGCGTCCAGCGCGCCGGCCAGGTCGCTCATGGCGCGGAACTCGGCCAGGCCCTCCTCGGGCGTGCGCACGGTGACTGCAGCGACGTCCGTGCGCGCAGCCAAGGACTGCGCCAGCGCACGCGCCTGCGCCACGTCCACGCCGGTCTTGAGGAACACGCCGATCTCGCGCGACTCGCTGACGCTGCCGGAAAACTTCTCGATATTGCCCAGTGCCAGGCCCAATCCCAGCGGCAGCGCCAGCGCCACCGCCATCACGCCTACGGTGAGCCCGGTGGCGAACGGACGCTTGGCCAGGCGGCCCAGGCTCGACACCAGTGAATACAGATGCTGCTCGCGCCAAGCGCGGACGCGGCTGCCCAGGCCGCCGGTCTTGACCCGTTCGGCCGCCGCTGGCTTGGCGCGCGCTTCGGCCGCGGCGCTCACGCCGCCAGGTCCTCGGGGGAAATGTCGTCCAGCAGCTTGCCGTGGTCGAGCACGAGCACGCGCCGGCGCATGCGCTTCACCAAAGCAAGGTCGTGGCTGGCCACGATCACGGTGGTGCCCAGCGCCGGCAGCGAGGCGAACAGCTGCATGATTTCCGCCGCCAACTGCGGGTCCAGGTTGCCGGTGGGTTCGTCGGCCATCAGCAGCTGCGGCTGCGCGATGATGGCGCGGGCGATGCCCACGCGCTGCTGCTCGCCGGTGGAAAGCTGCATGGGCAGCGAACGCTCGCGTTCCCCCAGGCCCACTTTGTCCAGCACCGCGCGCACCCGCTTGCCCAGCTCCGCGCCCGGGGTGCCGGCGATCAGCAGCGGCAGCGCCACATTGTCGAACACGCTGCGGTCGGTGAGCAGGCGGTGGTCTTGGAACACCACGCCCACCTGGCGCCGGTGCAGCGGCACCTTGCCGCCGCGCACCTTGGCCAGGTTGCGGTCGTTCACCAGCACGGTGCCGCGGCTGGGCCGCTCGGACAGGTGCACCAGCCGCAGCAGGGTGCTCTTGCCGGCGCCGGAGTGGCCGGTGACGAACAGCATCTCGCCTTCCTCGACCGAGAAGCTGACCTCGCTGAGCGCCGGCGCGCTGCCCGGGTAGGCCTTGGTGACGCTGTCGAAGCGGAGCAGGGCCATGCGTACTCGCGGGGCGGGAGGCTTCGTCAATCTACCAGAGCTTGAAGAGGCCCTCACCCTGCCCTCTCCCGTAAACGGGAGAGGGAAACGACCGGTGTGGCGGGAATGGCTGTGCTCCCTCTCCCGCTTGCGGGAGAGGGCCGGGGTGAGGGCCGCTTTGCTCCCTCTCCCGGTCACGGGAGAGGGCCGGGGTGAGGGCACCCCAGCCAAAGCGCGGGGCCAGTCCTCAGCGGTCCGTAGGCGGGCTGCGCTTCACCAGCGAGCGCAGGCCGGCCTTGATGCGGCCCAGCAGCGAGGGCTTCTCGGCGCTCGGTGCCGGCGTGCTGCCGGTCTCGGGGGCTGCGCCATCGCCCACCGGGCGGCCACCGCGACGGCGGCGGCGCTTGCGGGCGGGGGCATTGGGGTCCACCTGCATCGGCGACGACGGCGCGGGGCGCTGCGCCGGGCGCGTCGGATCCACTGGCGCTTCAACGGCGGGCGGCAGTGCCGCTTCGGCCGCGACAGCCGGCTTGCGCTCGCGCTGGGCGCCCGGCCGCGGGCCGCTGCGATCGCTTGAGCCGCTGCCGGAGCGACCACCGGGGCCGCCCCGTCCGCCGTCGCGGCTGCTGCCGCCACTGCTGCTGCGGCCACCGCGGCCACCGCGTCGCTCGTCTTCAGCGGCCTTGGCTTCCCGCACTTCGCGGAAGATGGCGCTGACGCTTTCGCCTTCTTCCTCACCCTCGGCCAGCGGCGCGCGCGGCGCACGCGGGATCGGGATCAGCAGCTCGCGCTCCACCGCGGCCACCGGCAGCTTCTGCTCGATGAAGGCCTCGATGTCGGGCAGGCTGATGGCGTAGCGCTCGCAGGCAAAGCTGATGGCGTCACCCTCTGCACCTAGGCGGGCCGTTCGGCCGATGCGGTGCACGTAGTCCTCGGCGTCTAATGGCTGGTCGTTTTTGTAAACGTGCGATACGCCGTCGTTGTGCTGGCCGCGCGCGGCCACGTCGGTGGCCACCAGGATGTCCAACTGGCCCTTCTGGAAGCGCGCCAGCAGGCTTTCGCGCTTCTTCTGCGGCACGTCGCCCGAGAGCACGCCCACGCGGAAACCGGCGCGCTCCAGGCCGCGGGCCACGCGCTCCACCCAGACCTTGGTGTTCACGAACACCATGGTGCGGTGGCCTTCGCTGCGGGTCAGCAGGCCGATCAGCAGCGGGATCTTGTCTTCGTCGGCCGGGAAGTACACCAGCTGGCGCACCTTGGAATTGGTGATGAATTCGGTTTCCACCACCAGCTTCTCGGGCTCGTTCATGTGCTCGTAGGCCAGCTCCAGCACGCGGTGGCTGAGGGTGGCGGAGAACAGCAGCGTCTGCCGCTCGGTGCGGATGGGCATGCGCCGCAGCAGGAAGCGGATGTCCTTGATGAAGCCCAGGTCGAACATGCGGTCGGCTTCGTCCAGCACGCAGACTTCGCAGGCGTGCAGCGACACCACTTTGTGCTGTTTCACGTAGTCAATGAGGCGGCCGGGCGTGGCGATGATGACGTCCACGCCCTGCTGCAGCAGCTCGCGCTGCTTGTCGTAGTCCACGCCGCCGTAAACCAGCGCGAAGCGCAGGCCCAGGTCGGAGCCGAACTTCACCGCGTCCTTGTGGATCTGGATGGCCAGCTCGCGGGTGGGCGCCAGGATGAGCGCGCGCGGGTCCTCGGGCTTGCGGTCGGCCAGCGCCGGGCGGGTGAGCAGGCGGTTGATCATGGCCACCAGGAAGGCCAGCGTCTTGCCGGTGCCGGTCTGGGCCTGGCCGGCGACGTCGCGCCCGGCCAGTGCGATCGGCAGGGTGAGGGCCTGGATGGGGGTGCAGCGGGTGAACCCGGCGGCGTCGAGCCCGGCGTGCAGGGACGGATGCAGGTCGAAGCTGGAAAAGGGGATATCAGTCAGCGGTTTGTCGGACATGGGTCTCTCTGGGTGCGCGTCTCTGCGCTTGCGCGGCCGGCCCGGGGGGTCGCAAACTGGAGGCGTCCGGGGCGGCGGCTGACGGTTGAATTACGGATCAAAGCGCCCCAGTTTAACCCAATGGCGGCCCCAACCGGCCGCATCCCCCAAGAAAATCAGGAGTTTGAGGCATGAGCGACCAGGTGCTCCACGTGGGTGATACCGACTTCGAGGCCCAGGTTCTCAAGTCCGACACCCCGGTGCTGGTGGATTTCTGGGCCGAGTGGTGCGGCCCCTGCAAGATGATCGGCCCGATGGTGGACGAACTGGCCGGCACCTATGCCGGCAAGGTCAAAGTGGTGAAGATAAATATTGACCACAATCCGCAAACCCCGCGGCAGTACGCCGTGCGCGGCATCCCCACCCTGATGCTGTTCAAGGACGGCAAGGTGCACTCCACCCAGGTGGGCGCGGTGGGCAAGGCGCAGCTGGCCCAGTTCGTGGACAAGGCGCTCTGAGCGCCCCGGCCCCGGCACCGTCCGGGGCCTCCCGCGGGCCGCATGGCTTGTCGCCGCGGCCCTGCCGGTGGTAGCGTTACCGCACTCAGGCGCCCTTGGCGCCGCTGTCTTCTGCTAGATCCCCTTCCTCCCCAACACTCGCATTCGCGAAGTGAATCCCGTGTCCGACATCGAAAACGAATCCGGCCCCAGCGCCGAGAAACGCCCGCGCAAGCCGCGTGGCAACCCCAACGAAACCTCCGCCCCCGAGTCCTCCGCCCCCGCCCCGTCACCGGAGCGCGCGCAGGCTGAGAGCCCGTCGTCGTCCGGCGCTGAAACGCAAGGCGGCGGCCAAGCCAGCGGCGGCGGCAATGACGGCGGCAACCCGGCTGGCGGCGGCGCTGACAGCGGCGGCGGCAATCCCGAAGGCGGCACCGCTGGCGAAGAAGGCGGCTTCCAAAGCCGCAATCGCAACCGCCGCGACCGCTTCCGCGACAAGCGCGACCGCTTCCGCGACCGTCCGCGCGACGGCGAGGCGGGTGGCGAGGAAGGCGGCGGCAACGGCAACAACGGCGGCGGCGAGCGCAACGATCGCCCCATGCCGCAGCTGCCGGCCGATTTCCCCGTGTACAGCCTCAACGACCTCAAGCGGATGCCGGCGCACAAGCTGCTGGAAATCGCCGAAAAGCTGAACCTGCATGAGGGCGTGGCCCGCATGCGCAAGCAGGAAGTCAACTTCGCCCTGCTCAAGGTGCTCACCCGCCACCCGGCGGGCGTGGAAGGCGACGGCGTGCTGGAAATCCTGCCCGACGGCTACGGCTTCCTGCGCTCGGACGACGCCAGTTACCTGGCCGGCCCGGACGACGTTTACATCTCGCCCAGCCAGATCCGCCGCTTCAACCTGCGCACCGGCGACCAC
>JANORD010000167.1:0-2221 GCA_031415095.1 Lysobacteraceae bacterium
GAAATCACCGCATCGGCCGGCGCGGCCGGGCCGAAACCGCGCGCCAGCGCCAGTTCGCCCAAGTCGCGGGCATCCGCGCAGGCTACCTGCACCAGCGGGAAGTGCCGCTGCAGGTGCTGGTGCAGCTCTTCGTTGAGCTCGAGCACCAGCAGATCGGCCGGCGCGATGCCGTGGTCGAGCAGGGCTTGGGTGAACACGCCGGTGCCGCCGCCCAGTTCAATCACCCGGCGCGAATCGCGCGGCAGCTCCGACATCATCTGCCGCGCCAGCTGCGGGCTGGAGGGCGAAATGGCGGCCATGCCCAGCGGATTCTTCAGCCATTGGCGGAAGAAGGTCCAGCCGGTCGTGGGTGCGTCCTGTCCGCTTCGATTCATGGCCACAGCATAATGCCCCAACGTTGGTTACGGCACTGTTGTAGGTCGCGCCAGCGATTCAGACGCGGCGCAGCTCCCAGCAGCGGTGGATGCGCGGATTGCGCTCGAAATCCGGATCGATGGTACCGGGGCTGATCTCAACGCAGCTGGCGAATTCGGCCACCGCCGCCTCATCGAGCTTGAATCGCCGGAAGTTGTTCGAAAACAGCAGCAGCCCGCGCGGCGACAGCCGCGACAGGCAGGCCCGCAGCAGCCGCACGTGGTCGCGCTGGGCTTCGAACTCCTGGGCGCGGGCGGAGTTGGAGAAGGTGGGCGGGTCGCAGAAAATCAGGTCGTACTGGCCCCGGTCGGCAGCGAGCCACGCCATCACGTCGGCCTGCACCAGCTGGTGGGCGCGGCCCGAGGCTCCGTTCAAGGCCAGGTTGCGGCCGGCCCAGGCCAGGTACGTCGCGGACAGGTCCACGCTGGTGGTGGCCACGGCGCCGCCCACTGCGGCGTGGACGCTGGCGGCGCCGGTGTAGGCGAACAGGTTGAGCACGCGCTTGCCGGCCGCCTCGCGGCCAATGCGCAGGCGCAGCGGGCGGTGGTCCAGGAACAGGCCGGTATCGAGGTAATCAAACAGGTTCACCAGCAGGCGCGCCTGGCCTTCGCGCACCGTCACCAGCTCATCGCGCTGGTCCAGGCGGCCGTACTTGCTGCCGCCCTTGCCGCGCGCGCGGGTCTTGATGGACACCTGCGCCGGCGGCACCGCGAAGACCTCGCGCACCGCGTCCAGCAGTTCGCCAAAGCGGCGCCGGCTGTCGGCCTCGGGAATGGTGGCCGGCGCTTCGTATTCCTGCACGTGCACGAACAGCCGGGCCGCGCCCGCGTCCTCTTGGTACACGTCCACCGCCGCCGAATATTCCGGCAAATCGGCGTCGTAGGCGCGATAGGCGAACACGCCCTCGCGCTCGCGCCAGGCCTTGAACTTCTTGAGGTTCTTGCGCAGCCGGTTGGCCACCATCTGGGCGCCCTCCGACAGCGGCTTGGCTTCGCGCGGCTCGCGCGCCGGCGGCTGCACCGGGTCGCACACCAGCAGCGAGCACTCCAGCGCACCGTTGAAAAAAGCGTAGAGCTTGGCGGCGCGAAGGCCCGTGGCCTGTGCCAAGTCCCCCGAACCGCACAGGATGACCGCGCGCCATTCCGGCACGGCCGCGCGCAGGGCGTCGCCCAGGCTGCGGTACAGCGCCGCGTCGGCCTGCAGGCGCGCGTCGTAGGGCGGATTGCAGACCACCAGGCCACGCTTGGCGCCGGGCGGCTTGAGCGCGTCAATGGCCGCGCGGTCGAAGCGGATGAGTTCAGCCAGGCCTGCGCGGTCGGCGTTGGCCACCGCCGAATGCAGGGCCAGCGGATCCAGGTCGGCGCCATGGAATGCCGGCCTGAGGGCCGCGCGCCCGGCCTGCGCACGCTGGCGCGCATCGGCCTCGATGGCCTGCCACAGCGTTTCATCAAAGCCCAGCCAGCGCGTGGGCAGCGCGCCCTGCAGCCGGTGCAGGCCGGGCGCCACGTCGGCCGCCATCAACGCGCCTTCGATCAACAGGGTGCCGCTGCCGCACATCGGGTCCAGCAGCGAGCCACCCTCGGCGTACAGCCGCGGCCACTGCCCGCGCACCAGCATGGCCGCGGCCAGGTTTTCCTTCAGCGGCGCTTCGCCCTGCGACTGGCGCCAGCCGCGCCGGTGCAGCGGACCGCCGCCCAGGTCGATGGAGACGATGGCGCGGCCTTTGCGCACCACCAGGCTGATGCGCACGTCTGGGGCTTCGGTATCCACCGAAGGCCGGCTGCCGTTGGCCGCGCGCATGCGGTCC
>JANORD010000168.1:0-6657 GCA_031415095.1 Lysobacteraceae bacterium
TCAGTCCGTTAAGTCACTCTGACACCGTTCTTTTGCGGTGCCGGGGGCTGGAGGGGCTGTGGCATAGTGGCCGCTGCTCCCACCCCCTGAACGCGAGCCCCTGCCGGCCCTGTCCGGCTGCCCATGACCCTCGAAATAGCCCTCGTCCTGCTGCTGATCGTCTGCAACGGCTTCTTCGCCCTGTCGGAGATGTCGGTGGTGGCCTCCCGCAAGGCCAAGCTGCGCCAGATGGCCCAGGACAGCGTGCGCGCCAAGACTGCGCTGGAGCTGGCCGAGCACCCGGAACGCTTCTTGTCTACCGTGCAGGTGGGCATCACGTCCATCGGCATCCTCACCGGCGTGTTCGGCGGCGAGAGCATCGGCGATCGCGTTGCGCTGGCCCTGGTGCCGCTGGGTTTGGACCCGGAGCTCACCCAGGGCATCGGCACCGGCGTCGCCGTTACCCTGATCACCTACTTCAGCATCATCCTGGGTGAGCTGGTGCCCAAGCGCATCGCGCTGCTGGCCCCGGAGCGCATCGCCACCGCCGTCGCCGTGCCGATGAACGCCATCTCCTGGATTGCCGCGCCGTTCGTGTACCTGCTCTCGCTGAGCACCCGCACCCTGATGCGCCTGCTGGGCATGAACCGCGGCAGCGACAGCCAGGTTTCCGAAGAAGAAATCCGCCTGCTGGTGGCCGAGAGCCACGAGCAGGGCGTCATCGACGTGGACGAACGCAACATGATCAACCGCGTGCTGCGCCTGGGCGACCGCAGCAGCGCCGGCCTGATGACGCCGCGCACGCGCATCGTCTGGCTGGATGCCTCGGCCAGCGTGGAGGAAAACCTGGCCACCATGCGCGAGACGCCCTACGCACGCTATCCGGTGTATCGCGGCAGCGACACCGAGGTGCTGGGCATCCTGGAAGTGAAGTCGCTCACCGGCATGATCGGGACCGCCGTCGAGGGCCAGCCCGACCTGTTCCACAGCCTGCGCCCGGCCCTGTTCGTGTCCGAATCCACCCACGCCATGAAGCTGCTGGAAATCTTCCGCGAGGAGCAGCAAACCCTGGCCCTGGTGGTGGACGAGTACGGCGACATCCAGGGCATGGTGGCGGTGAACGACCTGCTGGGGGCCGTGCTGGGCCGCGTGCAGGCCAGCGAAGCCAACGACGACGAAGCCTTGGTGGTGACCCGCATGGACGGCTCGCTGCTGGTGGACGGCCGCCTGTCCACCGAGGAACTGCGCGAGCTGCTGGGCGTGAATGCGCTGCCGGGCGAAGAAGAACATGACTATCACACGGTGGCAGGCATGGTCGTAGCCCGCTTCGGCCGCATCCCGCACGCCGGAGAGCTTTTTGACTGGGCCGGCTGGCGCTTCGAAGTGGTGGACCTTGATGGTGCCCGCATCGACAAGCTGCTGATCGCCCGGATTCCCGAGAGCGAACCCGATGCCCAAGTTTAGTCCGGATAAAGCCGCCAGCCGCCAGACTGCGGCGCAATGAGCCACGAGATAAGCACACGCGCCCTCCTGCACGCCCTGGCCGAGGGCGAACAGGGGCAAGACCTCACGCTGGGCGCGCTGCTCGACCAGTTCCGCGAGCGCGCGTTTGGCGTGTTCCTGCTGATCAGCGTGCTGCCGGCGTTCGTGCCCCTGCCGATCGGTGCCGGCGCCATCAGCGGCCCGCTGGTGAGCCTGATCGGCCTGCAGCTGCTGGCGCAGATGGCGCATCCGTGGGTGCCGGGCTTCCTGTCGCGGCGGCCGCTGTCGCGCGCTGGCGTGGTGAAATTCCGCGACCGCACCGCCGGGCTGCTGCGTTGGCTGGAAAAAGTCAGCCGTCCGCGCACCGAGGGCATCATTGACCACCCCGCGGCGCGCACGTTCACCGGCCTGCTGCTGGTGTTGTTGGGCGCCCTGCTGGCGCTGCCGCTGCCGGCCACCAACTATCCGTTCGGCCTGATCTTGTTGACCTACGCCATTGCACTGATCGAACGCGACGGGCGGCTGATGCTGGTGGCCTGGGCGCTGGGCCTGGCTGAACTGGTGATGATGGGCGCGTTCTCGGGCCAGATAGCCGGCTGGATCGCCCAGCTTTTCCGCTGACTACTCGCGGAAAAGACGCAGCACTTCGGCCGCCGGCATCGGCCGGCCCAGCCAGAACCCCTGGCCCTGGTCGCAGCCGCGCTCGCGCAGCACTTCATACTGGCCTTCGGCCTCGATGCCTTCGGCCACCACGGTGATGCCCAGCGAGTGCGCCATCGCGATGATGGCCGAGGTGAGCGCAAGGTCGTCCGGATCGCGCAGCACGTCAGCGACGAAACTGCGGTCTATCTTCACGCCGTCCACCGGCACCCGGCGCAGGTGGCTCAGGCCGGAGAAGCCGGTGCCGAAATCATCCAGCCACACTTTCACGCCGGTGGCGCGCAGGCGCGAGAGCAGCGCGCTGGCCAAAACTTCGTCGCCCAGAACTGCGGTCTCGGTGAGCTCCACGTGCAGCTGGCGCGGCAGCACGCCGGTGGCGGCCAGGGCGCTGGCCACCACGTCGGGCAGGTCGCCGGTGCGCAGCTGGCGTGGGGAAATGTTCACCGAAACAAACGGCGGCTCCATGCCGGGCTGGGTCCACTCGGCGGCGTCCTTGCAGGCCTGCAGCAGCACATGCCGGCCCAGCGCCTCGATCAGGCCGCTCTGCTCGGCCACTTCAATGAACACCGACGGTGGCACCACGCCCAGCTTCGGGTGCTGCCAGCGGCACAGCGCCTCGGCGCCCATGAGGCGGCGATCGTCCAGGCGATAGATGGGCTGGTAGTGCAGGCTCAGTTCACCGCGATCCCAGGCGCCGCGCAGGTCTTCTTCCAGCTGCACGCGCCGCTCTACGGCCTGGTCCTTGGCCTTGCTGTAGAAACGGTAGCAGCCCTTGCCGGCCACCTTGGCCTGGTACATGGCGATATCGGCGCTTTTGAGCAGCTGGCTGGCGCCGCTGGCGTCGAACGGGAACAGGGTGATGCCCACCGACGCGCCCAGGAACACCTGGCGCCCGCGCAGCACCAGCGGCCGCTGGATTTCCTCGATCAGCGCTTCCGCCAGCCGTCCCGAGCTGCTGCGGATGTCATCGGCCATGAACAGCACGATGAACTCGTCGCCACCGAAGCGCGCGATCTCGGCGCCCGCGCCGCCCAGCCGCTCCACCGCCATCCGGATGCGCATAGACAGCTGCCCCAGCACTTCATCGCCGGCTTCATGGCCCAAGGTGTCATTGACGCGCTTGAAGTCGTCCAGGTCAACGAACAGCAGCGCCAGTTCGCCGCTGCTGGCCTGCAGGGTCATCAGCCGATCGTCCAGCGCTTCGCGGAAGGCCAGGCGGTTGGAAAGCCCGGTGAGCGAATCGGTGTAGGCCATGCGCCGGATGTCGCGGTCGTGGCGCGCCACGCTTTCGCTCATGCGGGAAAATGCCCGCACCAGTTCGCCAATTTCATCCTGGCGCGTGGACTGCACCTGCACCTCGGAGTAGCGGCCTTGCTCAATGCGGGCGGCGGCTTCGGCCAGCTCGCTGATGGGCGCCACGATGCGCCGCTGCAGCAGCACCATGGCGCCCACGCCGATCACGGCCATCGCCAGCAGCAGGCTGACGATCCAGGCCAAGTGCTCGTTGCTGGCCGCCTGTAGGCTCGCCGCCAGCGGCTCCAGCATTTCGCGCTCGCGGCGGTTGGCGCTGTCGCGAGATAAGCCCACGCGCACGCCGCCAATGCGCTGGCCGCCGATATGGATGGGGCTGGCCACGTCCAGCAGTTTGTCGCTCCACTGGCCGTGCACGCCCTTGGCGTTGAGCGCCTCGTAGGCCATCGGGTCGGACATCGGCTGGCCGAACGCCGGGATGTCGCCCGAGCCGTCATGCACCACCTGGCCCTGGGCATCGTGGATGACCACGTACACCACGTCAGGTTGGTTCAGCGTGGCCCGCGCCAGCTCACCCAGCTTGGCCAGGTCCAGGTAATACATCGGGTTGGTGGCGGCATCGGCCAACTGGCTGGACAGGGTTTGGCCGCGGCTGAGCAGGCCCTCGCGCGCCAATTCGCGCATCGCGCTGGCGCTGAGTTCGCGAGCGTCCTGGTTGCTGCGCTTTTCGTGCAGCCAAAGCGCCGAAAACAGCGCCAGCACCACCACGACCACGCCGGCCATCAGCAGCAGCATTTCGCCGCGCAGCCCAAGACGGAACGGCAGCCTCACTCCAGGGCCTCGCGCAAATCGCGGGCGTCGCGGCGGAATTGATCCAGGCGCGCCTGCGTGGGCGCGTCTATTTCATAAAAACCGGTGGTGCGGAAGAACTGCCGCAGCGCGTCGCGCGCCTGCGGGTCACTGCTGGCTCCCAGCAGCACTTCCTTGAGCCGGTCGGCCACGGCGGGCGACATGCCGCCGCTCACCAACTCTATTGCGCGCGGGATCGGCTCGGTGGTGTGGATGACCACCAGGTCGCGCCGGAACGCCTCGGAAACGCCCTGCAGCGACTCCCAGTCCTGGTCGCTGAAACCGCCCGCATCCACCAGCCGCTTGTGCACCCACGCCGCCAGGTTGGCGTCGGTGCTGGCGAACACATAGCTCAGGCTTCCGGCGTCGCCGCCTTCCTGCGGCGAGACCATCAGGCTCATCGGCAGGCCGTTCGTGCGCAGCACCATGGCCGGCACCAGATAGGCGCTGGTGGAGGACGGCGTCTGGAAGGCGATGGTTCGCCCCAGCAGCTGCGAGAGTTCGGTGATGCCGCTGTCCCGGCGAACGAAAATGACGCTGCGGTATTCGCGGGAGCCACTGCGCTCGGTGAGCAGCAGTGGCCGGGCGCCGGCGCGATCGGCCAGCAGCAGGCCAGTACCGGGGGTTTCGGTCACCCAGTCCACTTTGCCTCGGCGCAGGTAGCTCATCATCTGCTGGGGGTCGCGCGCCATCAGCACCCGGCCCTCGCGGATGCCCACCGTGCGCATGCGCGGCACAACGTAGTCGAGCAGCGGCTGCAGCTGCTCGTAGTGCCGCCGGGGGTCGTCGCTGATGCGGCCCAGCACCAGCACGCCCTCTTCCGCCTGGGCGCCGCCCGCGGCCAAAAGCAGGAGGATCAGGAGAAACCGCCGGAGACTGCGTGGCACTGGCTGGGACAACAAAGGCGTCACTCGAGGCTCGGGGGCGGCTTGAAAGCGGACTCCGCTACTTTATGCGCCCCGCCGCGATGGCGCTAGGCTTCATCGCCGCGCGCCAGCCGCGCCATGCGCTGGGCTTCGGTGAGGATGCCGCGCAGGATCTTGAGCTCGCGGGCATCCAGCCCGGCGCGCAGGTACAGCCGCCGCAGGCGCGCCATGACCCGTTCGGGCGGTTTGCCCTTGTGGAAGTCCAGGTCATGCAGGGCCTGCTCAAGGTGGGCGAAATAACCCTGCAGTTCATCCGCGGTGGCGGGCGGCTCGGCAGCGGCCGCGGGCACCAACCGCCCGGCCGCGGCGTCGCCCCCCGCCTGCGCCAGCACCGCCAGGCGCAGCTCATAGGCCAATACCTGCACGGCGGCCGCGAGATTGAGCGAGCTGAAGTTCGGATCGGTAGGCACGCCCACGGTGGCGTGGCAGCGCTGCAGTTCGTCGTTTTCCAGGCCCGTGCGCTCGCGGCCGAACACCAGCGCCACCGGGCCCTGCGCGGCCGCCTGCAGCAGCTGCAGGGCCGCCTCGCGCGGGCTCAATTCGGGCAGCGCCACGTGCCGGCGGCGGGCGCTGGTGCCCAGGACGAAATGGCAGCCCGCCAGCGCGGCGTCCAAGCTGGCGTGGACGCCAGCGCGGTCGAGCACATCGTCGGCTCCGGCGGCGAGCCGGTTGGCCTCGGGGTCGGGGAAGTGTTCGGGCGTCACCAGGTGCAGCTGCGCCAAGCCCATGGTTTTCATGGCACGGGCGGCCGAACCGATATTGCCCGGGTGCTGGGTGCCCACGAGCACGATGCGCAGGTTGTCAGTGGCTGCTGTCATGGCGGTTAGAGGCCCGGTTCAGGCCAACCTGTTATCCTTTGCGCCGCGCCGGCTAGACCGGCCCCCCGTTCTTCTCACAATCCAGCGGTTATTTGGGCGGTCCTATGCAGAAACCTGCCGTCAACGTCATGGTCAAGGCGGCCCGTTCGGCCGGCAACCTGATCCTGCGCCACATGGGCAAGCTCGACAGCCTGAGCGTGTTCGAGAAATCGAAGCAGGACTACGCCAGCGAGGTCGATTCCCAAGCCGAGGCGGAGATCATACGCGAGCTGCGGCGCGCGTTCCCGGATTACGCCATCCTGGCCGAAGAGTCCGGCGCCATGGGCTCGGGCCGCTACACCTTCGTGATCGATCCGCTGGACGGCACCTCGAACTTCCTTCGTGGCCTGCCGCATTTTTGCGTCTCCATTGCCCTGTGCGAGGGCGGCGAGCCGATCCACGGCGTCATCTTCGACCCGCTGCGCAACGAGCTGTTCACCGCCTCGCGCGGCGCCGGCGCCGTGCTCAACGACAAGAAGATCCGGGTTGCCGAACGCAAGGACCTCAACGGCGCGATGTTGATCACCGGCTTCGCGCCGCGCGAGCGCACTCGCCTGGCGCCGCAGCTGGACGCCCTGCGCACCGTTGAGGTCCTTGCGTTCGGCAACCCGGATCTTCTTGTCGTTGAGCACGGCGCCGGCGCCGCGCGAGGC
>JANORD010000169.1:0-4401 GCA_031415095.1 Lysobacteraceae bacterium
CCCGTGAGCCGCCAGAACGCCTTCGTGGGTGACGCCCGAATCAAACAAGACGACCAGGATGACGGTCACTATTCGGTAGTCACCGGCTTCGCTGCCTAGCAAATCGGCCGGGTCCAGGTTGAACCAGGCGTCCGTGCCTTGGGTCTGCACGCGGTCGGCAACCAAACGCATCAATTCCACGCTGCGCGGATGCGGCTCGCTGCTCACCTGGTGCACGAACAGCGCGATCGGAACGCCCCAGGTGCGCTGGCGGCTGATGCACCAGTCTGGCCGGCCATCCACCATGCCGGTGATGCGCGCCTCGCCCCATTCGGGCACCCAGGACACGCCCTTGACGGACGCCAGCGCGTCCGCGCGCAGTCCCGCCTGCTCCATCGAGATGAACCACTGCGGCGTGGCCCGGAACGCCACCGGCGTCTTGTGCCGCCAGCAGTGCGGATAGCTGTGCTCGAACTTGCCAGAGGCCAGCAGCACGCCGCGCTCGGCCAGCAGCGCGGTGATGGTGTCGTTGGCCTTCCAGATGTACTGGCCCGCGAACAGCGGCGTGCCCGGGAGATACACGCCATTGCCGCCGAGCGGGTTGATCTCCGGGGCGCTGTACTCGTCCATCAGGCCGTACTTCAGGCTGACCTGGAAGTCTTCCTGGCCGTGGCCGGGCGCGGTATGCACGGCGCCGGTGCCGGCGTCGGTGGTGACGTGGTCGCCCAGCAACACGGGGATTTCGCGCTCGTAGAACGGATGCTGCAGCCGCAGGCCCTCGAGCGCGGCGCCGGTGGCGCGGCCCAAGACCACATACTCCGCCACGCCATAGCGCGCGAGCGAGGTCTCGGCCAGTGCTTCAGCCAGCACCAGCAGCTGCGCGCGGCCGGCGCGCGCCGGGCCCTGCACCAGCACGTAATCAATATCGGCGCCCAAGGTGACCGCCAGGCTGGCCGGCAGCGTCCAGGGCGTGGTGGTCCAGATCGGCACGGCCACCAGCGCATCGCCGGATTCCACGCCGAACTTCGACGCCAGCAGCGTGGCGTCAAGCGCGTCATACGCCACGTCCACCATCGGCGACACCTTGTCGGCGTACTCGAACTCAGCCTCTGCCAGCGCCGAGCCGCAGTCGAAGCACCAGTGCACCGGCTTCACGCCGCGCGCCAGGTGGCCGCGTTCGACGATCTTCGCCAGCGACCGGAGCATGTCGGCCTCGAACGCGAAATCCATGGTGCGGTAGGGATGTTCCCAGTCGCCCAGCACGCCCAGCCGCTGGAACTCGCGCGACTGGCCGGCTATCTGCTCAGCGGCATATTCACGGCACTTGGCGCGGAACGCAGCGGCGTCGAGCTTGTCGCCAACCTTGCCGTGCTTCTTCTCCACCACCAGTTCAATCGGCAACCCGTGGCAGTCCCAGCCAGGCACGTAGGGCGCGTCAAAGCCCGACAGCAGCTTGGACTTCACCACCATGTCCTTGAGGATCTTGTTCACCGCATGGCCGATGTGGATGGCGCCGTTGGCATAGGGCGGGCCATCGTGCAGTACGAACAGCGGCCGCCCCTTGGCCTTGGCGCGCACCTGGGCGTACAGGCCCTGCTGCTGCCAACCGGCCAGCATGCCGGGCTCGCGCTTGGGCAGGTCGCCGCGCATCGGGAACGCCGTCTCCGGCAGGCTGATGGTGTGTTTGTAGTCCTTGCTGCCGCTCTCGCTCACGCCAACGCTCCGCGTTCTTCCCTATCGTGGCGCAATGCGCGCCGGGCTTGCGCCGAGTCCAGGTCCATCTGCCGGACCAGGGCGGGCAAGTCGTCAAATTTTTCTTCGTCGCGCAATTTGGCAACGAATTCCACTTCGAGCCGACGACCGTATAGGTCGCCGTCGAAATCAAACACATGCGCCTCAAGCAAAGGCTCCACGCCCTGCACCGTCGGCCGCGTGCCCAAGCTGGACACGCTGGCTCGCGGCAGCGGGCCAATGCCATGCACCCACGTGGCATAAATGCCCGAGAGCGCCGGCCGCTTGCCGGCAAGACGAATATTGGCCGTAGGGTAGCCGAGCTTTCGGCCCAGCTGTTTGCCGCGCACCACCTTGCCCGAGATCGCGTAGCGGCGGCCGAGCACGCGGGCTGCGCCATCCAGATCACCGTCGGCCAACTGCTGGCGCAGCGCCGTGCTGGACACGCGCTCGCCGCCGGCGCTCACCGGTTCAATCGCACCAGCGCGGAAACCGTGCGTGCTTCCCAGCGCCTGCAGCATCGCCAGGTCGCCGCGGCGGCCGTGGCCGAACCGGAACTCTGGGCCCACCCATACTTCCCGTGCCGCCAGCCGCTCCACCAGCACCCGCTGCACGAAATCCTCTGCGCTCATCGCCGCCATCGCCGCGTTGAAACGCAGCAGGCCCACCGCGTCCATGCCCAGCGCACGCAGTCCCTCGAACTTCGCGCGCGGCAGCAGCAGCCGCGCCGGCGAGCGCTCACGCCCGAAGAATTCGCGCGGCAGTGGCTCGAAGCTCAGCGCCACGGCAGCCAGGCCGGCGCCACGCGCACGCGCCAGCACGTGGCCCGCCAGCGCCCGGTGCCCCGCGTGGAGGCCATCGAAGGCACCGATGCAGACCACGCTGCCCTGCGGGCACGGTGACCGGCCCTCGACGTCGCGAAACAGCTTGCTCATGGGCAAAAGTATAGCGTTTGCGGCACCTCAGGCCTCCCTGATGTGCCGCGGCCGCAGACCCGCCAACAGAAGGCCGAGGCCGTATGCCAAGGCGCCAGCCCCGACCACGCCCACCAGCCACAGCAGGCGCAGGTACCAAGCACCCAGGCCGGCCCAGTCGCCCACGTACTGGCGCGCCATCAGCACGGCCGCCGTCATCAGTAGCGAGCCCAGTGCGATCTGCAGGAAGAGCTTGGGCCAGCCTTCTCCAACGCGGTAGACGCCCTGGCGGATGAGGTAGCGCCAAAGCAGCATGGCATTGGCAATGCCCGCCAGCGCCGTGGCCAGCGCAATGCCGCCGTGGGCCGCACCGTAGCCCCAGTACCAAAGCGGGGTGACCAAGGCGACCGTGAACAGGATGTTGAGGAAAACCGTGATCACCGCCGCGCGCATCGGCGTGCGGGTGTCCTGGCGGGCGAAGAAGGCCGGCAGCAGCACCTTGCTGAGCATGAAGGCGGGCACGCCCACGCTCATGGCCATCACGCTGGCTGCGACCATTTGGGTGTCGCGCGCGCTGAATCGCCCGTATTGGAACAGCGTGGCGCACAGCGGCTCGGCCATCAGGGCCAGGCCCAGCGCCGCCGGCACACTGACCAAGGCCACCAGCCGCAGGCCCCAGTCCAGCGCCTTCGAATAGCCGCCGGTGTCGCTGTCGGCGAACCGTCGCGACAGGTGCGGCAGGATGACGGTGCCGATGGCCACGCCGAACAGGCCCAGCGGGAACTCGACCAAGCGGTCGGAGTAATACAGCCAAGCCTGCGCGTTCACGATCAGCAGCGAGGCGAACATGGTGCCCACCAGCAGGTTCAGCTGCGACACCGACGAGGAAAAGATGGTCGGCAGCATCAGTCCGAACACCTTGCGCACGCCCGGATGCTTGAAATCAAGGCGCAACCGCGGCGCCATGCCCAGGCGGCCCATGGCCGGCCACAGCAGCAGCAGCTGCAGCAGGCCGGCGAGGAACACGCCCCAGGCCAGCGCGAACTCGCGCACTTCGAAAAACGAGGCCAGTCCCAGCATGGCCGCGATGACGCCCAGGTTGTGCAGCACCGGTGTGAACGCCGGCAGCCCGAACTTGCGCATGCTGTTGAGCACGGCGCCAGCCATGGCCGTCATCGAGATAAAGGCCAGGTAGGGGAAGGTGATGCGCAGCATGTCGGCGGTCAGCGCCACCTGCTCGGAGTCCTTGCCCGCGAACAGCAGGAACAGCCGGGCGATCCAGGGCGCGAACAGCATGCCCAGGCCCGTGATGGCGAGCACCACCGCCAGCAGCGCGCCGGCCACGTGGTCCAGGAAGTCCTGCAGGGCGGCCTTGTCGCCGCGCTGGTGCAACTCGGACAGCACCGGCACGAAGGCCGACGAAAACGAGCCCTCGGCGAAGATCCGCCGCAGGTAATTGGGGATGCGATAGGCCACCACGAAGGCGCTGACCGCCGGGCCGGTGCCGAACAGCGTTGCCTGCAGCAGGTCGCGGGCCAGGCCGGCGATGCGGGACAGGAAGGTCATGGCGCTGAACACCGCCGTGGACCGCAGCAGGCCGCCCCGGCTCATGCCTGAACTCCCTCGGCCAAGGGGAATTGACTCAAGCCACTGAATCGCCCATACTTTCGGGTCTTCAAAGCTCCACCCTTGCCTGCACCCCACATTCCACGCCGGTTTTTACCGATCCGGCTATCAACCGTCGATTTCAGGAGCCCTCCGTGGCCAACATCAAGTC
>JANORD010000170.1:0-4934 GCA_031415095.1 Lysobacteraceae bacterium
GGGGCTAGGCGGGTTTATTCGCCCATTTGTTTCTGGCGGTGCTCCCAGCGTTCCTGGGCGTCGATGGTGCGCTCGGCGGTGAGGCGCGCCTCGAGGCGGTCGAGGCCAATTTCCTCGCCAGTGTCCACGCAGTAGCCGTAGCTACCGTCCTCGATCCGCTTGAGCGTGCTGTCGTTCTTGCTGATCAGCTTGCGGTAGCGGTCGCGGGTGCGCAGCTCCAGGGAGTTTTCCGATTCACGGCTGGCGCGCTCGGCTTCGTCGCCGACGTCGCGCACCTCGTCCTTGAGGTTCTCGATGGTCTGCTTGGATTCCTCCACCAAGTCACTCTTCCAGCGCAGCAGGCGCTGGCGGAAGTACTCGAGCTGCATCGGGCCCATGTACTCTTCTTTCGGACCCGGCCGGTAGCCCGCCGTAAGCACTACGCGCTCACGTGCAGCCATCGGCTTGATGCGCTCAGGGCGCGGGCTCGTGGGCTTCACGTAGTTCGCAAGTACGCGAACTTCGCGTCGCACCACCGGAGCCGGAGCCGTCTTGGCTGGCACAGCCGCAGGCGCGGGAACAGACTTGCCCTTGCCTTTCGCTACGGGCGTCACCTTGGCCGGCGGAGCTGCTGGCTTCGCAGCCGGCTTGGCTGCTGGCTTCGCAGCCGGCTTCGCCGCTGGCTTCGCGGCTGGCTTCGCTACGGGCTTCGCCGTCGGCTTGCCGGCTGACTTGGCCAGGGGCTTCGCCGCAGCCTTGGGCACCGGCTTGGCCGATTTGGCCAGCTTGGTCGCGGGCTTGACCGGGGCCTTGGCCGCAGGCTTGGCTTTGCCCTTGGCGACGGGCTTGGCCGCTTTCTTCACCGGCTTGACGATTTTCTTTGCCAGCTTGGCGGCTGGCTTTGCCTTCGCTGCAGGCTTGGCGGGCTTCTTGACGGGTTTGGCGACCTTCTTGACAGGTTTGGCGGCCGGCTTGGCTTTGGCAATCGGCTTCTTCACCGGCTTGCTGGCCTTGACGGGTTTCTTGGAGGCCGGCTTGACGGCCTTCTTTGCGGGTTTCTTGGCGGCCACTAGGGCAATTCCTCTCTTTCCTTGAGGCTCAAAGGCGGCGTGTTATAGCCTAGTCCTTCTCCAGCGGCAACCTTATGCCTGCTGACCTTCCGGCGCAATCAGTGAAAAAGCCCGTCATCGCCCTGCTTCGCGGATACAAGCTGTACATCAGCCCAATGCTGGGCCAGCGCTGCCGCTTCTATCCCTCCTGTTCGGAGTACACGATGCAGGCCGTGGACCGCTTCGGCGTGCTGCGCGGCGGCTGGCTCGGTGCCAAGCGCATCGGCCGCTGCCATCCCCTCAATGACGGCGGCCTTGATCCGGTGCCCGATACTTGGCCCAAGACAAAGACCCCATGACCCACCTACCTGACTGGCGCACGCTGGCCCTGCTGCTGCTCGCGGGCATGGGCCAGGCTGCGGCCCAGTCCCAGCCGCAGCCCACCGGGCAACGGGTGGTTTTTCCAAGCAGCGTGCCGCAAGGCAGCATGGTGATCGGCAAAGTGCCGCCGGGCAGCAGCGTCGAGTACGCCGGGCGTACGCTGCGCGTCACCGCCTATGGCAGCGCCGTGTTTGGCGTTGGCCGCGACGCCACCGGGCCGCTGCAGCTGCAGGTGACCCCGCCGGCAGGGGCGGCGCAGTCCCTCCGAATTGCCGTCACGCCTCGTGATTGGCCGGTTGAAAAAGTAAATGGCGTGCCGCCGGGAACCGTCTCCCCGCCGCCAGCGCTCGCCGAACGCATTCGACGCGAGCAGGAGCAGGTGGCCGCCGCGCGCACCGCCGACGATGCGCGCGCCGATTTCGCCCAGGCCTTTATCTGGCCGGCCACCGGTCGTATCAGCGGCCGCTTTGGCAACCAGCGCGTATACAACGGCACGCCTGGCAGCGCGCATTCCGGCATGGACATCGCAGCACCGGCCGGCACGCCGGTGCTGGCGCCGGCCGCGGGCGTGGTCACGCTGGCGGCTATGGATTTCTATCTCACCGGCGGCACGCTGCTGCTGGACCATGGCCACGGCATCAGCTCGAACTTCCTGCATCTTTCGCGCATCGACGTGAAGCCGGGCGATCGCGTGGTCCAAGGCCAGGTGATTGCGCGCGTTGGCGCCACCGGACGCGCCACCGGGCCGCACCTGCACTGGGGCATGAATTGGTTCGAGGTGCGGATAGACCCGCTGCTGGTGCTGGAGCGCACCCCCTGACCCAGCACCCGCCAGATCCTGCCCCCCCCTGTAGGAGGGACTTCAGTCCCGATGCTCTTGGCGCAGCGGCTATCGGGACCGAAGTCCCTCCCACAGAAGGCGTCGCGGGGCGGGATCAGCGGGCCGCGAGGCCGTCGGGCAGCGCGGAATAGCCGCCCGCCACGCCTTTGGTGGCCAACGCGACGGCGTCGTGCGGGTGCAGGCTCTCGTGGTGGGACGCCCGCAGCCAGAAATCGCTGATGCGCTCGTCGGACTCAAGCGCGGACTGCATCCGGCGGGCGGCGTCCTCGCAGAACATCAAGTTTTGGCCGTTGAGCAGCGCGAAGGCCTGCTCGTCCACGCGCTTCACGGCCGCCTGCACTGGGGTTTTCAGCGCGTCTTCGATGCGATCAATGATTTCCACGATCGGGAAGCTCTGGAACGACGGCACCAGCCGCAGTTTCACCTCGGCCAGGCTGCGCTGGCTGTGCGGGGTCGCGCGGATGCCCTGCTCGGTGCCCAGCCACGCCAGGACGAGCTCGCGGTCCACCGGCTTGCCCGCGGCGAAGTCAACTTCGAACTGGTCCTGGATCAGCTGGCGTGCCAACGCCGCCGAGCACGGGCAGGTGCTGGAATAAGCCGCCTGCAGGCCCAACTCGAGGGCGAAGTGGCCGCGATCCATCACCCCGGTGATCGACACCGGGTAGCTTTTCCAGCCGCTGTTGTCGCTGGCCAGCGCCGGGCGCCGCACCAGATGGTCGAACTGCACGCTCACCATGGCCCGGTCGGAAAGATCGGCGTGGGACTCCAGGAAATCCTTGAGCAGGCGGCGGATGCTGGCCGGGCTCACCGGCTCATTGGACAGCGCCTTGTCCACGTGCAGGTACAGGCGCGACATGTGGATGCCGCGCACGTCGCCGCGCTTGAGGTTGACGAAGGCGTTGACGCGAGCACCGCTGCTGACCGTGCCGTGGCCGTCAGCCTGCAGCATCACAGGCATCTCGATCTCGCCCATGCCGACCCAATCGAGCACTCCAGCCAGGGCGGGGCGGGCATCGGCCGCGATGTCGGGCAGCACGCGGGCGGTGTTCTCAAGATTGCTGGGGGCCACGGAGGCTCTCCTAGTTGGTGACACGGCAAACTAAATGAGGGCAGGTGCAGGAAACGTCAAGCTACCGCGCCGAGGGCTGGCGCGGGCGCAACGGTGAGTTTCAGCCGGCCCGGGCCACGCGCCAGGCGCGCCAGAGGCTGGCGGGCGCCGGTGGTGGGTTGAAGCCGCGGCCCGCGGCAATCCGGGCCAGGCGCGCGCGGTCAAATCCGCTGCGCACCCGGCGGAACAGGCAGCCCGGCCCGGCTATTGGCAAAGCGGCGTCCAGCGCAAGCGCCCAGTCGCGCAGCAGTGGCTCGCCCTGCCCGGCCGCCACCTGGGCGGTGGTAAGGCCGTGGCGTGCCAGCAGGTTCAGCGGCAGCCGGGCCTGGTCGGGGGCCATCAGGCCCTGCGGCAGACGCTGCAGCAGCAAGTGCACCGCCAGCGCGGGTGCGGGCGCCGGAGCGGATTCAAACAGCGCCGCTTCCACTCCGGCCAGCGCGCTCGCCAGGGGCAGGAGCTGATCTATCGCGATCTCGGCGCTAGCCGGGCGGGCGTCGAACTGCGCCTGCTCCAACAGGGCGCGCGCCAGCGGCAGCCAGGGCAGCCCCGGCCGGGCAAGAGCGGCGCTGAGCGGATGCCGGCCCGGACCTTGCGCCAGCGCCACCAACTCCTCGGCCCACCATTGGCACTTCACCGCCGTCACCCGCGCGTCGCTGAGTTCGAAAGCCGCCTCGCGCAGCTCGTGCACCAATGCGCCCCAGGCGCGGAACGGCGGGCGCTGCGCCGGAGGGCAAAACACTTCGGCCAGCGCCATCTCCGGCTCGCGCCGGTGCCACTTGGTAACGAAGTGCGCGGCCGGGTCCACGGCGGGTGCGCTCATGCCGGCAGCACTCCGGTGGCCGAAAGCAGCTCGCGCGGGTGGCTGAAGGCGTGCGTGGCCGCCCATTGCGACGGATCGTCGGAGGGTTCGCGATAGCCCCACAGCGCGGCCACGGAGTCCAGGCCGGCGGCCTGTGCCGCCTGGATGTCGCGCAGGTCATCGCCCACGTAAATGGCCTCATCGGCCGCGATACCCAGCTGCTGGCAAGCCAGCAGCAGCGGCGCGGGGTCGGGCTTGCGGGTGGCCAGGGTGTCGCCGCCCACCAGCGCACCGCAGCGCGCGCTCCAGCCGAAACCAGCGACCACGGCGCGCGCCAAGGCTTCAGGCTTGTTGGTGACGATGCCCCAGCGCAGCCCGCGCGCTTCGATGGCGGCCAGCAGCTCGGCTATGCCGGGAAAAACCACGCTATCCACCGCCAGCGCCTGCGCATAGTGTTCAAGGAACGGCGCCAGCAGCGGCTCGCGCTCGGCTTCCGACAGCGTCGGCAGCGCCACCTGCAGCATCGCCCGTCCACCTTTCGAAACCACCTGGCGCAGGCGCGCTAGCGCTACCGGCGGCTGGCCCAGCGACTGCACCACGCGATTCACCGCGTTGCACAGGTCCGGGGCGCTGTCCACCAAAGTGCCGTCGAGGTCGAACAGCACCGCACGCAGCGGCGGCATCAGGCTTTCACCGCGCAGGCCAAGTAATTGATGGCCGTGGTCCCGCCCACCCAAGCCTTGCGGCGAATGGGATCGTAGGCCAGGCCGCTGACGT
>JANORD010000171.1:0-12403 GCA_031415095.1 Lysobacteraceae bacterium
TGACCCAGTGTCGCCAGGAAGCGGCTCTTGGCCTCGGAATGCTGCTCGGCCAGCTGCTGGCGCGCCTGCGCCAGGCGCCAGGCCTCGCGCCGGCGGCCGCGGGCGCGGCGCAGCCAGCCCCACCACGCCAGCCCCAGCATCAGGCCCAGGCCCACCGCGGCCAGCGTGACCTGGTTCTGCCACCACGGCGCCTGGACCAGCAGCGACACCGCCGGCAGTTCGGTCCAGGCTCCCGTGGCGCCGGCCACCGCCGTGCGCAGGCGGTAGCTGCCCGCGGCCAGACCGCGGTAGCGCCGGATGCCGCGTGCGTCGAACTCCCGCCAGCCTTGGTCGTGACCCTGCAGCCAAACGCGATAGCGCTGCACGCCGGCCGCCGGGCTGCCCTGCGGCATGCGCACGGTGAAATCGCGATCCCCCGCCGGCAGCCGCAGCCAGCGGCTGCCCGGCGCCATCGCGATGTCCTGGGCGCCGCGCTGCAGGCGCAGCGGCGCCGGGTGGAGTGCCGCTGGCTGCGGAAGGACCGCCACCGCCTCGGCCACCGTTGGCGGAGCAGGCCGCTCCGCCGCCGGTGGCGCCGCAAGCGCCGCCACCGGCGCAGCCGCAAGCATGGCCCAGGCCAAAACGGCCAACGCCCGGGACGCTGCTGAAACATTGGGTTTCGCCGACATGTATCCCCCCTTCATCCGGCCGGCCTAGACTAGCCACACGCGCACACCAGCGATGTAGGAGAAACCCCTTGGCTGCCTGGATACCTGCCTTGCTAGCTGGCATCGCGCTGCTGCAGACCGGCGCGGCCGCCGCCGAGGCGCTGCCTTATCGCATAGATCCGGTACACACGCGCATCGTGTTCGCCGTGGACCACGCCGGCTTTTCACAGTCGCTGGGCACGTTCTCCGGCGCCACCGGGACGCTGGTGTGGGACGCCGAGGATTGGCGCAGCGCGCAGCTGGAGGTGACGGTGCCGCTGGCCAGCCTGGACTTCGGCGACGAACGCTGGGAGAAAAACGTGCTTGACGGCACCTTCCTGGACGCAACGCGGCAGCCTGAGGCGCGCTTCGTTTCCACCCGGGTGGAACCGGGGGCGCCTGGGCAGGCGCGCGTGTTCGGGCAGCTGAGCCTGCGCGGCGAAACCCGCGAACTGGCGCTGGACGTGACCATGAACGCGCTCAAACGCCACCCCATCACCCGGCGCCAGACCGCCGGATTCTCCGCCACCGCCGAACTGAACCGGCGCGATTTCGGCATGGATGCCTGGCCCAACGTGGTGGGCGATCGCGTCACGATCAGGATCGAAGCCGAAGCCATTCGCGCCCCGACGCAAGCCGCCCCCGCAACCACGGAGAACACCGATGGCAATCAAGAACAGCGCTGACCGCTGGGGCTGGGTCAGCCTGGGCATCCATTGGCTCACCCTGCTGATGATCCTGGGCCTGGCAACGGCGGGTTTCCTGATGCAGGAATTGGCGAATTCCCCAGCCAAAGTGCAGATGTATTCGCTGCACAAAAGCATGGGACTGACGGTGCTGGCGCTGACGGTGCTGCGGCTGCTGTGGCGGCGCTATGCCGGCGTACCGAAGCCCGAGCCGGGTACGCCCGCGTGGCAGGCGCTGATGGCGAAGCTGGCGCACGGCGCGCTGTACCTGATCCTGCTGGCGATGCCGATCAGCGGCTGGCTGTACAACTCGGCCTCGGGATTTCCGCTGAAGTGGTTCGGGCTGATCGCGCTGCCCAAGCTCAGTGGCTACGACCCCGAGTTGAAGCAGGCGGCGCTGGCCGCGCATGAAACGCTGTTCCTGGCGCTGGCCGCCATCGTCACGGTGCATGCACTGGCGGCGCTGAAGCATCACTACCTCAACCGCGACAACACCCTGCGGCGCATGCTGCCGCCCGCGGCCCGCGCCACGCCAACCCAAGACTCCGGAGCCTGACGATGCGCCTTTCCCTGAGCCTGCTTCTTCTGTTGTGCACGCCTGCTGCCTTGGCCGGCGACTATCGCGCGCAGGCCGGCTCCACCCTGGGTTTCACCGCCACCTACCAAGGTGAGTCGTTCGAAGGCGCATTCGCCAAGTTCACGCCCGTCATCCGCTTCGACCCCGCCACCCTGGCCGACAGCCGCTTCGACGTGCGCATCGCGTTGGCCAGCGCCGATACCCAGAACGCCGAGCGCGACGAGATGCTGCTGGCTTTTGAATTCTTCGATGCCAGCGCGGTGCCCGAAGCGCGCTACGTCGCCACGCGTTTCCGCGCACTCGGCGGCAACCGCTACGTCGCCGAAGGCACGCTGACGCTGCGCGGCATCAGCAAGCCGGTGCCGCTCACCTTCAGCTGGCAGCCCGGCGCGCAGCCGGTGCTCACCGGCGAAGCGAAACTCAGCCGCCTGGCCTTCAACGTGGGCTCGGGCGACTGGACCGACACCGAACTGCTGCCCGACGAAGTGGTGGTGCGCACGCGCCTGGTCCTGGCACCCGCCGCCAAACCCTGACCAGTTGCGGACTCACTTACCCAAGAACGCGCGAACGTCCGCCGCGCTGAACGGCCAGTCCAATTCGGCGCCGCTGTCTTCGCGCCGCAGCACGGGGATGCGTTCGCCGTAGCGCGCCTGGAGTCCCAGGTCGTCGTCGATCCACAACGGGTCGAAATCCTCGACCGCCGCGAGCGCGAGCTGCTCCCAGGCCTGGTCGCAAAGCTCGCAGTGGTCGCGCTGGATCAGGGTCAGCCGCATCGCAAAGCCCTCAGTTCGCCGGCGTACAGTCGGCCGGGGTGGCAAGGCGCATAGAATACGGCCACTTCACCGGGACCGCGCCCATGGCCGTCAGCGTCTTCGACCTGTTCAAGATCGGCATCGGTCCCTCGTCCTCGCACACGGTGGGGCCGATGCGCGCCGCCGCGCGCTTCGCCAGCCGCTGGCTTGAGGAGGGTGGGCTGCTGGAGCGCACCGCGCGCGTGCGTGCCGAAGTATTCGGCTCGCTCGCCCTCACCGGCCGCGGCCACGGCACCGACAAAGCGCTGATGATGGGGCTGGAGGGCCATTGGCCGCACCAGGTGGACCCCGACGTGATCCCGGCCGCGCTGGCGCGCATCCGCAGCGAGAAGACGCTGCGCCTGCTGGGCACGCACCCGATCAAGTTCGACGAAAAGACCGACCTGGTGCTGAACAAGCGCCAGAAGCTGCCCTTCCACACCAACGGCATGCGCTTCATCGCCTACGACGCGGCGGGCCTGCAGCTGGCCACACGCGACTACTACTCGGTGGGTGGCGGCTTCGTGGTGAACCAGGACGAGGCGGCCGAAGACCGCATCGTGGCCGACACCACCGAACTGCCCTACCCGTTCCACTCCGGCGATGAACTGCTGCAGCGCTGCCGCGAGAGCGGCCTGTCCATGGCCGGCGTGATGCTGGCCAACGAGCAGGCCTGGCGCAGCCTGGATGAAATCCACGCCGGCCTGCGCGCGCTCTGGCAGGCCATGCAGGACTGCACCGCGCGCGGCATTCGCGAAAAAGGCACGCTGCCCGGCGGCCTGCGCGTGCCGCGGCGTGCCCCCGCGCTGCACGCTGAACTGGCCTCGCAGCCCGAGGCCGGCATGCGCGATCCACTCACCGTGCTCGACTGGGTGAACCTGTACGCGCTGGCGGTGAACGAGGAAAACGCCGCCGGCGGCCGCGTGGTCACCGCGCCCACCAATGGCGCCGCCGGCATCATTCCCGCCGTGCTGCACTACTACCACCGCTTCATCGCCGGCGCGAAGGAAGAAGGCGTGTTCGAGTTCCTGCTCACCGCCGCCGCCATCGGCATACTCTACAAAGAGAACGCCTCCATCTCCGGCGCCGAGGTGGGCTGCCAGGGTGAAGTGGGCGTGGCCTGCTCGATGGCGGCGGCGGGCCTCACCGCGGCACTGGGCGGCACGCCGGGTCAGGTGGAGAACGCCGCGGAAATCGGCATGGAGCACAACCTGGGCCTCACCTGCGACCCGATTGGCGGGCTGGTGCAAATTCCGTGCATCGAGCGCAACGCCATGGGCGCGGTGAAGGCCATCAACGCCTCGCGCATGGCCCTGCGCGGCGACGGCAAGCACAAGGTGTCGCTGGACAAGGTAATCAAGACCATGCGCGACACCGGCCGCGACATGCAGGACAAGTACAAGGAAACCAGCCGCGGTGGGCTGGCGGTGAACGTGATCGAGTGCTGATGCGCGCGCTCGCGCTGGCGGGCCTGCTGGCGCTGGTGGGCGCGGCGCAGGCGCAGTCCGGTAGCCCAGCCGAGCTGATCGTGGTGCAGCAGGGCAACGAGCGGGTGGTCTACGCGCTCAACCAGACCGCCGGCCCACTGCAGGTGGAGTTGAGCAGCGAAGGCCCGGCACCGGCAGCCAGTGACGTCGCGCTGCCGGTGCGCCACACGTTGCCGCCCGGTGCCCGGGTGGCGCTGGCGCGATTCACCGACGGCGGCGCCGCGCCGGCGCTGCGGCTCGACAGCACGCCCGGCGAGCCCGGCCATGTGGCCCGCGACGTGGTGTATTCGCTGCCCGTGGAGGAACAGAATTTCGAGCTGGGCCAGGGCTTCCACGGCGGCTTCAGCCACGCCGACACCGCCAACCGTTATGCCGTGGACCTGATCGTGCCCGAAGGCACGCCGGTGCTGGCCGCGCGCGCGGGCGTGGTGATGAGCACGGTTTCGGGCTTCAGCGAAGGCGGCACCGACCTAGCTCTGGCGGGCCGCGCCAACCTGGTGCGGGTGCTGCATGATGACGGCAGCATGGGGCTGTATGCCCACCTGCAGGAAGGCGGCGTGCTGGTGAAACCCGGGGAGCGGGTGTCCTTGGGCCAGCAGATCGGCCGCACCGGCAGCACCGGTTATTCCAGCGGGCCGCACCTGCATTTTGCGGTGCAGCTGAACGGTGGTATGCGGCTGGTGTCGATTCCGTTTCGGATGGTGGGGCCGGAGGGGTATTTGCCGCTGCGGCGGTGAACAGCAATCGGGACTGAAGTCCCTCCTACAGCAGCCCGCAAACCTGTAGGAGGGACTTTAGTCCCGATGCTTTGGGGCTATCGGGACTGAAGTCCCTCCTACAGTTGGGTGGCTTGGCTTAGAAGGTGTAACGGGCAATCAGCTGGTAAACCCGCCCAGCCGTCTCGGTCTCAAGCTCAAACTCGTCGAAGTCGCGATTGAACTGGTCGTCGATGGTGTTGAACTTGTTGAACACCTCGTCCTTGGAAGAGTCCAGCAGGTTCGAGCCGGTCAGGCGCAGGGTCCACTGCTCGCTGAATCGCTTCTCCACGAACAGCTCCAGGTCACCGCCGTAGGACGTGGTGACTTCCTGGCCAACGATGCGGCCGAACGCGTCGCCCTGCTCGCGGTAGTTCAGGCCGAACGAGGCATCCACGCTGGGCAGGTCCTGGATGAAGCCGACGTTGAAGACGTACTCGGCCTGGTCGTTGAACGTGCGCTTGCCGAACACATCGGTGATCTCGGAGTCGAGCCACGAGTAGTTCATGAACACGCCGGTGTTCTCCAGCCCGAACGCGGTCAAGGGCGTGGACACGTCCAGTTCAATGCCCCAGACCTCGCCGTTGCCGGTGTTGCGCGGCTGCAGCACGAACGTACCCGGGCCCTCGTCGCCCTCCACGCCGGTGTTGGCGATTTCGATCAGGTCGCTGATGTCGCGATAGAACGCGTTCACGCCGACCACGCCGGTGCGGCCCAAGCGCCGCTCCCAGCCCAGGTCCAGGCCCCAAGCGGTCTCGGAGTCCAGGTCCGGGTTGCCCAGCAGGTCGTTGTCGCCGAGTTCCGCCAGGATCAGCGCCGGCGAGATCTGGTCGAAGCCGGGGCGGCGCATGGTGCGGGCCACCGAGCCGGTGATGCGGTTGTCCTCGTCCAGGTTCCAGCGCAGGTGCGCCGACGGCAGGAACTCGCCGTAGTCGTTTTCGGCGTCGGCATCGGCCGGATCCACGGTGAAGTCGGTGATGGCCACGTCGGTCCACTGGTAGCGCACGCCGGTTTCCCATTCCAGCGCCCCGGCCTCGCCGCTGAGCTTCACGAACGGCTCGATGCGGTCTTCCTCGATGTTGTTGAGGCCACCATCGAGCGGCAGGAACGGGCCGAATACGCCGGGGATATCGGGGCGCGGCGCCGGGGCGTTGGGGATGGTGATGCGGTTGCGATCGGTGATGATGGAGGTGTCGCGCTCCTTGATGATGCCCTCGACGCCAAAGCGAAGTTCGTTCGCGCCCACCGGCCGCGTGTGGCGGAACTCGGCCGACAGCTCGGTGTCTTCGATGTCCACGTAGGTGCGATCGCCGGTGAAGCGGTCGTCTTCCGGGTAGGGGATGCCGTCGCGCTGGAACTCGAACTCGTCCTCGAACTCGAACTGGTCGTCGTCAATGCCTGCGTAGCCGACGCGGACTGCGTTCTCGCCGCCCATGCCCTGCCACACGTATTCGGTGCCGACCAAATAGTTGTCGGTGCGGATGTCCAGGTCGTTGTCGTTGATGGTGAGGATGTTGGGCTCGGTCTGGATGCCGTCGGCGTACTCGATGGAGTCCTCGTCCTGGATCCGGTCGGTGCGCACGAAGAAGGCGTTGAGGTTGAAGCGACCCGGGCCGAGGTCCGCGGTGTAGTCGGCGTTCAGCGAGTAGTCGTCGCCGCTGCGCACGTCGGTCTGCACCTCCACGTTGTCCAGGGTACCGCCCGGCTCGTCGAAGCGCTGGCTGAACTTTTCCTTGGGGGCACGACGCCCCTGGGTGCTCGCGCCCAGCAGCAGCTGGCCGCCCAGCGCTTCGCCACCCCAGACCACGCCCAGGATCGGCTCTACTTCGTCGTCGGAGTACACCGCGCCACCAAAGCGGACCGCGCCGCCTTCCAGCGAGTAGCCGTCGCGCAGCACGATGTTCAGGGCACCGGCAATGGCATCGCCGCTGCGGTCGGCCGAAGACGAGCGCACGATTTCGATGCGGTCCACCAGTTCGGCCGGGATGCGGTCAACGAAGAAGGAGCGGTCGAAACCCGCACCCGGGACGCGCTTGCCGTTGATCAGGATCTGGGTGTAGCCCGGATCCAGGCCGCGCAGGCGCACGCCGTCGTACTCAAGCACATCCGACAGGAACGCCACGCTGGGCACGCGTTTGAGCATGTCGCCCACGGTGAGCGGCTCGAACGGCTGGAAGAACTCCAGGTCGTAGACCAGGGTGGCCGGCTCCTGGGCACGGTCACGGAACACGATCTGGCCGCGCACTTCCACCGCATCAAGCTCGGCCACGCCCATGTCGGCGGCGGCCGGTGCCGCACTCTGCGCCAGGCTAGCGCCGGATGACAGCACCAGAGCGCCGGCGAGGGCGCGCGAAAGGCTCGAAGCCAAGATCGATTTGTTCATTGCGTCGGACGTCCGTTGTGGAGAATCCGACATTTCTACTTGGCGCATATGGCTGGAATGTGACCAATCCCCACCACCCCACCACCAAAGCCCCGCCAGCTGCCCTGTAGGAGGGACTTCAGTCCCGATGCTCTTTGCCAGAAGCATCGGGACTGAAGTCCCTCCTACAGTCCCTCCATCAGCAGTTCAATCGACGATGCGCAGCAGATCGTCCAGCAGCGCGGCCGCGGTCACCTCGGCGCCGGCACCCGGGCCCTGGATCTGCAGCGGGCGCTCGCGATAGCGCGTGCTCCAGATGGCCACGCGGTTGTCGCAGCCCCGGCCCACGGCGATCGGGTCATCCGGTGCCAGCGCCTCCAGGCCAATGCGCGCACCGCCCGAATCGAAGCGCGCGACATAGCGCAGCACCTTGCCGTCGCTGGCGGTGCGGGCCGCGCGCTCAGCCAACGGGGCATCGAGTTCGCGCAACGCCGTCGCCAGTTCGCCCGGCCCGGCCGCTTCGATGGCCGGCGTCAGCAGCGAGTCCACCCGCACTTCCACCTCCTCCAGCGGATAGCCGGCGGCGCGCGCCAGGATCAGCAGCTTGCGGCGCACGTCCTCACCGGAGAGGTCCACCCGCGGGTCCGGCTCGGCATAGCCCTGCGCCACCGCCGCCTGCACGCGCTGGGAAAACGGCTCGCTGCCGTCGTAACCGTCGAACAGCCAGGCCAGCGTGCCCGAGAGCACGCCGACGATGGCGCCAATGCGATCGCCGCCGGCGCGCAGATCACGCAGCGTGCGCAGCAGCGGCAGGCCAGCGCCTACGGTGGCGGAATCGCCGTAATGGCGGCCTTCGGTGGCCAGTGCGCGGATGTCGTGCTGGCGCAGCAGCGGGCCGCCCAGGCCCAGCTTGTTCGCGCTCACCACGTGCAGGCCGTGGCGCAGCCAGCGCGGGTGCCAGGCGGCCAGTTCGGCGCTGGCGGTGGCGTCCACCACGATGTCGCCGGGCTGCAGGCCCGAGGGCTGCGCGCCGGAACCATCGTGCGGCTCGCCTTCGCCCAGACTGCCAAGCACTGCAGCGGGATCCAGGCCGCGCGCATCGGCCAGCCGCCGGCGCGAGTTGGCTGCCAGCACCAAGCGCAGCTGCGGATGCGCGCCTTCGGCCAAGCGCGACAGCAGCGCGCTGCCCACCGTGCCCACGCCGAGCAGCGCGATGCGGTGCACGGCCGGTTCCGTGCGAGCGGCCGCGCTGGCCAGCACTGCGGTCACGGCGACACCTCGCTCAGCGGCTGCGGGCTCAACGCCAGCGCACGCGCCAGCGCCGCCTGAGGTCGGCCTCCAGATCTTCCAGGGCTTCGATGCCGACCGACAGGCGCAGCAGGCCTTCGCCGATGCCGGCGACGCGACGCGCCTCGGCCGACATCGCGGCGTGGGTCATGCTGGCCGGGTGCGCCACCAGGCTTTCCACGCCGCCCAGGGATTCGGCCAGGGTGAAGTGCTGCAGCCCGTCCAGGAAGGCGCGCACGGCCGGCAGGCCACCCGCCAGTTCGAAGGAAATCATGGCGCCGAAGCCGCGCTGCTGGCGCGCAGCCAACGCGTGGCCCGGATGCGAGGCCAGACCCGGATAGTGCACTGCCGACAGCGCCGGATGGCGCTCAAGGCGCTCGGCCAGGGCCGCAGCGTTTTCCTGATGCACGCGCAGGCGTGCGTCCAGCGTGCGCAGGCCGCGCAGGGTGAGGAAGCTGTCGAACGGCGAGCCGGTGAGGCCCAGCGCGTTGGCCCACCAGGTGAGCGATTCGTTGTGCGCGGCGTCGCGCGACACGACGGCCCCGCCCACCACGTCGCTGTGGCCGTTGATGTACTTGGTGGTGGAATGCAGCACGAAATCGGCGCCGAACTCGATGGGCGTCTGCAGCGCCGGCGACAGGAAGGTGTTGTCCACCAGCGCCAATGCGCCGGCGGCGTGCGCGGCGTCGATGACGTGCTGCAGGTCGGTGATGCGCAGCAGCGGGTTGGACGGTGTTTCGATCCACACCAGGCGGGTGGGCACCGACAGCGCCGCGGCCAGCGCCTGCGGATCCGCCAGGTTGGCCAGCACCAGCTCGAAGCGGCCCTTGCGCGCCAGCGCGTCGAACAGGCGCCAGCTGCCGCCGTAGCAATCGTGGGTCACCACCAAGCGTTCACCCGGCTGCAGGAACGCCTCCAGCACCAGGGTGATCGCGGCCATGCCGGTGGCGGTGACCACCGCGCCGGCGCCGCCTTCCAGTTCGGCCAGCGCCTCGGCCAACTGGTCGCGGGTGGGGTTGCCGCTGCGGGTGTAGTCGTACTTACGTTTCTGGCCGAAGCCGGCGAAGCTGAAGTTGCTCGACAGCACGATCGGCGGCGTGACGGCACCAAAGGCGGTATCGGCATCAATGCCGGCGCGCACGGCGGCGGTTGCGGGACAGCGCGTGCTCATGACGCACCTCCGCAGGCGTCGGCCAGTGCGTCTTTCAGGATGCCGGCGATGGCGCCCTCCTCTTTCAGGAACGCGTCGTGGCCGTAGGACGAACGCAGCTGGCGCAGCCGCGCCGGCGCACCCAGGTTTTCAACCAAAGCCTGCAGGTCGGCCAGCGGCACCAAACGGTCCTCTTCGATGGCCACCACGGTGGTGGGCACGGTCACGCTGGCCGGGTCCACGGCGTGCAGGTCAATGGATTCGGACAGGCGCAGGAACGCCGTGCTGGTGAAGCGCGCGGCGAAGCGGCGGCCGCAGCCTTCCAGATAGTCCTGCGAGGCGCAGCGCGCGCTGCCGCCCTCCAGCGTGGCCGGCGCGTCGAAGCGCGCGGCGAATTCTTCCGGCGTGCGGTAGCTGAGCATGGCCCACTGCCGGGCCAGCGCCAGACCTTGCGCCACGCCGCCTTCGCTGCGGCCCAGCGCCACGCACTGGCGCTGCAAGGCGCGCCAGGCGCTGGCAAACGGATGTGCGCGGTGGGCGCCGGAGATGGCCACCAAATGGCCGAGGCGATGGCCGTGCCGCGCCGCGAACTGCAGCCCCACCATGGCGCCGTAGGACGCGCCGACGAAGGCCGCGACCCGGGTGACGCCCAGGCGGTCGAGCGCCACGGCGAGGGCATCGGCCTGGTCGGCGCTGTCGAGCGCGACGTCGAGCGCGCCGTCGGCGCCGAGCCAGTCGATGGCCAGCACCCGAAAGCGCGAGGTGTCGATGGCGCGGCCCGGACCTACCTGGGCCTCCCACCAACCCGCCTCGTCATTGCCTGGGCTCGCCGCCACGTGGCGATTGGCCGAAATGCCGCCCGCCACCACCACCAGCGGCGCGTCCGCCGGCCCCTGCCATTCGCCCCGCACCACCACGCTGCGCGGCCCCGCATGCCGAAGCACCAGCTGCAGATCAAACACAAACCCCCGCGCCTCCTGACCGCCCTGCGGCAGCCCCCCCGGCAAAACCTGCAGGAGGGACTTCAGTCCCGATGCTTCTGTACCAAGAGCTATCGGGACTGAAGTCCCTCCTACAAAGGGGGTGGGGGTGGGGGTGGCGGTGGCGGTGGGGGAAGATTGGAAGCTCATCGCACGACTCCTGGCTGGCTTGGGGCCCAGCGAGTTCATGCGGTGCAGAAAGCGGCGTCGAAAGCTCCCGATGACCAGGGAGCGTACGACCCATCTCTCGGCGGACGTGATGTCCCCGCAGGAATTGGCACCTTCATGCGGGCTTGCGCTCGCATGGGTTGCCCCGGCTTCTTCGGGCCTAACCCCTCAGCCGGTCTCGATGGGTGTTGCGGGGCCTACTCTGCCCCCGGCTCGGGGGCTTGTCAATCCCTTCATGCGGATGAAGCGATGGACTGGGGTGTCGGGGCGCCTCGGCATTCACCAAACTGCAATGAATCCGCATAATCAGCCCATGACCTCTTCCTTCTTTCGCATTCGAGCCCTGGCCCCCGCCCTGCTCCTGCTGGCCGCCTGCGCGGCCAATCCCGACCGCCCCGCGACCGCCCCCGCTCCAGCGGCGGCGGCCGCACCGGAGGCCATCGCCCGCGTGCCCGAGCGCTTCATGACCGCGCCGATGCGCGAATACGAGATTGATTCGGTGGCCGCCTGGCCCACGCCAGACGGCAGCACGTGGCTCATCGCCACCGCCAAGGCAACCAACCAGCTGGTGGTTTACGACGGCGACACCGGCGCGCTGCTGCGCGTTGTTGGCAGCCAGGGCGACAAGCCGGGGCAGTTCTTCCGCCCCAACGGCATTGCCGTGCATGGCGACCTGGTATTCGTGGTGGAGCGCGACAACCAGCGCGTGCAAATGCTGCGTCTGCCGGACTTTTCCCCGGTCGGCGAATTCGGCCACGGTGAATTGCTCAATCCCTACGGCCTGTGGCTGCAGGAAGTGGCCCCCAACGAACTCGAGGTGCTGGTCACCGACAGCTTCATGGCCGATTTCCGCACCGAGCTGGTGCCGCCGATGGAGGAACTCGACGGCCGCGTGAAGCGCTTCCGCGTGCGGCTGGATGGCGCGACGCCCAGCGCCACCCTGCTGGGGCAATTCGGCGACACCACCGAAGCCGGCGCACTGCGCATGGTGGAATCAATCGCGGGCGATCCCACCCACGACCGCCTGCTGATTGCCGAAGAAGACCGGCGCGTGGGCACCACCCTGCGCGAGTACCGCATGGACGGCAGCTACACCGGCCGCAACTTGCCGCCGGAACGCTTCCAGGCCCAGGCCGAGGGCGTGGCGCTGTGGGCCTGCGCCGACGGCAGCGGCTACTGGATCACCGCCGACCAGTCGGCCGAACGCACGGTGTTCCACGTGTTCAATCGCCAGGATTTGGAGTTCCGCGGCAGTTTTTCCGGCGATACCGTGTCCTTGACCGATGGCATCTGGCTGCACGCCACCGCCACCCGCGCGTTTCCCTACGGCGTGCTGTTCGCCGCGCACGACGACCAGGGCGTGGGCGCCTTCGACTGGCGCGAGATCGCCCGCGCCCTCGACCTCAAACAAACCTGCCCAACCACCCCCTAAAGGCACCCTGTGGGAGGGACTTCAGTCCCGATGCTCCGACCT
>JANORD010000172.1:0-13578 GCA_031415095.1 Lysobacteraceae bacterium
CTCACTCTGACACCGTTCTTTTTTTGTGGGTCAGGGTTTGGTGGGGTCGAAGTCGAAGGCTTCGGACATTTGGCGGTAGAGGTCTTTCTGGGCGTCGGTCTCGGCGCGCGGGGCGCGGACTTCGATTTCCACCAACTGGTCGCCGGCGGTGGGTTTTCCGGGCAGGCCGCGGCCGCGCAGACGCAGCTTGCGGCCGGTGTCGGAGTCAGGCGGGATGCGCAGCTCCACGGCACCGCCCAAGGTGGGCACGCTCAGCGTTGCCCCCAGCGCCGCCTGCCAGGGCGCCAGCGCCAGCGTGTAGAGCACGTTGCGGCCATCCACTTCGAATTCCGCGTGTGGGCGATAGTCGATTTCCAGCAGCAGGTCCGACGCGCGGCCACCGCCGCTGCGGCCCTGCCCGGCCAGGCGGATCACCTGGCCCGGGGCGATGCCCGCCGGCACGTTTACTTCCAGCGTGCGCCCGTCCACGGTGATGCGCTGCTTGCCGCCGGTGTAGGCAAGCTGCAGCCCGATGGCCAACTTGGCGCGCAGGTCGCCGGCGGGCTGCTGGGGAGCACGGCCACCGCCGCGAGCGCCGCCGCCAAACATGGATTCGAAGAAGTCGCTGAAGCCACCGCCCTGGCCAAAATCCTGCTGGTAGCGAAAGCCACCGTCACCTCCACCCTGGCCGAAGCCCGGCGGTGGCCGGAAGTCTTCGCCGGGCCGATAGCCCTGGGACTTCAGCTGGTCGTACTCGGCGCGCTTGTCCTTGTCGCGCAGCACTTCATAGGCCTCGTTGATGGCCTTGAAGCGCTCTTCCGCGCCTTTTTCCTTGCTCACGTCCGGGTGGAACTTCCGCGCCAGGCGACGATAGGCGGTCTTTATCTCCGCTTCGCCGGCGCCGGCCTCCACGCCCAGCGTGTCGTAATAATCCTTGAACTGCATGCTCGGCCTCGGGGCAAGCGGTGCCCGTCCCGGCAGTTTACCCGCGCTCGCCAGCCAGTCCGCACCCGGGCGTCACGCGGGCTGGTTAAACTGCCCGTCCCCCACACCCAACGGAGCCCACATGACCATCCAGGTCGGCGACAACATTCCCCAAGCCACCCTCAATATGCTCAAGGACGGCGTGCAGGCGGTGAACACCGCCGAGTTGTTCGGCGGCAAGAAAGTGCTGCTGTTTGCCGTCCCGGGCGCGTTCACCCCCACCTGCTCGGCCAAGCACCTGCCCGGATACGCAGAGCACTTCAACGACTTCGCGGCCCGCGGCATCAGCGTTGCCTGCCTGTCGGTTAACGACGCTTTCGTGATGGACGCCTGGGCCAAGAGCCAGGGCGTGCCGGAAGGTATCCACATGCTGGCCGACGGCAACGGGGCGTTCACCCAAGCCTTGGGCCTGGAGCTCGACGCCACTGCTTTCGGCATGGGCCTGCGCGCCAAGCGCTTCGCGCTGTACGCCGAGGACGGCGTAGTGAAGCAGCTGCACGTGGAAGCGCCGGGCGAGTTCAAGGTGTCGGCCGCCGAGTACGTGCTCGAACACCTGGCCTGAGTCAGCGCACGACCCGCAGGTTCAATTCGTCCCAGGCGCCGGAGTCGGCCAGGGCCGTAATGCGCAGCGGGCCGGGTTGATCCAAGGACACGGTCCAGCGACGCGAGCCGCTGGTTTCCGCCGCCAGCCGCCCGTTCACCAGCCAGCGAACGCGTGCCTGCGTGCCGAGCGCACGCAGGCTCAGCGTGGCGGGCTTGGCGCTGCCGGGTGCGCGCGCCAAGCGGGCGCCCTCCCCCGGGCCTTCAATCCGAAGGCTTTCCCTCGCTTCCAAACCATCGGGCGCACAGCCTGCGGCCAGCGGCGGGATGGCGCTGGCGCGGCGCTGTGCGGCCGGCAGCCACGGATAGGCCAGGCTGGGCCAGCGCGCGATTTCAAGCCGTCGACGCGGCGCATCGCCGCCGCAGCCGGCCGACAAGCGCAGCCCGCTGCGCGCATCCACGTCCACCGCCAGCCGTCCGGCGCTCCACAGCCGCGCGTCGCGTTCGGGCAGGGTGGGCGGCAGGCTGCCCACCAGCGCCAGCGCCTCGCGCTTCTGCTGGCACAGGCCCGGCGCCGCCGCATCCGGCGGCAGCCCCAGCGGCCAGCAGATGTCGAGCTTGCGCACGCTGTCCGGCAAGGCGCGCGGACGCGCGTCATCGGCGTGGCGCGGCAGGCTGTCCACCACTTCGAACAGCAGCGGCAGCGCGGTGATGGCGCCGTACTGCCCCGGCAAGGGCGTGCCGTCCGGCCGTCCCACCCACACGCCCACCGTGTAGCGCGCCGTACTGCCCAGCGCCCAGGCGTCGCGAAAGCCGTAGCTGGTGCCGGTTTTCCACGCCAAGCGGCTTCGGCTGCTGGTGTCGATGGCGTCGTCGCGCTGGCCCGGGCGGCCGTTCTGTTCGAGGATTTCGCGAATGATCCAGGCCGCGCCCGGCGACAGCAGGCGCCGCTCCTGCAGCGGTTGGTCGGGCCGGTAGCGCACAGGGCCGGCGAGGCCTTCCGCATTGAGCGCGCGGTAGGCGCCCACCAATTCTTCAAGCCGCGTGCCGGTGCCGCCCAGGATGATGGACAGGTTGGGCTGCGCGCCGCGCGGCAGCCGCAGTTTCACTCCGGCATGGGCCAGCCGCGCCGAGAAACGCGCCGGACCCAGCCGATCCAGCACGTCCACCGCCGGCACGTTCAGCGACAGCCGCAGCGCCTGCGCCACCGACACCGGGCCGTTGAACGTGGGGTCGAAGTTGGCGGGGCGATAGCGCCCGAAACTCTGCGGCGCATCCACCAGCAGGCTCTCCGAGTGCAGCAGGCCGTCGTCGATGGCCAGGCCATAGAGAAAGGGCTTGAGCGTGGAGCCGGGCGAACGCGTGGCCCGAACCATGTCCACATGGCCCAGCCGGCGCGCATCGGCGAACGCCAGCGAGCCGACATACGCGCGCGCCTCCAGCGTGGCGTTGTCCACCACCAGCAGCGCGGCCGAAGTGCGGTCCGGCAGCTGCGCGAAGTAGCCGGCGAGGCGATCTTCCAGCGTGCGCTGCAGGCCGGCATCCAGCGTGCTCTGGATCCGCGCCTGGCCAAGCTGCTCCGAGCGTAGGCGCTGGGCCAGCAGCGCGGCCGACAGCGGCGGCTGCAGGCGCCGCGCCACCACCGGTTCAACGCGGGCATCGGCCACCTGCGCCGGGCTCCACGCGCCGCGCGCGGCCATGCGCGCCAGCACCTTGTCGCGCGCCGCGCGCGCGGCCTCGGGATGACGGTCGGGACGCAGCCGGCTGGGTGCCTGCGGCAGCACCGCCAGCAGCGCCGCTTCGGCCTGCGACAGGTTTTTCGCCGGCTTGCCCAGGTAGGCCCAGCTGGCGGCTTCCACGCCTTCGATGGTGCCGCCAAACGGCGCATGGTTGAGGTACAGCGTGAGGATCTCGGCTTTCGAGTAGCGCCATTCCAGCTGCAGCGCACGCAGCGCCTGGCGCAGCTTGCCGGCAGGCGTGCGCGAATGCGGCTCCAGGATGCGCGACACCTGCATGGTCAAGGTGGAACCGCCGGATACCACGCGTCCGCTGGCCAGCCACTGGCCGCCAGCGCGCAGCAGCGCCAGCGGATTCACGCCCGGGTGCCGCCAGAACCAGCGGTCCTCGTAGGTCACCAGCGCCTGCAGGTAATGCGGCGACACCTCGTGCAGGCCCACCGGATAGCGCCAGACGCCGTCGCGATTGGCGAAGGCACGCAGTGGCGTGCCATCGGCCGCCAGTACCACCGCGCCGGCGCTGCCGGCGTCGGGAATCGGCGGTGGAAACCCGCGATCCAGCGCCAACGGCAGCGCCAGCAGCAGCGTCAGCGCCACGACCAGGCGCCAGCGCCGCCAGCGCTGCGGCGCGAGCGCGGGCGCAGACGCGCTCAGGGTTGCACGACAGTCACCGACGCCGGCACGGCCTTGCCCACGCCGCGCAGCTCAGGCCGGTACATGTCCTCCACCTGCGGTGGCGGCACCACGTAGGTGCCCGGCGTCACCGCCCGCACCAGGTAGAACAGCTGCGCCTGCTGGCCGGCATACAGTTTCAGCGCGGCCACGTAGCGGTCGTCGCGGTATTCCTCGTGCAGGATCTCCGACGCGTCGCCACGGTCGGTGATGGCGATGCCCTCGATGCTGATGTCGGCCCACTGCTCGGGCGGCGTGAGGTTGAGGTTTTCCACCTCCAGGCCGGCCGGCAGCAGGTCCACCAGCAGGGCGTCCGGCAGGGCCTCCTTCGACTCCACCCGCAGCGAAGCCACCAGCACCTGGCCTTCGCGCAGCGGGCCCGGCTTCCACGGGGTGCCGTCGGGGTTGAACCAGCTGCGCTTGACGCTGATGGCGCTGTCGTCCGGCGCCGGCAGGGTGCGCGGCACGCCGGCCACGTCGATGCTGGCGAACAGCGGCGCTTCCGACTTCGGAGTGAAGCGCACGCCGGCAGCGAGGTCGGCGAAGTTCAGGTCACGGCTGAAGACGCGATCTGCCGCCACCTCGGTCTCCACCTCGCCCATGCGCAGCACGCCCGAGAAGGTGCGCTCGTTGTCCAAGGCCATGCCCTTGCCCAGCCGGGCCAGCGCAATTTGCTCCTGGGTGCTGAGCCAGTAGGGGCGGTCGGCACCCCGCGCCTGCATCTCACGGGACAGCGCCAGCAGCCGCTCGTCGCGCTGCGGCACGCTGCGGCCGTGCTGCTGCAGCAAGGCCAGCATCAGCGCTTCATCGCGCAAGGTGGTGCCGTAGTCGCCCAGCCAGCGCGGGCGCGCGTCCTTCTTGGCGAACGCTTCAGCGATGGCAGTCTTGGCGCGGGCGTCGTCACCCTGCAGCGACAGCGCCAGGCCCAGGTGCAGCAGCGGCAGACCGGTGAGCGACTTGCCGCGCTCGTTGTCGAACAGTGCGCGCAGCGTTCCCAGCGGTGCCCGATTCACCTTCGCTAACACGTAGCCCGCGTGGGCTTGGTAGGCGAATCGCAGGTGATCGGCGCTATCGAAAGCGTAGAACGGCACGCCGCCGGTGAGCAGGTCTTCGTTCAAGCGCTCCAGCGACTTCTGCAGCAGCGTCTCAGGCACCGCGAAGCCGGCTTCACGCGCACCGAGCAGGAACTCGGTGATGTAGGGCGTGAGGATGGGCGTGCTGTCGCTGCCGCCCCACATCGAGAAGTGGCCATTGGGCGCCTGCAGCGCCGCCAGCCGGCTGAAGGCGGATTCAAGCCGCTGGCGCCGGCTGTCGGCATCCAGGCCGGTGAAACCCATGCGCTGCGCGCTGTCGTTGTCCAGCAGCAGGGCCGCGTAACCACGGGTGGTGGTCTGCTCGACGCAGCCGTAGGGGTAGTCGAGCAAATCCTGCAGCGCCCGCGCGAACGGAATCGGCGGCTGCGCGGTGACGGTGATGCGGGCCGACACCGTGCCGGGCATCAGGCCGGCCGCCAGGTTGGCGCCCACCTGCAGCGACTCGCCCGGCGCCAGGGTTTGCGCCCGCGAGCGCACGGTGCCAGCCCAGGCCGCGCGCACCGGCACGTCGAACTCGCGATTCACGGCGTACCCGCCGCCTTCGACCTTGAGTTTCAGCGTGCCCACGCCGGCGCCCTCGGTGCCGCTGAGAACATAGCTCAGCGTGGTCTTGGCCTCGGGCTCAAGGCGCACTTTGCCGCGCCCGCCGGCCACGGCGATGGGCCCGCTGGTGTCCAGGCTCACGCTGAATTCGGCCGCGGCGCCGGTGTAGTTCTGCAGGTCCAGGGTGACGGTGCTGCGGTCGCCCGGCGCCAGCGCGCGCGGCGCGCTCACCTCGGCCAGGATCGGCGCGCGCAGCACGCTTTCGCTGCTGCCCTGGCCATACACCTCGTCGCTGTACACCAGCGCCGACACCCGCAGCGTGCCGTTGAAATCAGGCACCGGCACCGAGACCTTGGCCTGGCCCTTGGCATCCAGCAGCACCGGGCCTGAGAACAGATCCACGGTCTGGACGCGCGCGGTGGGCCGGCGCGCCTGCGGCAGCGCCAGCAGCGCCATGTCGCCGCCGAATCGCAGCGTGGCGGTCTCGCCGTCGAAGCTTTCGATCACGCGGCCGTAGAGATCAAACGCCTCCACGCCCAGGCGGCGCTGGGCGAAGAAATGACTGGCCGCATCCGGCACCGGGAAGCGGGTGATGTTGAGGATGCCAACGTCCACCGCCGACACCGTGGCCCAGGCGGTCTTGCCTGCGAGGGCCGGAGCGCTGAGGGTGACCGGCAGGTCCTGCTCCGGGCGCGTCAGTTCGGGCGCTTTCACGCTCACCGGCACGCTGCGGTCGGCGCGATCCATCGGCACATGCGCCACGCCAACGGCGCGCGCCGGCGTCACTTTTTCCACGGCCGAGCCACCGCGCAGCACCAGCGCGGTGATGTAGACATCGTGGCGCTCCCACTCCTTGGTCACCTTGAGTTCGTAGGTTTCACCCGGCTTGGCCAGCAGCGGCTGCACGTGCAGCAAGGTGCCCGCTTCCACCAGCAGCAGGCCCGGGCCGGGCTGCGGCGGCGTGACCGTGACGCGCAGGGTGTCGCCGGCGCGATAGGCGGTCTTGTCCAGCGCCAGCTTCACCTTGTCGGGGCGGGCGTCGAGGCCGCGGTTCTGGTTATCCCAGCTCCAGCCGGCCACGAACGGCAGCCGCGTGAGCAGGCCGGTGCTGGCATCAAACACTTCCAGCCGGTACTCGCCCCACTCCACCGGGAAATCAACGCGCACGTCGCCATCGGCGCGGGTGGTCAGCGCCCGGGTTTCCAGGGTTTCGTAGCGCGCGCTGTAGTCGTAGCCCCAGCCACCGCCGTCGTCCTGGCGCCAGTGGTAGTCGCGCAGTTCGCGCACCAGGCGCACGCTCAGCTCCGCGGCCTTTGCGCGCTTGCCGGCAGCATCGCCGCGCATCAGCTCGAAGCTGGCGACGCCGTTGCCGGGCGCGCCATCGGCCATGTCAAACATCGGACGCACGCCGACCAGCAGCGGTGCCGGCCAAAGCGTGCGCGTCAGGCTGCGGCTGACCGGGCGGCCGCCGCTTTCGAACACGCTGCCGGTGACCACCACCGACACCGGCGCCGTGGGCTTGGCGGCTTCTTCCGGCAGCGCCAACGCGATGCTGTACTGGCCGTTTTCATCCAGCGTCGAATCCACTGCGTCGTCGCCCGGCTTGGGCAACGCCAGCGTGGGATCGCCAAAAAAATGGTCAGGGAAACCCTCCAGCGGATGCTGCTCGGCTGACACCGCCAGCCGCGCGGTGAAACGATTGCCCGCCGCCGGCGCGCCGTAGAGATAGGCCGCCGTGACGTCCAGCGCCAGCTTTTCACCGGGCTTGAGCGTGGCCTGCGTGCTGGCCAGTTCCAGCTTCATGCGCTCGGGCAGGAACTCCTCGATGCGCAGCGCCATGCCCTGCACCACTTCGGTGGCGCCCGGCGCGGTGCGAAACTCCACTTGCCAGCGGCCAGTGGGGACATCGGCCGGCAGCGCGTGGCTCCAGGCGTAGTAGCCGCCTTCCGCGGGGCTCAGCCGGGTTTCCAGGAACACCTTGCCATCGGGCTGCTTGAGGCTGAGGAACAGCGGCTGCGCCTTCACTGCGCGGCCGTCGTAGTCACGCATCAGTGCCGACAGGCGCAAGGTTTCACCGGGGCGGTAGAGGTCGCGGCCCGACCACGCGAACACGTCGAACCAGGCCTGCGGCCGGCCCGCCACTGCGAATTCCGAAAGATCCAGGGCCGGCTGGTTGAACGGCAGCAGCGACACGTCGTTGCCGCTGCGCGCCACCAGCACGTGGCTGGCGTCGAGCTTGTAGGCCACGCGCGCAATGCCGCTGCCGTCGGTGCTGGCCTGCACCACGGCCTCGCCTTCGGTGTTGAGGACTTTCAGCTCCACGTCGCCCACCGGCTCGCCCGACTGCAGGGACGCGGTGTGCACGAACACCTGGTCACCGTAAACGCGCACATGCAGGCCCAGGTCGCTGACGAAGAAAATCGCGGTCTCGTAGTCCTGGCTGTAGGCGCCCACCTGGCGCATCAGGGCGAAATACAGGCCCGGTTCCTGCAGCTGGGGAATGTTCTGCACCGGCAGGTAGCTCAGCCGGCGCTCGTTGTCGGCGCCGCCCAGCACGAAGCGGTTGAGGTACACCGAATCGGCCACGCGCGTGATCGCCACGCGGTCCTGCCATTCGCTGTCGCCCAGTTCCCAGCCGCCGCGGCGGCCGCCGCGCTGGTAGCTGACGAAGAAGTTCGCCACTTCGCTGTCGCGCACACGCAGGAATTCCACATCCACTTCCGGCACGTTCACCGACACCACCGGCAGGCCGCGGGTATCGCGCGCGGGCAGCACGCTGCCCTGCGAAGCGAAGCCGACCGCCGGCTCCACCGGGCCCGTGTTCACCCGGCGCGTATCGTCCTTGCCCAGCACCTTGCCGTCGGCCGAGGCCAGGCCAGCGCGCAGCAGCACGCTGTAGTCGCGGTCGGCTTCAACGAAGGGAAAGCGCAGCTTGTTGGCTTCGCCATCCAGCACCCAGCTGCCTTTGACTACTTCGCCCTGCGAACCGGTGACCACCAGCAGGCTGTCGAAGGCTTGGCTGGCCGCCAGTGGCTGGGAGAACGCCAGCTCGATCGCCAACTGGCCCTCGTGCTCACCGCGGCCCGCCGATACCAGCGCGAAGCCTTCCACGGCTTGGCGCGCATCCACTGGGGCGCCGGTCTGCAGCTCCGGGACCTCGTTGGCGTCGCGCTTGCAGCCCGCCACGGCGCACAGCGCCAGGGCTAGCAGCGCCAGTATCAAGGTGCGGCGCAAGCGGCTGTGTGCGGACATGTCTGGCTCCCGGGAGTACGGCCAGTATAGGACGGCGCTTGTGGCGCTTGTGGGCGGCGAAGTGGCGCCGGGATGCGCAAAAGTGGCGGGCGCCGGGCAGCGCCTGGATTACTCCGCGCCGGCCACCGGAAGCTTGGCCGCCTGCGCGGTGGCGGCCGCCACTTTGTCCACGGGCGTCATCCGCAGCGCCAGGTCGGCCATGTCCAGGCCCAGCCCGGTGCCGCCAGCGCGCGACATCGCCGCCAAATCGATGTCCACGTAGCCCATCGGCTTGCCGTCGTGCGAAAACGCCAGGCCCGGCACGCCGTCCACCATCAGCCGGAAGGTGGGCGTGCGGGTTTCACCCAGCACCAGGCCCGGGCGGAACACCGGCACCCCGCCCCACTCGTCCGACGTGCGAAGCAGGGAGAAGAAAACCATACCCGGCTCGGCCTTGATGCCCTGCGCCAAATCCACCCAGGCCAGCGCGCCGGGCGGCTTGCGCACGCGCAGCCAGGCCAGGCCCAGTTCGGCATCGCGGGTGACCAGATCGGCCGGCAGCCAGTCTTCGGTGTTGGCCAGGCGCACGCGGAAGTCGCTGGACTTGGCTACTGGCGAGGCCTGCCCGGGCGTGCCGCCGCCGAACTTGGCGAAGTCCAGGCTCACCGCGCGGTCTGGCACCAGCAGCAGGCCGTCGGCGCTGACCATGATGGCTTGGGTGCGGTCTTCGATGCGCTGCTCGTTGCCCGAATTGGTCACCGACATCACGAACTTCACCGTCACCACGGCGTCGGCGTGCTGCGCCACCAATGCGCTGTAAACCTCGCGGTAATCCTTCACCGGGGCAGCGGCGTTGGCCACCGGTGCCAGCAGCATCAGGACGGCAAGGGCAAGCAGGCGGGCCAGGGTCATGGGGTCTCCGTTAGCCAGTAACGTTCGAGGTAAAGGATGCGCGTTTCGCTGCCGCGGATCACCTGCAGCGGGATCACCTGGCCGTTGCCGTTCGCCAGCGCCGCGTCCAGCCGCTGCGCCAGGCCGGCCAGGTCGCGCACCGGCTCACCGGCCAGGCTGATGATGACGTCGCCGCCCTGCAGGTGGGCCAGGCCAGCGGGGCCGCCGGCCTCAACGCCATCCACCACCACGCCGGCCCGCTGGGCCGGCAGACGCTGGGCGGCGCGGTCGTAGAAGCCCAGCTCGCGCAGCTGCGCGCGCAGCCGGGTCAGGGCCAGGGTGCGCAGGCCCGAGGTGTTCACCGGCGACTCGACCAGCGTGAGCGCGAATGTCTTGGGCTTGCCGTCGCGCAGCGCGTCGAAACGGGCCGCGCTGCCGATGGTCAGATCGCGAACGCGCAGGTGGAAACCGTCGGCAGAATTCTCGTTGGCCGCGCGCAGCGGTTCACCGTCCAGCGCCGTCAGCAGGTCGCCTACCCGCGCGCCGGCAGCAGCCAGCGGGCTGCCCGGGTAGATGCGGATGATGCGATAGCCGGGCGCCGCCAAACCAAGGTCGCGCGCCAGCGAAGTGGTGACCGGCTGCACTTCCACGCCCGACCAGGCCTTCGCCAGCTCGGGCTGCGGCGTGCGCACGCGGTCGCCGTAGCGCGGCGCCAGCAGGGCGAGGCGCTGCTCGGCTACACGCTGGAATTCGATCACCAGTGGCTTGTCGTCGGCCGATGGTGCGCCCGCCGCGGCCTGCAGCGCGGCCAGAGTGGCCACCGGCTTGCCGTTGACGCGGCGGATCAGATCGCCCGGGGCCAGCGCAGGCCTGGCGATGGCCGCGGGGCCGCCGGGGCGGATGCCGGTAATCAGCAGGCCGTCGGCGGCGTCGAGGTTGCGGCGCAGGCCCATGGCGGGCGTGAGCTCGATTACCGACAGCCCGAAAGGCGCGAACGCGCGCTCCTGCTGGCTGTCGTCGGGCTGCGCGGCGGCTACCAGGCGCAGGCTGCTGCGCTTGCCAGCGCGGTCTATGCCCAGTGTTACCGGCTGGCCGATGGGTAGCTCAGCGATGCGCCGCTGCAGCGCCGGCACGTCCACCGGCTGGCGCGCGCTCAGCGGCTCACCTTGCAACGTCAGGATGCGGTCACCGGCGCGCAGGCCGGCTTTTTCCGCCGCCGAGCCGCGCTCCACTGCATTCACCAGCACGCCTTCCTTCAGCCCGGTGCCCTTGAGCGAGCGCAGGCGGAAGCCGAGATGCGCGCGCTCGATGCGGCCGTGGGCGATGAGCGCGCGCACCACTTCGCCGGCGTCGGGGCCAGGAATGGCGAAAGCCAGGTCACCGCCCAGGATCATGCCCCGGGTATTCACGCCCACGATGCGGCCCGACAAGTCCACCAAGGGGCCGCCCGAGTTACCCGGGGCGATGGCGGCATCGTGCTGGATCCAGGCGTAGTAGCGGCCGGTGGGCTGGTCGGCGCCCAGGCGGTCTTCGTAGTCGGCCTCATCGTCGAAAAGCGACACCAGCAGGCGGCGCGGGTTGTTCACCACGCCCGCACTCATGGAGTTGGACAGGCCCCAGGGCGCGCCCATCGCCAACACGGTGTCGCCGGGCTGCAGGTCCAGCACGCTGGCGAACTCGGCGTACGCGAAGTCTTCCGGCGCCGGCGGCTGCGCCTGTAGCACGGCCAGATCCGAAAGCGTATCGGTGCCCACCAAGCGCGCCGGCAGCTCGCGGCCATCGGCGAACACCACCCGGAAGCTCTTGCCGTTCTGGGTGACGTGGGCGTTGGTGGCGATGTGGCCCTGCGCTGAAATCACGGTGCCGCTGCCGCTGGAAACGCTGAGCACCGGCTCGCCCTGCTGGTGGTCCTGGCGCACGGTGAGGATGCTCACCACCACCGGCAGCACGCGGTCGCGGGCAGCCGCGATGCGGGCGGCGTCGCTGGAGCGCACCTTGCCGGCAGCCTCCTGCGGCTGCGCGTATGCCGGCAGCAGCAACAGCAGCAGCAGGGGGGCGGCCATCCAGGCCGCGGCACGTCGGGTCAGGCGCATGCAGCTCTCCATCGGGGAACGGCTTGGAAGTAAAGGCCGCGCGCTGATTTGCGCGCGGCCCAAGCGTCAAGCCTCGGGCTGGGGCTGCGAGGGCTCCGTGATGGCCGCGCTGTCGTCGTCGGCCAAGTCGGACTCGATCACGTCCACGCGCTCCACTGCGATCAGCGACTCATCCTGCGCCACTCGCATCAGGGTGACGCCCTGGGTGTTGCGGCCCACCTGCGACACTTCGGAGGCACGGGTGCGCACCAGAGTGCCCTGGTCGGAGATCAGCAGGATTTCATGCTGCTCGGTGAGCTGGATGGCGCCCACCAGGCTGCCGTTGCGGCCGCTGGTCTGCAGCGCGATCACGCCCTGGGTGCCGCGGCCCTTGCGCGGGTACTCCGCCGCCGGGGTGCGCTTGCCGTAGCCCTTGGCGCTGGCGGTGAGGATGTCGCCGTCGCCGTCCACCACGATCAGGCTGACCACCTTCGCGCCCTGCCCTTCGCCGTCTTCCTTCAGGCGCATGCCGCGCACGCCGGTGGCAGTGCGGCCCATGGAGCGCACTTCGGTTTCATCGAAGCGCACGGCCTTGCCGTTGCTGGCGAACAGCATGATGTCGCGCTGGCCGTTGGTGAGCTGCACGTCCACCAGGCCGTCGCCCTCGTCGAGGTTGATGGCCCAGATGCCGGTGGTGCGCGGACGCGAGTACTCGCTGAGCGGGGTCTTCTTCACCGTGCCGTCGCGGGTGGCGAAGAACACGAAGTGGCTGTCGTCGAACTCGCGCACCGGCAGCACCGCCTGCACCTTCTCGCCTTCCTGCAGCGGGATCCAGTTGATGAAGGGCCGGCCGCGCGAATTGGGGCCGGCGTCCGGCAGCTGGTAAACCTTGAGCCAGAACACACGGCCGGTGCTGGTGAAGGTGAGCAGCGTGTCGTGGGTGTTGACGATCCACAGGCGGTCGATGAAGTCTTCTTCCTTCATCGCGGTGGCCGAACGGCCTTTGCCGCCGCGCTTCTGGGCCCGATAGGTGGTGAGCGGCTGGCGCTTGGCATAGCCGGCGTGCGAGAGCGTGACCACCACGTCTTCCGAAGCGATCAGGTCGAGGATGTCCAGGTCTTCCTCGCCCGGGCGGATCTCGGTGCGGCGGGCATCGGCGTATTCCTCGCGCAGGTTGCGCAGCTCGGTGCGGATCACCTCGAGCAGCACTTCCGGGTTTTCCAGGATCTCGATCAGGCCGCGGATGGTTTCCAGCAGCAGCTTGTATTCGTCGGTGAGTTTTTCCTGCTCCAGCCCGGTGAGGCGGTTCAGGCGCATCTCCAGGATTTCCTTGGCCTGGACCTCGGACAGGCGATAGCCGCCTTCACCGAGACCAAACTCCAGGGTCAGACCCTCTGGGCGCGAAGCCTGGGCACCGGCGGCGCCAAGCAAGGCACGGACCAGGCCGGGATCCCAGGTGCGGGCCAGCAGGCGATCCTTGGCCTCGGCCGGATTGGGCGAGGTCTTGATCAGCTCGATCATCTCGTCGATGTTGGCCAACGCCACCGTGAGGCCTTCGAGGATGTGGGCGCGGGCGCGGGCCTTGCGCAGCTCGAAGATGGTGCGGCGGGTGACCACTTCACGGCGGTGGCGGATGAAGGCCTCGAGCATCTGCTTGAGGTTGAGGATCTGCGGGCGGCCGTCCACCAGCGCCACCATGTTGATGCCGAACACCGACTCCATCTGCGTCTGCAGGTAGAGGTTGTTGAGCAGCACCTCGGCCGAGTCGGCGCGCTTCACCTCGATGTAGATGCGCATGCCGTCCTTGTCGGACTCGTCGCGCAGCTCGCTGATGCC
>JANORD010000173.1:0-8081 GCA_031415095.1 Lysobacteraceae bacterium
GCGGCCCTTTACTTCGCCGATCACGTTCATCACTTCCGAGACGTTGGCCTTCGGCCGCCGCTTGTCGATGATAGCCAGGTCCGACTCCAGGCGCTTGGCCAGCGCCCTCGCACGCACCACGCCGCCCACGTCGGGCGACACCACGATCAGGTTGTCGGTGCCCTGGCTGCGCCAGATGTCAGCCAGCAGGATCGGCGACGCGTACACGTTGTCCACCGGGATATCGAAGAAACCCTGGATCTGGTCGGCGTGCAGGTCAATGGTGAGCACGCGGTCGGTGCCCACGGCCGAGAACATCTTGGCGGCCACCTTGGCGGTGATCGGCACGCGCGCCGAACGCTGGCGGCGGTCCTGGCGGGCGTAGCCGAAGTACGGCACCACGGCGGTGACGCTGGCTACCGAGGCGCGCTTGAGCGCGTCAATCAGCACCAGCAGCTCCATCAGGTTTTCCGCCGTCGGCGCGCACGTGGACTGGATGACGAAGACTTCCTGGCGACGGACGTTTTCCTCGATCTCCACCTGGCACTCGCCGTCGGAGAATTCACCCACCAGTGCCTTACCCAGCGGGATGCCGAGCTGGCGGCAGACCGCCAGGGCCAGCGGCCGGTTGGCGTTACCGGTGAAGACCAGCAGGTTTTGCTTGCTCATGGTGTCGGGCGTCCGCGCTGCTGGGTGGTGGCCGGTAAGGGTGCCGATGATTGGCTGGGGCGGTAGGATTCGAACCTACGAAATGCCGGGATCAAAACCCGGTGCCTTAGGCCACTTGGCGACGCCCCAACGCTGGATTGTTCCGCTTGCGCTCAGTGCGGCCGCAACGCCCGATGCAGGGGCGACACGGACACCCCTTCAGCCACCCACGCCCGCATGCCGGCCGGCAGGCGGACTAGCGCGGCCTCGGCCTCTGCCCGCGTGCCGAAGCGCGCGAAGCAGCCGCCGCCGGTGCCGGTGAGCGCCGAAGGGCCGAGCTGCGACAGTGCCTGCAGGGCGGCCTCCACGGCCTCCGAACGGCGACGCAGGACCGGCTCGAAGGCATTGCCGAGCACAGAGCCAGAAACGAAGCCCGCTATTGTCGCCGGGGCCGCATCCCGCGTCAATTCAGGGGTTTGGAACAACTCCGCAGTGGGCACGTGGACGCCGGTATCCACGATCACGTAAACGGACGGCGGCAGCGCGATCGGGGTGAGCCGCTCGCCTACGCCCTCGGCCCAGGCGCTGCGTCCGCGCACGAACACCGGCACGTCCGCGCCCAGCGCCAGGCCCAGTTTCGCCAGTTGGTCTTCCTCCAGGCCGGCCTGCCACAGCGCGTTGAGTGCGACCAGCACCGTGGCGGCATTGGACGAGCCACCGCCAAACCCGCCACCCAACGGAATGCGTTTTTCGACGTATATATCGGCTCCTTGGCCGATATTAGCTGCTGATTGCAGCATTTTAGCGGCACGAACAACCAAGTCATCCGGCTCCGCGACCGCGTAGCCCGCGGCCGCGGTGCGGCGGATGGCACCCCCGGACGTGGCCCGCAGCCGCACGGTATCGCCCCAGTCCAGCAGCTGGAACACCGTTTGCAGGTCGTGGTAACCGTCCGGCCGGCGCCCGAGGATGCGCAAAAACAGGTTGAGCTTGGCGGGCGCCGGCCAGGCGCTCCAGCCCGGATCCTCCGGGCTCACGGCTCGCCCCAAGCGTCCACGACCAAACGCACGCTGGCCTCACCCTGGCGGGCAAAAACCCGGCGCGGCCGCGGCGGCAGCGCGCTGTCCCATTCCCGGTACTCCACCGTCCAGCCCTGCTGGATAAGCAAGAGCGGCAATCGGTCCGGCCCGAACTCCAACTGCGCCGGCCCGGGCGCGCGGGCGCCGCGGGCCCAAGCCGCCAGCGCCGCCACCGGCAGCTCCCAACCGGTGGCTTCACGCAGCAGCATCTGCGCGTCGGCGCCGTGACGGGTGCCCCCATCCAGGCCCGCCAAGCTGGCGCGGCCACCGCGCTGGGTCAGCTGCCAGCTCTTGCGAGTCACCGGGGCCGACAGCCGAATTTCGAAATCCTCGCCCTGTTGGCGCCACTCCATGCGGCCACTGCCGCCTTCGCCGGAGGCATCTACGGCCAAGCGGCCGGTGAAACTCCAATGCATGTTGCCGGCCAGCGCGGCCTCCCGTGCAGCCTGGGCCGCCAGCAGATCGCCATCGCCGACCTGCCGCACCGGCGCCCGGGCGCAGCCGGCAAGCAGCAGCGCCAGCAACAGCAGTAGGCGCAGGCTCACGGTCGGGCGGCTTCCATGGCGCGGCGCAGCGCCGGGCTGTTGGCGTCCATCGCCTCGCCCGCGCGCCAGACATCGCGGGCTTCAGCTTCTCGGCCCTGGGCCCAGAGCGCTTCGCCCAAGTGGGCCGCTATCTCAGCGTCCTTCATCAGTTCCCAAGCCTCGGTGAGCAGTTCGATGGCGCGCGCCGGCCGCCCCAGCTTCAGTTCGATCCAGCCCAGGCTGTCGAGGATGGCGGCGGAATCCGGCGCCAGCGCGTGGGCGCGTTTGACGTAGGGCAGCGCTTCTTCATACGCGGCGCGGCGCTCGGCCAAGGTGTAGCCGTAGGCGTTCAGCGCCTGGGCGTCGCGGGGGTTCTCATCGATGATGCGGCGCAGATCGGCCAGCGCCGCATCTATATTGTTGGCGCGTTCCTGCGCCATCGCCCGGCCGTAGAGCAGCGCCGGATCGCCTTCGAAAACGGCAAGGCCGCGCTCCAGTGCCGCAAGCGCCAGGGAGGGCTGCGGTCCGCGGGCCAGCAGTTCGGCCTCAAGCAGGTAGCTGTCGCGGACCCGCTCACCGTCGGCGGAAGCATCCGCCTGCAGTTCATTTAGGGTGGCCAGGGCCTGGTCCAGGCGCCCCTGCTGTTCCTGGGCCAAGGCCACGCGCAGCTGGGCCAGATCGTGGCCCTCGCCGCGCGGCACGCCGGCATACCAGCGCTCGGCCTCCTCCCAGCGGTCCAAGGCTTCGGCCACGTGCCCCAGGAGCAGGCGGCGCCCCGGCGGCGGCACCGAGCCAGCGCGCTGGATCTCGGCATACAGCCGCTCCAGGCCCGCGGTGTCACCCGCTGACAGCAGCCAGGCGGCACGCTGGCCCTGGGTGGCGTCATCTTGGGGGCCCTGGGCCAGGATCTCGGCGGCGGCGCGCGGCTCGCCCAGCAGGGCCAGTTCATTGGCCGCGCCGCGCAGCAATTCGGGCGGCAGCTTGCCGGCCTGCTGCAGCGCCAGCAGCTTGTCCCGGGCGGCGCTGCGCTGCCCGGCGCTGCGCAGGCGCGACGCCTCCAGCAGCTGCACGCGCGGATCATCGGGGAACTTGGCCAGGCCGGCATCAAGCACGCGTCCGGACAGGCCATCGTCGCCCAGGCGGCGGGCCAGGCCGGAAAACCGCAGCCACGCCGAAAGATTCGCCGGCAGCAGCGACTGCGCAAACACTTCGCCCATCACGCTGCGTGCGATGACTGCATCGTCGCCGCGCGCCTCCGAAAGCACCGCCAACAGCGCCGGAAACCCGGCCTCGTCAGGCAAGGCCAGCAGCACCCGGGCGGAGTCCATCGCGGTTTCATGCTCGCCCAAGCGCAGCGCCAGGCTGGTGGACGCCGCCTGCATCGCCAGCGAATCGGGCGCCAGGGCGCGCCAACGGGCCAAGGCGCGGGTGGCCAGGTCCGCTTGGTCACCCACCAGCGCGATGCGGGTGGCGCGCTCGGCCAGGCCGGGATCGTCCGACAGCTGGGAGGCCAGCAAGTAGTAGCGTGCTGCCGCCGGCAGATCGCCCTGCTGGATCGCGAACTCAGCCGCCATCACGTCCGCCATTGGCGGTGCGACGGCAGCGCTGGCCGGGCCGCACAAGGCCAGCAACAGCAGCGAGACTAGCGGGCGATGGCGCGATTTCATGGGTGATAGTTCGGCCTGGGGCTAGAATGCGGGCTGGATTCCACTACAGAGCCCCGCCCGCGAAAGCTTAGCGCACCGCGCGCCAACGCTGGCACCGCCCATGCCACTGCTTGCCCTAGGACTCAACCACCAATCGGCCCCGCTGGCCCTGCGCGAGCGCATCGCGCTGGATGCCGGCCAACTGCCGGCAGCGCTGGCGGCGCTGGGTTCGCTGCCGGGCGTGGATGAAGCCGCACTGCTGTCCACCTGCAACCGCACCGAGGTCTACGCCCACGTGGCCGCCGGCAGCGAGACCGCGGTGGCGCAGTGGCTGGCGCAGCACCACGGCCTGGCGCCAGATGCGCTGTCGGGCTACCTGTATGCACACCACGATGACCAGGCCGTCCGGCATTTGTTCCGGGTGGCCACCGGGCTTGATTCGATGGTGCTGGGCGAGCCGCAGATATTAGGCCAGGTGAAGGAAGCCTGGCAGGCCGCACGCAGCCAGCACGCCCTGCGCACGCCGCTGGACCGTATGTTCCAGCAGTGTTTTTCCGTGGCCAAGCGCGTGCGCACCGACACCCGCATTGGCGCGCATCCGGTGTCGGTGGCCTATGCCGCGGTGCGCCTGGCCCGGCAGGTGTTCAGCGAACTCGATCGCGCCACCGTGCTGCTGGTAGGCGCCGGCGACACCATCGAACTGGCGGCGCGGCATCTGGTGGACGCCCGCGTCAAGCGCCTGCTGGTGGCCAACCGCACGCTGGAACACGCCCAGGCGCTGGCCAGCCGCCACGGTGGCTACGCGCTGCCGCTGCCGGAACTCGAGCGCCATTTACCCGAAGCCGACATCGTGATTTGCGCCACCGCCAGCCGCGAGCCGGTGCTGCGGCGCGCCGCCGTGCAGGCGGCGCTGAAGGCGCGCCGGCAGCGCCCGATGTTCCTGCTCGACCTCGCCGTGCCGCGCGACGTGGAACCCGACGTCGCCAGCCTGCCCGATGTTTATCTGTACACCGTGGACGACCTGGAGCAGGTGATCGAAGACAATCGCGCTTCGCGCCGCGAAGCTGCCGAACAGGCCCAGGTGATCATCGACCTGCAAGTGGAGCACTACATGGCCTGGTGGCGCGCGCAGGACCGCCAGGACGCGCTGAGGATGCTGCGCCAGCAAGGCGAAGCCGCGCGCGAGGAATCTTTGGCGCGCGCGCGAGAACAGCTGGCGCTGGGCAAGGACCCTGCGGAAGTGCTGGGCCTTCTCGCCCACCAGCTCACCAACAAACTGCTGCATGCCCCCAGCGCAGCGCTGCGCCAGGCCGCGCTGGACGGCGACCTGGACCTGCTGCGCACCGCCGAACGCCTTTACGACAAGAACGATGACCCCAAGCCTGCGCCGTAAACTCGAAGCCTTGGCCGAGCGCCATGAGGAAGTAGGCCGACTGCTGGCCGACCCCGGCGTGATCGGCGACAACGCGCGCTTCCGCACGCTGTCGCGCGAATACGCCCAACTCGAGCCGGTAGCGCGCGGCTTGGCCGACTACGCGCAGGCCCAGCGCGACCTGCAGGCCGCCGAAACCCTGCGCGCCGAGCCAGAATTCCGCGCTCTGGCGGAAGAAGAGATTCCCGCCGCACAGGCGCGGCTGACCGCACTCGACCAGTCGCTGTCGCTGCTGCTGGTGCCGAAGGACCCGCGCGACGAGGCCAACCTGTTCCTGGAAGTGCGCGCCGGCACCGGCGGCGACGAGGCGGCGCTGTTCGCGGGCGACCTGTTCCGCATGTACGCCCGCTACGCCGAGCGCCGCGGCTGGAACGTGGAAGTGGTGTCGGCCAGCGACGGTGAGCACGGCGGCTACAAGGAAATCGTCGCGCGCATCGAGGGCCGGGGCGCCTACTCGCGGCTGAAATTTGAGTCGGGCACCCATCGGGTGCAGCGCGTCCCCGCCACCGAATCCCAGGGCCGCATCCACACCTCGGCGGCCACCGTGGCCATCCTGCCGGAGCTGGACGAGCTCGATGAGATCGAGGTGCGCGATGGCGATCTGAAGGTGGACACCTTCCGCGCCTCGGGCGCCGGCGGCCAGCACGTGAACAAGACCGACTCCGCCATCCGCATCACCCACCTGCCCTCGGGCCTGGTGGTGGAATGCCAGGACGAGCGCAGCCAGCACAAGAATCGCGCGCGGGCGCTGTCGCTGCTCAAGGCCAAGCTGCTCGACGCCGAGCGCGCCAAGCAGTCCGCCGCCCAAGCGCAGGCGCGCCGCCTGCAGGTGGGCAGCGGCGACCGCAGCCAGCGCATCCGCACCTACAGCTTTGCCCAGGGCCGCATCACCGACCACCGGGTGGAGGGCCTCACCCTGTACGCCCTGATGCAAATCCTGGACGGCGACCTGGACGATTTGGTGGAGCGTCTCACCCGCGAACACCAGGCCGACGAACTCAAGCTGCTGACGGAGGCCGCATGAGCAGCGCGCGCGAGTTCCAGCCGCTCACGCTCTGCGTGCTGACGGTGTCCGACAGCCGCACGCCGGCCAACGACAGCTCGGGCGACTACCTGGTGGAAGCGTTGACGCAGGCCGGGCATAAGCTGCGCGAGCGCGCGATTGTCCCCGACGACAAATACCAACTGCGCGCGCTGGTGTCGCGCTGGATTGCCGACGAGGCCGTGCACGGCATCCTGGTGACCGGCGGCACCGGATTCACCGGCCGCGATTCAACTCCGGAAGCGCTGCTGCCGCTGCTGGACAAGGCGATGCCGGGCTTTGGCGAGATGTTCCGGGCGCTGAGCTTCGAGGAGATAGGCACCAGCACCCTGCAGTCGCGCGCTTTTGCCGGATTGGCCAACGCCACGTTCCTGTTCGCCCTGCCCGGCTCCACTTCGGCCTGCCGCACCGGCTGGGAGAAATTGATCCAGGCTCAGCTCGACGCCCGGACCCAGCCCTGCAATCTCGCCAACCTGCGGCCGCGCCTGCGCGAGGCCTGACTCAAACCCTTCAACGCCACGGGGCTCCTGATGTCCAGATACAAGCGCAAGCAGTACCAGGAAGAGCTGGAAAAGCTGCAGATCGAACTGAATGCCACTGCGCGCTGGCTGCAGCACACCGGCAAACGCCTGGCGATCGTCATCGAAGGCCGCGACACGGCCGGCAAGGGCGGCGCCATCAACGCCATCGCCAGCTGCCTCAACCCGCGCCAGTGCCGCACCGTGGCGCTGGCCAAGCCCAGCGAACGCGAGGCCGGGCAGTGGTACTTCCAGCGCTATGTGCCGCACTTGCCGGCGGCCGGCGAGATCGTCCTGTTCGACCGCAGCTGGTACAACCGTGCGGGCGTGGAAAAAGTGATGGGCTTTGCCACCACCGCCCAGGTAACGGCCTTCCTAAAGCAGGCGCCGGTGTTCGAGCAGCAGCTGGTGGATGACGGCATGCTGTTGTTCAAGTATTGGCTGGCGGTGGACCAAGCAGAGCAGGAAGCGCGCTTTGCCGAGCGGCTCAACGACCCGCTCAAGCGCTGGAAACTCTCGCCCATCGACGTCCAGGCGCGGGAAAAGTACCTCGCCTACGGCCAGGCGCGCGAGGCGATGTTCAAGGCCACGCACCGGCGCCACACGCCTTGGCAGGTGGTGGACTTCAATGACCAGAAAGCCGGGCGGCTCAACCTGATCCGCCACCTGCTGGACCACTTGCCCGACCAAGCGGTACCCGAACCGCAGATCGAGTTCCCGCCCCTGAAGCGCAAGCCGGGCAAGGAGCATTACTCCGGCCTGGTGAAGCCGATCAAGGGCAAGTACTGAGCGGGCTCAGCCGGCTTTGATGGCCTCGTCGATCGCCGCCGCCAGCTCGACGGAAGTGAGCGGGCCCAGGAACTTGCGCGCCACCCGGCCATCCGGGGCGATCAGGTAGGTCATGGGCAGGCCACGCGGGGTTTCAAAATCCGCAGGCGGGCTGTACACGTCCAACAGCGCGATCGGATAGCCAGCCGGATGCTTGGTGAGAAACTCGCGCATGGCGTCGGGCTCGATTTCCTCGTAGGCCAGGCCAATGACGCGGACGTCGTCGCGGGCGGCGTCGAACGCCGAGAAATCCGGGATTTCCTTCAGGCAGGGCTTGCACCACGTGGCCCAGAAATTCACGACCACCCACTGCCCACGCTGGGCGGACAGGTCGAACTCGCCATGGTCCAGCGTCTGCACCACCTGGGAGGGATGGGTGGGCAGA
>JANORD010000174.1:0-5079 GCA_031415095.1 Lysobacteraceae bacterium
CGGCGGTGCTGATGCTGATCCTGCAGCAAACACTGCTGATTGGCCTGGGTTTGATGGGCAGGCCAGCGCCACTCCCTGCGAAGGCGGGCCGGGTGACCAGCCTGTTGGGCAGGGCCTTGGTTTACGTCGGCGTGCATGCCGCGTGCCTGCTATTTTTCCTCGGCGTTGTGTACCGACTGTACGACCTGCCCCAGCAGGCCAGCCTTTGGACCTTGGGCTTTTTCTTGCTGCCTTTCAGCCTGGCGGTCAGTCTGCTGGGCATGCTGCTCGCCAGCCTGTTCCGCTCACCCGAGTTCAGCATGCAGGTGCTGCTGCTGACGTCGATACCCGCGGTGTTCCTGTCCGGTTTTTCCTGGCCAGTGGAGGCGATGGCATGGCCGCTGCGGCTGCTCGCGCAGCTGCTGCCCAGTACGCATGCAATAGATGGATTCGTCAGGCTCAACCAAATGGGCGCGCAATTTTCACATGTCGCCAACGACTGGCTCGGGCTGGTGGCGCTGACCCTCGCCTTCGGCGGTCTGCTTGCTTGGCGGCTTGGCCGTGAAGGGTAGGGTGCCGCCTTGCCTGTCGCTCATTTCCCCGCCATCATTGGCCGGTACCCCAAGGAGTCACACCCATGAAGCGCTTGTTGCTGTCCCTGATGCTGATGCTGCTCGCCGCCTGCGCCACCACCCCGCGAGTGAATACCGATTTCAATCCGCAGGCCGATTTCAACGCTATCAAGACCTACCGCTGGCTGGCACAGCCGCAGGGCATGTCGCCGCTGGTTGCGGGCCGGGTGATGGCTGCAGTGGATTCGCAGCTCGAGGCCCGCGGTTGGCAGCGCGTGGAGTCCGGCGGTGATGCCATCGTGGCGGCCGGCGCAGTGATCCGTCAGCAGCAGACCGTCGATACGTTCTACAGCGCTCCGATGTATTCGGGCTGGGGCCGCAGTGGCCCGTGGCGCGGGCACCACAGCAGCTTCGGCACGCGCCAGACCACCGTGCGCACGTTCGACGTAGGCACGCTGGTGGTGGACATTTTCTCGGCCTCCAACCAGCAGGGCATCTGGCGCGGCACCGCGCAGCAGACGGTCCCCAGCACCCCGGAGCGCACCAGCGCCGCGGTTGAAGCCGGCGTGCGCGGCATGTTCGAAGGCTTCCCGCCGGGCACCATGCCGCTCAACTGAAGCAGGCAGGCGCCGGTCCAAAAAACCCGCGGGGCAAGTCCGCGGGTTTTTTGTTGGGGGGGAGCCAGGGGAGTGGCTGGAGCGGGCTGGTGTTCGGTCGCAGGGTCTCGACAGAAGCGTTCGTCGTCTCCCATTCCATTATGGACATAATATACATTATGCGCCATAACCGAGGTACGCTTTCCGGGGTGACCGCCGCCCCCAAACCCGCCAGAACCCGCGCTGTGACAGCCTCTCGCTTCCGGGACACTCGGGGCCTGTGCTGCTTGACCGTGGCCGACACCGCGAAACTTCTTCGCGTCACGCCGCGCACCGTACAGAACTGGGAATCGGGCCGCGTCCGCATCCCGTACAGCGCCTTCAAGCTGCTGCGGATTCTCCGGGGCTACGAGCTGCCCGGCGCCGCGTGGCGCGGCTACCGGCTCAAGGGCGACACGCTCTGGAGTCCCGAGGGGCTGGCCTTCAAGGCCAGCGACCATTATTGGTGGTCCCTGACCTGCCGCATGGCGGCCGAATTCCGGGCCATGGCCGCCGCCAACCGGCAGGCCGACCAGCTCCGGCTCTCTGGGCTTGTCCTTTCTTCAACAAGTGAGAACGGAATTACCCAAACCGCTGGAATCTCGAGGCCCCGGCGTGGCCTTCGGCCCGCCGTGAGGATCCGGGGCAAACGGCCCCTTTCTTCAACAAAGCAGCCACGGGCTACCGCCGCCGGGGGTGCCGCATGATCTCCGGGGTGTTGGAGAACCCGCTCGACCTGTTCGATGCCTGCCTGCCCGCCGCGACGCTGCGCCGCCTCCAGGGCGAACTGGAGTTGCGCCGCCTCGATGCCCGGCAGGTCTGCCGACGCGCTGGGAGCGTTCAGGAGCTCGTGGCCGCCACGCAGGTCGCCCACCTGTACGAGGCCGCCATTGGCCGCTGCCGCCGCGCGCTGCTGGCCAAGAAAGGGTCAACGGGCTGGCGAAGGGGCGAGCGCAGCGCCCCCGCCCGCCCGCGGTCGCGTCCCTCCCCCCGCCTCAGGGTGGTGGGGGCTACGCCCCCGCCGAAAACGGGCCATGGATGGCCCGCTCTGCTCTGCGCTGGGAGCGCTGCCGCCTGCCCGGTTCGAAGCCTGGACGCCGTACCGCCCCCAACGCAGGCCACCGCCTCCCCTGCCCAACCCGCCTTTTTTTGCCCTGACGGCGAAAGGATTTCCAACGAAAACAATACAGTAGAGGGTATACATTATGCGCATATCTGGACACCCCTGCAGCCAGCGTGAACCAACCAAGAATTGACAGTTATTGAGCCACTCGCCACCCTCAGACGGGTCGAACACCCCTTCCTCGCCACTACTCGGGCCACAACTGCATGAAAACCGCCTTATCCGCCGCCGCGCTCCTCGCCATGGCGCTGTTTGCCCCTGGCGCCAACGCCCAGTATTCGGTGCCCGACAAGACCACCAGCGACCAGTGGCAGCAAACATTCCATCTCTACGGAATGGCTGCCCGTATCAACGGCGACACGCAGCTGGGCAACCTCAGCGTCCCCATCAGCATCAGCATTTCCGAGCTGCTGGACGCGCTGCGCATGGGCGGCATGGCCGCGTACCGGGTCGAGAACGGTGACTGGTCCTTCAGCGCCGACGCCACCTACATGGACCTGGGCTGGCGCGCCAGCACCAGGGGCAGCCGCGCGGGCGCCCGCCTTGGCATGGAACAGTTCACTTTCATGGTCACCGCCGGCAAGCGCATTGGCGAACACACGGAAATCCTCGGCTCACTCGCCTACTTCGACCTGAGCACCGATCTGCGCGTGAGCGTGCTGCAGCAGTCCCTCACGGCCAGCCGCAACGCCAGTTGGGTGGACCCCCTGATCGGCATCCAGCACACCGTGCCGCTGAGCGACAAATGGTCGCTGAACCTGCGCGGCGATGTCGGCGGCTTCGGGATCAACTCCGACTTCACCTGGCAGGCTTGGGCCGTGGCGCGCCGGGAAGTGAGCGAGCGCTTCAGCTGGTTCGTCGGGTATCGGGCGCTTGGCTATGACTACCAGAGCGGCAGCGGGATGAACTTCCAGCGCTATGACCTGGTGCAGCAAGGCCCCGGCGCAGGCGTCTCGTTCTCGTTCTAAACCCGCGCTCACCGCCGTCGAGGCGGCTAACCCCTCAATCGACGCCGCTAGCTTCGCTCGCGCCAAGTTCGACCTGCGTCAGATACAGCCGCAGGTCGAACTCCAGTTGGTGGTAGTCCGGCGCCATATGCGTGCACAGCTTGTAAAAGGCTTTGTTGTGCTCGCCTTCCTTCAAGTGCGCGAGTTCGTGCACCACGATCATCTTCAGGAACTCGGCCGGCGCCGCGCGGAACACGGTGGCGATGCGAATCTCGCGGCTGGCCTTGAGTTTGCTGCCCTGCACGCGTGAAACGGCGGTGTGCGTGCCCAGGGCATGCTTAATCACCTGCAGCTTGCTGTCGTAGCTCACTTTCGCCAGCGGCACTGATTTGCGCAGGTGGCGGTCCTTGAGTGTCTGCACGTACTCGTACAGCTGGCGTTCGCTGCGCACGTTGTGAGGCTCCCGGTATTTTTCAGCCAGCATCGCGCCCGAGCGGTCTTGCGCGATGAGGTCGCGAACGCGCGCCTGCAGGGCTTCGGGGTAACCAGCCAGGTATTTCAGAACGGGCATCAGCAGTACGTACCGGAAGCAGGTGGCAGGGACGGCCGCTATGATGTGCCGTATTCCCCAACAAGACATCCTGACATGGCAAAGGGCAATCCCCTGCAGGAACAGCTGCTCAAGGCCGGCCTGGTGAAGAAATCCAAGGTGGCCGAGGTTGCGCGCGAGCAGATCAAGGCCCGGCACGGCAAGGGACCGGCCGACGCCAGCGAGGTGCAGCGCGACGCCGAACGAGCCCGCGAAGACAAGGCCAGCAGGGACCGCGCCCTCGCCGCCGAGCGCAAGGCGCAGGCCCACCTCAAGGAGTTGGGCGCGCAGGCACGGCAGATCATCCAGGACAAGAAGGTGCCGCGCTCGGGCGAAAGCGAGTACCGGTTCACCGCTGACGGCGCCATCCGCAGCCTGCTGGTGAACGAGGATCTGCGCAAGAAATTATCCGCAGGCGCGCTGGTGATCGCACGCCTCGGGGACCGCTACGAGCTGCTGCCCCGGGCCGCGGGCGACAAGGTGCGCGAACGCGACGCCAGCCTGATCGTGCTCGACCACGGCCAGGCCGCAGGCAGCGAACCGCTCGCGGAAAACGCCGAGGACGATGCCTACTATGCGCAGTTCAAGGTGCCCGACGACCTGGTCTGGTAGCGCCTGAAAGAGGCGCACACGCCGGGCAATCCGGATCGGGCGCAAGCCGCGTTTCGCGAAAACGCATGGCCAAGGCATCGAACTGCAGCAAGCGTCCGGCGAGGCTCTCGCCTAGTCCCAGCACTAGTTTGAGGACCTCGGTGGCCTGCAGCAGTCCGATCACGCCGGGCAGCACGCCCAGCACGCCGGCCTCGGCGCAGTTGGGCGCGTCTTCCGGTGCCGGCGGCTCAGGAAACAGGCAGCGGTAGCAAGGCATCACGCCGCGCTGGCGCCCGGCATCGAACACGCTCACCTGCCCCTCAAACCGGTGCACGGCGCCTTAGACCAGCGGCTTGGCAAGGCGCACGCAGGCATCCGACAGCAGGTAGCGCGTGGGGAAGTTGTCGGCGCCATCGAGCACCACATCTATGCACCCTACCAAGGCATCTACGTTGGCGGCATCCACCCGCTCCCGCACGGTGTCCACCGCGGTGCGTGGATTCAGGGCCTGCAGCGCCAATTTCGCCGATGCCACTTTTGCAACACCGATGCGCGCCTCGGTGTGCAGGATCTGCCGCTGCAGGTTGCTGCGATCCACCACGTCGTCGTCCACCATCACCAGCGTGCCCACGCCCGCCGCGGC
>JANORD010000175.1:0-4350 GCA_031415095.1 Lysobacteraceae bacterium
GCCCCTCCTACAATGGCTAGCGGGCGCCAAGGCCGCTAGAATCCTGCGCTTGGAGCCTTTGCTCTAGACGCCCCGGGCCAGTCTTTGGCGTCCGACACGAGTCCACCATGAATCCGAATTTCCTCGACTTCGAACAGCCCATCGCCGAACTGGACGCCAAAATCCAGGAGCTGCGCCGGGCCAGTGCCGGCCCTGCGGTGAATATCGAGACCGAGGTGAACGGGCTGCAGGAAAAGCTGCGTGCGCGCACGGCCGAAATCTTCAAGGCGCTCACCCCTTGGCAGATCTCGCAGCTGGCGCGGCATCCACAGCGTCCCTACACCAGCGACTACCTGGGCCTGATGTTCGACGAGTTCCATGAGCTGGCCGGCGACCGCGCGTTCGCCGACGACGCCGCCATCGTCGGCGGCCTGGCGCGCCTTGACGGCCGCGCGGTGATGGTGATTGGCCAGCAAAAAGGCCGCGACACCAAGTCCAAGATCCGGCGCAATTTCGGCATGCCGCGCCCGGAGGGCTACCGCAAGGCGCTGCGCCTGATGAAGATGGCCGAACGCTTCGCGCTGCCGCTGCTCACCTTCATTGACACCCCCGGCGCCTACCCCGGCGTCGGCGCCGAGGAGCGCGGCCAATCCGAGGCCATCGCCCGCAACCTGCTGGAGATGGCCGAACTCAAGGTGCCGATCATCTGCACCGTCATTGGCGAGGGCGGCTCCGGCGGCGCCTTGGCCATTGGCGTGGGCGACCGCACGCTGATGCTTGAATACAGCACCTATTCGGTGATTTCGCCGGAGGGCTGCGCGTCCATCCTTTGGAAATCCGCCGACAAGGCCCGCGACGCCGCCGAGGCGCTGGGCCTCACCGCCAAGCGCTTGCTCGAACACGGCCTGATCGACCAAATCGTGCCCGAGCCGCTGGGCGGCGCGCATCGCGACCCCACCACCATGGCGGCCACGCTCAAGCAGGTGCTCCTGCGCGAACTGGCGGCGCTGGACCGCGTGGACTCCGCCGACCTGCTTGAGCAGCGCTACCGCCGCTTGCGCAGCTACGGTGCCTACGAGGCGGCCTAGGCTATTGGCGCGTTGATTGCCGGATTTTCCGCGCCCGCCGCGCATCGGGACCACGCTCCGTGGATTTGATCTCGCCCGAACCACCGCTGGCGGGGCCGGTTGCGGTGGCCTTCAGCGGCGGCCTCGACTCCACCGTACTGCTGCACCTGCTCGCCCAAGGGGCGGCGCGATCGCGCGCGCTGCGGGTACTGCACGTGGACCACGGCCTGCATCCGGATTCGGCGCGCTGGGCTGAAACCTGCGCGGCTACCTGCGCCACGCTGGGGCTGGCCTTTCAATCGGTCCGGGTCCAGGTAGTCGACCGCGGCGAAGGCCTGGAGGCCGCCGCGCGCGCTGCCCGCCACGCCGGCCTGATGGAGATGCAGCGTGAGGGCGAACTGATCGCGCTGGCGCACCATCAGGACGACCAGGCGGAGACCGTGATGCTGCGGCTGTTGCGCGGCTCCGGCGACGGGCTCGCCGGCATGCGGCCACTGCGCGCCTTTGGCCGCGGCTGGCTCTGGCGGCCGCTGCTGGCGCAGCCGCGGGAGGCCCTGCAGGTCTACGCCGAACAGCATGAACTGCGCTGGGTGGAAGACCCTTCCAACGCCGCCCAGCGCCATGACCGCAACTACCTGCGCCACAGCGTGATGCCAGCGCTGGCGGCGCGCTGGCCGCACAGCACCGCGTCGCTGGCGCGCAGCGCCGGCCTGCTGGCCACGCAAGCCGACCTGCTTTCGGCCGAAGACAGCCGCCGGCTGGCCCAGGTGCAGGGCATGGATCCGTCCAGCCTGTCGTTGCCTGCGTTGCTTCAACAGCCGCCCGCCTGGCGCGACCGCCTGCTGCGCGCCTGGGTGCAGACCCAGGGACTGCCGGCCCTGCCCGGCGATGCCGTGGCCATCATCAACGACGAAGTGGCGCTGGCGCGCGCTGATTCGCGCGCCGAGTACGCGTGGTCGGGCGCGGTGATCCGGCGCTGGCGCGACGGCTTGTTCGCCGGACGGCCGCTGCCGCCGCTGCCCAAGGACTGGCGCGTCAATTGGGACGGGCGCGCGCCGCTGTCGCTGCCCACGGGCGACGTGCTGCGGCTGGAGCCCGCGCTCGGCTTCGACTCGCCGGTGCTGGTGCGCACGCGCCAAGGCGGTGAACGATTGACCCAGCCCCAGCGTGAACACAGCAGCGAGTTGAAGCAGGTGCTGCAGGACTTGGGCATCCCGCCGTGGCAGCGGGCGCGCCTGCCGCTGCTGTTTACGGCGGACGGTGAACTGCTGGCGGCCGGCAGCGTGGCGCTTTCGGCCCAACTGCAGGCCTGGCTAACCGCTCGCGGCGCGCGCCTGCGGCACGATCAGCGCCCGCGCAGCGACGCCGACGCCCGTTGACCCGACCCCAATCGCCCGCGCAAACTTCAGCCATGGCCGCCAAGACCCCCGCATCGCCGCCGTCGCCCGTTGCCCAGTTCGAAACCTCGCTGGACGAACTCGAGCACCTGGTCCAGAAAATGGAGAAGGGCGACCTGTCGCTGGACGATTCATTGGCCGCCTACGAGCGCGGCGTAAGTCTCTATCGCCAGTGCCAAGGCGCGCTGGAGCAGGCCGAACTGCGCGTGCGCCTGCTCAGTGACCCCGCCGACCCTGACAGTGGGCAATCGTTCCAGCCCGATGCTTCCTGAGCCCGAACTCGCGCGCTGGCTGCAGCGCGCGGAGGCTCAGCTCGAAGCCGCCCTCCCCGACGCCAGCAGCCCGCCGGCGCGTCTGCATGCCGCGATGCGCCATGCCGCGCTTGGTGGCGGCAAACGACTGCGTCCGCTGCTGGTTTACGCGGCAGGTGCGGCCACCGGTGCCGACGAGGCGCTGCTGGATGCACCGGCCGCCGCGGTCGAACTGATCCACGCGTTTTCGCTGGTGCACGACGACCTGCCGGCCATGGACGACGATGCGCTGCGCCGCGGCCAGCCCACCGTGCACGTGGCCTTCGATGAAGCCACCGCCATCCTGGCCGGCGATGCGCTGCACGCGCTGGCCTTCAGCGTGCTGGCGCGCGCACCGGTGGCAGCGGCACTGCGGCTGGACTGGCTGGCGACACTGTCCGAAGCCACCGGCGCCGCCGGCATGTGCGGCGGCCAGGCGCTGGACATGGCCGCAACGGGCGCCCGGCTGGCGCTGGCGCCGCTGGAGCACCTGCATGCGCTCAAGACCGGCGCGCTCATTCGCGCGGCGGTGCGCATGGGCGCCATGGCCGGCCGCGCCGACAGCGGAACGCTCGCCACGCTGGATGAGTTCGCCGCCGCGCTCGGCCTCGCCTTCCAGATCCGCGACGACCTGCTGGACGTGGAAGGCAGCAGCGCGCAGTTGGGCAAGACCGCCGGCAAGGATGCCGCCCAGCAGAAATCAACCTACCCCGCGCTGCTGGGACTGGCCGGCGCCCGCGCTGAACTGGCGCGCCAGCAGCAGCGCATGGCCACGGCCCTGGCCGGGCTGGCCGCCCCCGCACCCGGCCTGGCGGCGCTGGCGAGGTTTACGGCAGAACGCACGCACTGAGCCACGCGCCGCTTGCGTTCGGCGCGCGTCGGGCCTAGCGTCCGGGACAAGTCTTCATGGGGAGGAGCAAGCGTATGAACTGGTATCTGGGGGTCTTGAAGAAGTACGTGGAGTTCAACGGCCGGGCACGGCGCAAGGAATACTGGATGTTCGTGTGGTTCAACATCCTGATCAGCATCGTGCTGGGCGCGGTGGACTACGCCACGGGCATGTACCAAGCCGAGGCAGGCGTGGGCGTGCTCAGCGGCATTTACTCGCTGGCGATCCTGCTGCCCAGCATCGCCGTGGCGGTTCGCCGCCTGCACGACACCAGCCGCAGCGGCTGGTGGCTGCTGATCGCCTTCGTGCCGCTCATCGGCGGATTGGTGCTGCTGGTTTTCATGGTGCTCGACGGCACCCCCGGCAGCAACGAACACGGCCCCAACCCCAAGGAAACCGCCGCCTGACCAATAACGGTGTCAGAGTGAGTTCCAGGAACTCACTCTGACACCGTTACGCTTAGTTGATGAGGCGCAGGGTGAGGGGGTAGCGGTAGGTCTCGCCGCCGTTGGCCTTCATGCCGGCCATGATGCAGAAGACGATGTTGCCGATGAAAATGACCGGGTAGAGCAGGAAGCCGATCAGCAGCAGGCTCAGCATGCCCGCGACCAGCCACGCCAGGATGATGGTGATCTGGAAATTCAGCGCCTCTTTGGCGTGTTCCACCAAGAAGCCCTTGTCGGACTTGTCCTTGTTGGTCAGCCAGATGATCAGCGGCACGATGAAGC
>JANORD010000176.1:0-4328 GCA_031415095.1 Lysobacteraceae bacterium
CGAATCCGGCGCTCGCGCCCGGTTGGACGACCTGGTGTTTTCCGAACTGCGCAGCGAAGTGGCCAGTCACACCTTCGCCACGGTCATCGGCACCAAACGCGAGGCCATCATGGACAACGTGGCCAAGAGCGTGCGGACGAAGGCCGGCGAATTCGGCATCGAGGTGGTGGACGTGCGCATCAAGCGCGCCGACCTGCCCAGGGAAGTTCAGCAGAGCGTCTTTCAGCGCATGCAGGCCGAGCGCGAACGCGAGGCCAAGCGCTACCGCAGCGAAGGCGATGAGGAAGCCAACAAACTGCGGAGCCAGACGGACAAGGAAAAAACCATCGTCCTGGCCACGGCAGAACAAGACGCCCAGAAGCTGCGCGGCGAAGGCGACGCGACCGCCACGCGCATCTACGCGGAGGCTTACGGCAAAGACCCCGAGTTCTACCGATTCGTGCGCAGCCTCCAGAGCTACGAGTTGTTCCTCGGCAAACGCAGCACGCTGCTGCTCTCCGCGGACTCGCCGTTGCTCCGCTATCTGGCGGGGCCGCTTGCCGCGGGCGACAAGACAGTGCCGGGCACCAAGCCGCCTCTCAAAGCAACAGCAGGCGGACTGCGCTAATGGGAGGAAACGAATGGGGCGCTCCATGAACACCAAGACCGCAGGCTACCTGATCTTTTACGGGGCGTTTCTCATCCTCATGGGCGTGGCCGGCTACTTGTCGAACCCGGAAAAAGCCAAGACCGCGCTCATGTCCGGCGGCACCTTCGGCGCGCTCTCGATTTTGTGGGGCGTGCTGGGAGCGCGCGGCGTCCGTTGGAGTTTGCCGGCGGCCATCGCGACCACCGGCTTCCTGGCGCTGGTATTCGCCTGGCGGGCCACGGTTGGCTGGCTGGCGGTGATGGATGGCAAGTCGGAGAAACTGTTCGCGGCGGTTTTGATTACGGCGATGCTGGCGGCTTCCGCGCTGATGCTCCCATGTTTGCTGAAGGCTCGAAAACCTGCCGGCAGCCCTTCCCCGGCCGACACCCCTTCCTGATTTATGCGCGACAAACTCCAACTCCAGCGCTTCGAGCTGAAATACATCATCGAGGAATCCGTCGCTCTGGCCGTTCGAGATTACGTGGGCACGCAGCTCGAACTCGATGAGTTCAGCGTGGGCAGGCCAAACTACTCCTACCCGGTGCATAGCCTCTATCTGGATTCCGACGACTTGCAGCTCTATCAAAGCACCGTCAACAGCGAAAAGAACCGCTACAAGCTGCGCCTGCGCTTCTACAACGACCAGCCGGACACGCCGGTCTTCTTCGAGATCAAACGCCGCGTGGACAACGCCATTCTCAAACAGCGCGGCGGCGTCAAGCGCGCGGCGGTGGATTCGATTCTGGCCGGGCACCTGCCCGAACCGGCGCACTTGAAGTCCAAAGACCCGAAGCAATTCTTCGCCGTGCAACGTTTCTGCGAATTGATGAAACGCCTCGATGCCAAACCCAAGGTGCATGTTGCCTACTTGCGCGAAGCCTGGCTGCCGCACGACGGCAACTCCGTGCGCGTGACGATGGACCGCCAGGTGCGCGACGACCCGGAGCCGACCGCGCGGCTCTCCACGCAGATGAAGAATCCCGTGCTCGTCTTCGGCAACAGCGTCATCCTGGAAATCAAGTTCACCGGGCGCTTCCCGCAATGGCTGGCCGACATGGTGCGCGCCTTCAATCTGCGGCCCTGTTCGGCGGCCAAATACGTGGATGGTATTTGCCGGATGGGAGACAAGTGGGGCGGTGGGCACTCGTCGGAGTTCGTTTCCAATCTGCTGCGGGGCGAGTTGGCGGCGCCGAAAACGAACGGGGCGCAATCGTCCACTCTCAGAAAGCTGGACCGGACGTTTGAATCCGGCGCGTTCCCGCGCCTCCAATCGGCAACATGACGACACTGAAGCAAATCAAGCGCGTCGTGATCGCCGTGGCGGGCGGCACGGTGCTGGCCTTGGGCATTGCTTTGATCGTGCTGCCCGGCCCGGCCTTCCTCGTGATCCCCGCCGGGCTGGCGATTCTGGCGGTGGAATTTGCCTGGGCCAGACGCTGGCTGCGCTCGACCCGCGCGATTTTGCCGAGGCGATCAGCGGGCGGTGCTCCGCGTCCGAAGATCACACTCGAAACGGTTCGGCGTAGCGCAAGTTTCCTCCTTCGGCAGGTGCGCCGGACTCTGCTCCCGAAAAGAAGAATCACCACACATCTATGAAAATCCAATTCCGAATTCGCGGCCTCAACGCCAATGCCAGCTTGCGCGCGTGGCTGGAGAAACAACTCGAACGCTTGCATAACCTCATCCCTGTCTCCGCCGCCGAATTCGTGTTGGAACGGGAGCGGGACAGCGCGCCCGCCTTCCGCGCGCAGGTGCATCTGGCCGTGCCCGGCCCGGACATCCATGCCGACGCGCGCGAACACACGTTGGAAGCCGTCTGGCTGAAGGTCGCGAAAAACCTGCGCCAGCAAATCGAGCGGCGCAAAACCCGGCAGCAATTCCGGCTCAAGAGCCACCCTCAGCATCCGCTGACCGACAGCCGCTGGTCCGCCACCGTCGCGGGTCAACGCGCATGAGGAACAAACCCAGGCGGGACGTGGAGAAGGTCTGCTCGGCGGACAGTTTCGTCGCGAGGCTGCGCCGTTTGGCCGACGCCCTGGAAGCGGGCCGGCCTTTTTCCATCCAGGTTGCGGGCGAGCGCGTTCTCGTTCCACCCCGGGCCATCTTCAGCATCGAGCACGAACGCGATGGAGCAACCGAGGAACTGGAGTTCCAATTGAAATGGAAGCGAAAGCGGAAACCCCAGCCGTGAACACCGCGCCCAGCCAGACAAGACTGAAGGTCGCTCCGGCCAACGCGGCGTCCAGGCCGGGTGTGATCGGATGTGGCGACCACCGGACGGCGTGCAGTGCAGGTTTCCAACCTGCCGTGTCGCCGGCTTCCAGCCGGCGGGGTATGGAGTTTGGGGGCGCGTCGCGAGTGCGCAGCGTTTGCGGAATGGAAGTCTGCGCTACGAACAAGCCTGGCCTGAAGCAGTGACGATGAGTGCAATGCAGAAAATGCTGGCGGCGCTCCTGCCTCGTCGTTGGGCTGAGGCGATGGAGGCGGACTCGCGCACATGGATGGTGCGATGCCGGTGCGGTTGCGCACGGTCCGTCTGGGAGTTGGGCGGCATCCGTTGGAGGGCTGCGGGCCAGGCACGCCGCATCCTCTCGTGTCCGCAGTGCGGCCAGTCCTCGTGGCACACGGTTTCCCGCGACCAGCCGCCGGCCTCACCTACCAAGCCATGACTGCGCCCCTGCTCATCTGGATTGGCTTCGGCGCCTTCGTGCTGGCGATGCTGGCGCTGGACCTGGGCGTGTTTCACCGCAAGACCCATCAGGTCGGCATGAAAGAGGCACTGACGTGGAGTGGCGTGTGGATTGCCCTGGCCTTGCTGTTCAACGCGGGCGTCTGGCACTGGCGCGGCGGCGACAAGGGATTGGAATTCCTCACCGGCTACGTGGTCGAACTGTCGTTGAGCGTGGACAACCTCTTCGTCTTCCTCCTCATCTTCGCCTACTTCAAGGTGCCCGCGCAGTATCAGCACAAGGTTTTGTTCTGGGGCATCCTTGGCGCGTTGCTCATGCGCGCGGTGTTCATCGGCGCGGGCATTGCGCTGATTCAGAAGTTTCACTGGATCATCTACATCTTCGGCGCGGTGCTCGTCATCAGCGGTCTCAAGATGGCCTTCGAGAAGGACAAGGAAGTGCATCCCGAGAGAAATCCCGTGCTCAGGCTTTTCCGCCGCTTTATGCCGGTGACGGCGGAGTATCACGGCGGCTCGTTCTTCGTGAAGCGGGAGAAGCTGTGGCTGGCCACGCCGCTGTTCATCGTGCTCTTGATGCTGGAGACGACCGACCTGGTGTTCGCCGTGGACTCCGTGCCCGCCGTGCTGGCCATCACCACCGATCCATTCATCGTCTATACGTCGAACGTGTTCGCCATCCTGGGCCTGCGCTCGATGTTCTTCGTGCTGGCGGGCGTGATGAAACTCTTCGCTTACCTGCACTACGGCCTGGCGGCGGTGCTGGCGTTCGTCGGCGGCAAGATGCTGCTGGCCGGCTTCTACAAAATCCCGACACTGGCCTCGCTGCTGGTCATCGTCGGGCTGCTGGCCGTGGCGGTGGTGGCGTCGCTGCTCCACGCCGCGCGCCGGCGTAATCTGACAGAACCAGCCCTGACGGCCAAGGCCAATGTTCCGTAGTGCGGCGGCGGTGTCACCGAATCGTCACCCGACCGCCGTGCCTGGCATGATTCGCAGTAGGGTTTCACCCCATAG
>JANORD010000177.1:0-7183 GCA_031415095.1 Lysobacteraceae bacterium
AGGCCGGCAGCAGCACGCAGCCGCCGGGCAGGACCATCGGGCTGCTGGCTCGGCCCCATACGCGCAGCGCCGGAGCCGGGATAGCGAGGGTTTGGGCCAGCTGAAGGTTGATCTGGTGCAGGCCGTCGGTCGCGGGCAGGCTGCGGCGCCGCAGTCGCCAGGCCAGGACTTGAACCACCAGCGCGTGCCAAAGCATCCGCAGCGCGCCCAGGGCCAGCCCCAGGCACCACAGCAGCAGGGCCAGGCCGGCCACGACTTCGGGCAAAGCAAGGCTGCCAACCGAGTTGACCGGAGCGGTCGCGGGCGCCGGGGCTGGCGACGACGCCATGGGCGCGGTGGCCAGAGCGGCCTTGTCCGGGGCCAGGCCTGCGCCCGCCGTCAAATTAGACGGCGCGGCCACAGCGACCCAGGACTGCACCGGCGACGCATCGGCGCGGGTTGGCCAGGGAACGGTGGCGATCGCCGCCGAAAGCAGCCCACCCAGCAGCGCGATCCGCCACGCCAGTTCGGCCAGCCCGGGGTGGCGCAGCCAGCCGCAGCGTTCAGCCAGCCAAACCGTACCCAGCAGCACGCTGGCGTGCAGCGCCAGTGTGGCCACGTAGGACGCGGCCAGGTCCAGAGCGCTCATCGCTTGGTGTCCTTGGCTTCGGGCTGGGCCAGGAGCGCGCGCACGCGATCCAGGTCGCCCGGGGCCAGTTCGCGCTCGCTCACCAAGTGCGCCAGCAGCGCCTGCGGATCGCCGCGGAACAGGGTCTGGATCAGGTCGCCCACCATGGTTCGGCGTACCTGGGGTTCGCTCACCTGGGCGCGATAGTAGAGCTGGCGGCCGTCGCGGCGCAGGGCCACGGCACCTCGTTTGGCCAAGCGCGTGAGCACCGTGGCCACCGTGGTGTGGGCCAGGCCTCGTTCGGCCGATAGCGCCGCTGCGACGTCGGCCACGCTGGCTTCGCCGCGCCAGAGCACGCGCATCACGTCCAGCTGCAGGTCACTCAGGGCGATATCGTCGGGGTGCGGGTCCATGGCGGTCTCTACTACGCGTGTCGTACTACAGTTGTAGAACAAAACCCGGCGGCATGCAAAGGGCCGGAAGTCATGGGGTGGCAGCTTGTCCACTTCTGGACTAGACTTGAACACATTGGGACCAAAGAGTACGTGCACATGGCCGGCAACCCTTCGGCAAGCAAACCGGTGTCGGTGAAATCTGCCGCTACCGCGCAGGCATTGCCTACCGCAGCGCGCGGCAACGTCGCAAGCCCGTTCAAGGCCTTCCGTCGCACACTCAAGGACGCAGGCTTCGAGCTGCGCGTCCGCGCCGAGCGCGAGGGCGTCCCTTCGGAAATGGTGGTGACGGTGATGAAGGAAATGGGCAGCACGGCGGGCGAATTCCAGCGGATCGTGGGCGTACCCAAATCCACGTTCGCCAAGAAGATCAGCGAGAAGAGCGCCTTTGCGGGCGCGGCTGGCCAGGCGGTGCTGGGCCTGGCGGAGCTGGTGAACCTGGCCGAGGACCTGGTGGACCCGAAGGACCGCGCGGCCGCGGGCTTCGACGCCGGCCGCTGGGTGGGCGAGTGGATCCAGCGCCCGCAGCCCGCGCTGGGTGGCCGCAAGCCCGCCGACCTGATGGACACGCCCACCGGCCGCGAGTCGGTGAAGCGAGTGCTGGGGGCACTGGGCAGCGGCGCGTACCTGTGATCCTCAAGCGGATCGGCGCCAGCACGCGCCTTTACAAGGCCGACGACACCAGCGGCGCCGGCGCGGCGCGCTTTCCGGGACGCTGGAATGCCGCCGGCGAGTTCGTGCTGTATGTCGCGCCCAACCTGGCCATGGCGGTGCTGGAAACCGCCGCGCACATTGACGACCGCGGCCTGCCGCAAAACCGCTATGTGGTCGACATCGAGATAGACGACGCGGTCTGGCGTAGTCGCGAAACATGGCCCGCGGCCAAGCTGCCGGTGGGCTGGGACGCCATCCCCGCCGGCGTGGATTCCATCGAACTTGGCTCGGCCTGGTACCGTGAAGGCCGCAGCGCGCTGCTGGAAGTTCCTTCGGTGATCGCGCCGGAAGAGACCATCGTGGTCATCAACTGCCGGCATGCGGAGGCCGCGCGCCTGTCCGCGCGCAAGCGGCGCCGGTTCGAGTACGGTGCGCTGTTCCGCGCGGGCTGACCGTCGTTCAGGCGCGGCCGGAGCGCCGCATTTCCCCCAGCGGGCGCGCGAACCAGCGTCGACACGCGTGCTGCAGCGCGGCCGGCTCGGAAAAGCCCAGCAGGTAGGCAATCTCGCCATTGGACAGCGGCCCGGCGAAATGTGCCTGCGCCAAGTCGCGGCGGCTTTCGTCCTTGAGCTGGCGGAAGCTCAGGTGCTCCTGCTGCTGCTCCAGCTGCCGGCGCAGGCCCTGCTCGCCCAGGCCGCAGGCGGCGGCGATGCCGGCGCGGGTGGGCTCGGTGCCCAGCATCCAGGCGCGGCGCAGCGCATCCCGCACCCGCGGCACCAGCGAATCCAGCGGCGGCGGCAGCTGCTCCTGCACCACCCGCTCCAGGATGGCCCGCAGGTAGGCATCGTGCGTGCACAGCGGCCAGTCCAGGGCCTCGGCGTCGAAGGCGAGCGCGTTGCGGCTGGCGCCGAACTGCGGAATCACGCCGAAACGGGAAAGGTAGGCCGGCAGAGGTGCCTGCGGAGCGGCCTGCAGAGTCACCAACTGCACCGGCAGCGGCCGGCCGCAGGCGCGCCCCAGCAGTACGCAGGCCATGGCCAGGATGTGCTCCACCACCCACGGGTTGTGTCGTTGACCTGACTCCAGGGCCAAGTTGCGATAAACCGCAGTGGCCCGCATACCGTCCAGCTCGACCGCGATGCCATCGTGGTCGTCGGTGTGGCGCATGTAGGTCGCCACCGCAGCCAGCGCTTCGCGCACCGTCGCCGAGCGCATGGCCAGGTGCGCCACGATATGCATCTGGCCATCGCCGAAGCGTTCGATCAGGCCAAGCCCCACGTCGGGCCGGCAGCCGGCGGCGCGGGCCCACAGGGCATCGAAGGGCGCCAGCGGCATCTGCCGTCCGGGGGCCACCAACTGGTCCCGAGCCAGCCCCGCCTGGGCCAGCAGGTCGTCCACGGCCACGCCCGCTTCGTCCAGCAAGGCGACCAGGTAGCGCACGGTGATGGACGTGGTGGTGCCGCGCGCCATGCCGCTTCCCATCATCAAACAGACCGCTCGGATCATCGCCAGCGGCACCGCTGCTGTCCAATATGGCGGTACTGCCCCAAGGCCGACCCAGGCCAGGACCGATCATGTTGAGCTGGATTGCCCGCTATCCCGCCGCCGCAGTGTTCCTCGTCCTGATCGGCTTCGCCGTGGCCGAGGCCCTGCGCGGCTGCTTCCGCAGCCCGCACGAAACCCGCGAGGATGCGCCGCTGGAAGGCGCGATAACGCTGCTGTTCGCGGCCGTGATCTACCCCAGCGTGCTGTTGCTGGTGGGCTGGCTGGCCGTCGCCTACACGCCAGGCATGGCCGGCGCACTGGCGCACTGGCCGGCATGGGCCATGGTGGGCCTGCTGCTGCTGGCCGACGACCTCACCCAATACTGGTGGCATCGCGCCTCGCATTCACCGGTGCTTTGGCCGCTACATCGTGCCCACCATTCCGCGCCCTACATGAGCGTGCGCGTGGTCTACCGGAACAACTTTTTCTACTACGCCATGATGCCTGGGCTGTGGTTGAGCGCGTACCTCGTGTTCCTGGGCTTTGCGGCCGTGTACCCCTGGTACGTGCTGGTGAAGATGCTGGTGATCGTCGGCGCGCACAGCGAGCTGCGCTGGGACGCGGTGCTCTATCGCCACCGCTGGCTGCATCCGCTGGCTTGGCTGGTGGAACGCACGATCTCCACGCCCGCCACCCACTTCGCCCACCACGCCATGACCGAGCGTGATGGCGTGGGCCACTATTCGGGCAACTTTGGCAACCTGCTGTTCTTCTGGGACGTGTTGTTCGGCACCGCGCGCATCACCCGCCGCTACCCGGCGCGCGTGGGGCTGTATGACGACGTGGTGCACGGCCCGGAACGCTGGTGGGTACAGTTGCTGTTCCCGCTGCTGAAGTCGCGCCGCGCGGGCTCGGCGATGGCCCCGGCGAACGCCGAGGCCGTCAATACCGTGATGGAGCCTTCGCCCGAAGACTTGCTGCGGCCCAGCCCCTGGGCTCGCGGGGGCTGAGCGCGCGGCCGGCTCAGGACCGGATCGGCACCAGCGTGATCTCCACGCGGCGGTTCTCGGCGCGGCCGGCTTCGGTTTCATTGCTGGCGATGGGGCGGGTTTCGCCGGCGCCGGTGAGGATCAGGCGCTCGCGATTCACGCCGCGCCGCATCAGGAAATCACCTACGGCCCGCGCGCGCTTTTCCGACAACGCCTGGTTGTATTCCTCGGTGCCCTTGCTGTCGGTGTGGCCGGCCACCTCGATGATGGTCTGGTCGTACTGCAGCAGGGTGTCGGCGACGCGGTCGAGCACGCTGTAGAACTCGGGCCGCAGGGTGGCGCTGTCGAAGCCAAAAGTGACGCCGCTGGGAATGTCCAAGGTGATGTTGTCGCCCTGGCGCACCACGTCCACGCCGCTGCCCTCCATGCGCTCGCGCAGGTCGCGCTCCTGGTTGTCCTGGTAGCGGCCGATGGCGCCACCGGCAAGTCCACCCACGCCGGCGCCCACCAGCGCGCGCTGGCGTCGCTCGGTGGCATCGCCGCCGCTGAGCAGGCCCGCCACGATGCCGGCGGCGGCGCCGATCAGCGCGCCCTGCTGGGTGCGGTTCATGCCCGGCTCGTCGTCCGGGGGCGGCGCGCTGGACTGCGAATAACCACCGGTGCTGGCGCAGCCGGCGATAACCGCGATGCAGGCCGCGGTGAGGAGGGTTTGCGGCAAGGTCTTCATGACGTTGTTCCTTCGGGTGCAGCCAAGGCGTACGAGGTCGCTGCTACGGCGGCGACTGGTTCTTGAGGATCAGCTCGGCAAGCCAGGGTTCGCCATGCTCGAGCAGTTCCAGGGGCGTTTGCTGCCACCCCGTAAGCACCATAGCCTCAGCGATGCTGAACTCCAGCTGTGCCTTGCTGAATTTACGTTCGCCGGCGATCACCGCTTCCAGCACCGCCCGGCCCGGCATGGGCGCTTCCATCTCCGCGGCTTTTGCCGCCAAGGCTGCATCCGGGCCGGCACCGCCGTTACTTGCCAGCCATTCGATGCGGCGCAGCGCGTCGCTCTGCGCGTCCGTGCCGGCGGCTACTTGCGGCACGGCGGCGGCCAGGGCCTTGTGCAGGGTGTTGAGCTGGCCGGCCACCTTCATGCGCTGCAGGTTGGCGGCATCGCGGGCGCGCTCGGCCTCCTCGACATCCTGGCGAAGCTGCTGGAGTTGGCCGGGGGACTCACTCATGTCGGGATTATAGACAGGCAAGGCAAGCCGGATACCATGGCGACGCCCACCACCGAACTGGACGTGAATGACCGTTGTTTCCGAGCGTCGCCCGCGGCATCCGTTCCAGCGCCTGCTGCTTGCTTGCCTACTGCTGCTGGCCTTGCCCCCGGCGGCAGGGGCCGAAGAGTTGGACAACGGCACCGACCCGACCCTGTTGAGCCGGCAGGTCCAGGCCACGTTTGAGCACACCCGCCTGCGCAACAGTTTCGAAGCCAACGTCCTGAACCTCAACTTCAGCCAGCCGTTCGGCGAGAAGCGGGATTCGGCGGTGCGCTTCCGGCTGCCGCTGGCCAGCAACAACTTCTTGGGCAGCGAGGCGTATCGCCTGGGCGATGCCTCCGTGCAGCTAACCCACGTGTTCGACGTCACCCGCACCCGCGGCAGGGTGTTCTTGGCCGAGATGAGCTTCGACACCGCCGATCGGCCCGAGCTGGGCACGGGCCAGAACGTCTTCAAGGGCACCTACATCCACGCCTTCTTCCTGCGCAAGGGCGGCATCTTCGCGCCGGCGTTCGTGCACAACGAAAGCCTGTGGGGCGACGACGACCGCGGAAAGGTCCGCGTGAGCACCGTCAACCTCTACTACGTCCCCGACCTGGGCGATCCCAGGAACCTGATCACGGTCGACTCATCGGTCACCCGCGACTGGGAAGGCGGCCGGGAATTCGCCGCCCTTGCCATCACCTTCGGCCGGGTGATCGGGCCGATGTTCGGCGGCAACGGCATTGTTTCCGTCAAGCCCACGCTTTATGGCGGCGGCGAGCGGCCCGCCAAGTGGGGCGCGGAAGTCGGCTTCCGGGTCATAGGTTTCTGAGCCAGTACGCAGCGGCTAGCGGCTGCCGTTTGGCCCGACGTCGATGAAGCGCAGGAACTCGGCGCGGGTGCGGGCATCCTCGCGGAAATCGCCCAGCATCTTCGACGTCACCATGCTCACGCCGCGCTTGTGGATGCCGCGCGTGGTCATGCACTCATGCGCGCCCACCACCACCACGCCGACGCCGCGCGGCTGCAGCACGTCCTGGATGCAGCGGGCGATCTGGGCGGTCATCTTTTCCTGCACCTGGAAGCGGCGCGCGTAGCTTTCCACCACGCGAGCGAGCTTGCTGATGCCAACAATCTTGCCGTTGGGCAGGTAGCCCACGTGCACCTTGCCGATGATGGGCGCCATGTGGTGCTCGCAGTGCGACTCGAACTCGATGTCGCGCAGCACGATCATTTCGTCGTAACCGGCCACTTCCTTGAAGGTGCGCTCCAGGAATTCGCGCGGGTCGTCGCGGTAGCCGCTGAACCAGTCCTGGTAGGCCTTGGCCACGCGCTTGGGCGTGTCCAGCAGGCCTTCGCGCTGCGGATCCTCGCCGGCCCAGCGCAGCAGCACGCGGACCGCGTCTTCAGCCTCTTTCTGGGTGGTGGGCTCGCTCATGCGGTACTCCTGGAGTCTGATGTTTGCGCCGGTGGCACGTGTGTGGTGGCCCGCCACGCCACCACGCCGGCCAAGCCCACCATGGCGGACGCCAGCCAGAAGGTGGCGCCGGCCCACGGGTTGGGACCCGGAGACTGCGCCACCGCTGCGAGTGTTTGCGTGAAGAGAGTCGGCGCGAGGATGCCTGCAATGGAATTAAGGCTGCCGATGGCGCCCTGCAGGCGGCCCTGCTCCTGTGCCGACACGTGCCGGGTCATCAGCGCCTGCGCGGCCGGGTTGGCCACGGCCCAGAGCGCGGCGATGGGCATGGC
>JANORD010000178.1:0-2083 GCA_031415095.1 Lysobacteraceae bacterium
GAAAAATCGGGACTGAAGTCCCTCCTACAGGTGCTGGGTTGTGCGGTTTTTTTGTTGTTTTTTTTGGGAGTTGGGGGCGGTATGAAGCTTTGGTCGATCATGGGAAATTCGCAGCGGCTTGACGGCGGCGCGATGTTTGGCAATGCGCCGCGGGCCATGTGGTCCAAGTGGCTGCCGCCGGATGAAGACAATCGCGTGCCGCTGTCCTGTCGCGCCCTGCTGGCCAGCCCGCTGAACGGCAAGACGGTGCTGTTCGAGGCCGGGATCGGCGCATTTTTCGAGCCCAAGCTGCGTGAGCGGTTTGGCGTGATGGAGGCCGAGCATGTGCTGCTCGACTCGCTGGCCAAGGCCGGGTTCTCGCACGAGGACATTGATGTCGTGGTGCTCAGCCACCTGCACTTCGACCATGCCGGTGGCCTGCTTGCCGCCTGGCGCGAGGGTGAGCCCGCCCGCCTGCTGTTCCCCAATGCCACTTTCGTGGTCGGCGCCGAACACTGGGCCCGCGCCCTGCAGCCGCATCCCCGCGACCGCGCCAGTTTCATCCCGGAACTGGCGCCGCTGCTGGAAGCCAGCGGAAGGTTGGAACTGGTGCACGGCGAGCAGTCGCAGGCGCTGGGCGCCGCGGTGCGTTTCCACTACAGCCAGGGCCATACGCCGGGCCTGATGCTGTCCGAGATAGTCGGCGCCGACGATGCACAGGGGCGCGCGCACGGCGGCCTGGTGTTTTGCGCCGACCTCATCCCCGGCCGGTCCTGGGTGCACGTGCCCATCACCATGGGCTACGACCGCTTTCCGGAAATGCTGATTGATGAAAAGCGCGCGTTCCTGGACGACAAGCTCGCGCGCAACGTGCATCTGTTTTTCACCCACGACCCTGGCTGCGCCCTGGCGCAGGTAACCCAGGATGCGAAAGGCAAGTTCGCCACCACCCACGAAGTCGCCGAACTGTCGGCGCGTCCCCTGGCAGCCTGAGGAGTATGTTGATGCGCACCTTTATGATGATGTCCTTGCTGGCGTTTTCGCCGCTGTCACTGGCCGCCAGTTTTGGTGCACCGCTGCCCGAGGGCGAGGCCGTGGGAATCGCCCAGGCGGCTGCCGATCCGGCGGTCCATGCCGGGCAGGCGGCGAAGTTCAGCGGGCGGATCACCCAGGTTTGCCAGAAGAAGGGCTGCTGGGTGGTACTTGAGCAGGACGGCCAGACCGCTCGTGTGATGGTCAAGGACCACGCATTCGCGGTTCCCAAGGACGCCAGCGGCAGCGCCATCGCCTACGGCGTACTCCAGGTCGAGCCGATCAGCGCCGAACACGCCAAGCACTTGGTGGAAGACGACGGCGCGCAGGCGCCGGCTGTGCGCGAGCTGCGCATCGTGGCCACCGGCATCCAGATCCTGGAGTGAGGGCGGGCGGCGTCACACGGTTGAGACATGGGCTTGGTGTAATCATGCGTTGTCTTTCAGGAATGCACCGATGAACCCAGACCGCCTTCAGCTCTCCCGCCGCCGCCTGCTGAAGGCCGGCGGGCTCGGCATGGGGGCTGCGCTGTTGGGGCTCAGCCCCATGGGCCAACTGCTGGCGCAGGCCGGCGGCAGCCAAGCCGCCCACCCTGGCTACGGCCCGCTCCGGACCGTCCGCGACGCCAACACTGGATTGCCGCTGCTCAAGCTTCCCGAAGGCTTCAGCTACACCACGTTCGGCTGGACCAAGGAGCCGCTGCAGGGAGACGTGCCCACGCCCGATTCGCACGACGGCATGGGCGTGGTGCGCGCCAACGGCAGCCGCGTCACCCTTGTGCGAAACCACGAAATCACCGCTGGCTGGGGCAGCTTCGCGCCGGCCGCGGCCACCTTCGACCCGTTGTGCGGCGGCGGGACGGCCACGCTGGAGTTCGACACCCAGAGCGGCAAACTGATCAGCGCGCGGCCCTCGCTCGGCGGCACGGTGAACAACTGCGCCGGCGGCACCACGCCGTGGGGCACCTGGCTGAGCTGCGAGGAGTTCGTCAGCGCGAAGGGCCCGGTGGCCCTGGGTGGCACTACCTATGAACTGGGCGAGGACCACGGCTTCGTGTTCGAAGTGCCGGCCG
>JANORD010000179.1:0-9867 GCA_031415095.1 Lysobacteraceae bacterium
AGCTCGTGCGAGAGCTTGCCCGACAGCGAGCGCAGGTAGTCGGTGTAGGCGGCCACTTGATCGAGCAGGCTGGCGAAGCTGCGCGACAAATCGCCCACTTCATCACGTGCCGCAGTCACAGGGAACGGCGTGACGCGCCCCTCGCGGTCCAGCGCGTGTTCGGCCGCGTCGCGCAAACGGCGGATTCGCGAGCCCAGCCGCGAGGCAAACAGGAACATCAGTCCGCCCGAGCCCAGGAAAGCCACCAGGCTCACGCCCAGCAACCCCGAGAACGCGCGGTCGGTGAGCAGCAGCACTTCCGAATTCGAACGCTCCAGCAGCAGCACGGCGCGGATGCTGCCGTCCACTTTCACCGGCACTGCGGCGGAAAGCAGCAGGCGCGCGCCCGACGGATCGCGGCGCCATGAGGCGCTGGCGGCGCCGGCGATGGCGCTGGCCACTTCGGGGCGAAGCACGCGGCGTGCCGCTGGGTCTTCCAACGCAGCGGGCGGCGTATCGCGGAACAACAGCGCGCGGTAAACACCGCGGCGCCAAGGCAGCAGGTCGCCTTCGCTACTGTCGGCGCGAATGTGGCCCGCGCGCGCCAGCACCCACGCGCTGCGATCCACCAGCACGGCACGCATGCCCGGCGGCGCCAGCGCCAGCAGCGCCGGCTCCAGCCCGCCGCGATAGCCGTGCAGCGGCCAGGCCTGCAGCACGCCGGCGGCGTCCAAGGTGCCGGCAACGCGGCGCGTGCCGCCGGCATCCAGATCGCGCGCTTCCAGTCCCAGGCCGCGCACGGCGAACGCCTGCGGCAGCGCCAGCTCCACCGTGTAGCCCTCGGCATGCTCGCGCCAGAAGCCTTCCACCCGAATAGGCGGCGGCAGCCCGTCCTCGCCCGCCACGCGCAGTTCGCCACTCTCGCTGTTGGCTAGGCGCAGCACCAGCAAACCCGCCGGGCCGCGCAGATACAGGCGCAGGCGATCGAATTCCAGGTCCGCCGGCCAGTGCGCCTCGCCGCGCTGCGCGCTGGTGTCGCGCACTTGCACCAGCACGTGCAGGCGCTCGTTGGCGCGACCCAGCGTGGCGCCCAGCCAAGGTGTGGCGCCGCCGAACGACTCGGGCTGCGCGGCGGCACCCTGCCAGTCGCCCGCTTCGCCATCCAAGCGCGGCGCGAACGCCAGCCGATGCACGAACCAACCCGGCCCCGCCGCCGGCAAATCCCCGGAACGCACCGCAATACCGCGCGCCAGCGCCTCGGCCGACGCCAGCATCGCCTGCTCCTGCCCCTGACGCAGCAGCACTTCCATCTGCTGCACGAACTGCCACGCCGCCCAAGGCAGCGCCAGGATCGACAGAGAGAGCAGCAGCAGCTTGCCGCGCAGGGTCATCGCGAACTCAGGCGCGCCAGCGGTAGCCGGCGCCGTGCACGGTGTCCACTTCGTCGAAGGCCGGGTCGAGCGCCTGGAACTTCCGGCGGATGCGCTTGATGTGCGAAGTGATGGTTGCGTCGTCCACCACGACCTGGGCTTCGCGCATCAGCTGCTCGCGGGTTTTCACGTGGCCGGGATAGCGCACCAGCGCATGCACCATCCAGAACTCGGTGACGGTGAGCGCCACCTCGGCGCCGTTCCAGCTCACCCGCATGCGCTCGAGCTCCAGCGTCAACGCGCGCAGTCGGAACACCGAGTCACGGGCCTGCGGGGCCGCCATGGAGTCCAGGCGACGGAACAGCGCGTGGATGCGCGCAGTGAGCTGCGGCAGGCTGGTGTCCTTGCTGAGGTAGTCATCGGCACCCAGGCGCAGGCCCGAGATGACGTCGAAGTCCGAATCGCGCGCGGTGAGGAACAGCAGCGGCAGCGTGGCCGAACGCGCGCGCAGCTCGCGGCACAAATCGAAGCCGCCTTCGGGCTCGTCGCCCAGACCCACGTCGATGATCACCAGGTCGGGCAACTTCAGCGCGAACGCCGCCTGCGCTTCGGCGCGGCTGGCGTGGGCCTGCACGCCGTAGCCGTGGCGACGCAGCGCCTCGGCGTAGTTGGCGCGGATGGCGGGTTCGTCTTCGACGATGGCAACGATGCGGGACATGGCGGCCAGCCTAGGCCAGCGCGCGGGGGCGGGGCAATGCATTGCCCGCAAATCGCCACAACTGGTCAGCCACCAGCCCGCAGCGGGCCCGGGCCAGCACTCGACGGGGGCGCGCAATGGCCACACACCCTAGGAGCCCCGCCATGCACGTTCGTGAAACCCGCAAGCCCCGCCTCTATCGCCGCCAGCGCGCGCCCTCGCGCACGCTGGTCTGGGTCCTGCTGACCACCACACTCGCCGTGGCGCTGGTCGTCACCACCTTGAGAGGCTGACATGGCCACCCGCCTGATCGCCTGCGTCCTCTGCACCACCCTGCTGTGCCTGCTGCGCACGGCGCCAACAGCCCGGAGCCAACGCCATGGTCCTCATCGTTGAACGCCGCGAACCCGCGACGGTTGTCGAAGCCCCCGACCCCGGCCCTCGCTCGCTTGAGCGCGCGCTGCTGCACATGCACTGGCACTACGCGCCTGAAGACGCCAGCCCATTGATGCAGCGGGCTCAGGCTCGCGCCGCCGCCACTTCCGCACGCATCTGGGCAATCACCGTCGCGTAGTCGGGCGCGTTGAAGATGGCCGAGCCGGCCACGAAGGTATCGGCGCCGGCGGCGGCGATGGCGCGGATATTGTCGGCCTTCACGCCACCGTCGATCTCCAGGCGGATGGGCTTGCCCAGCTTGTCGATGCGCTCGCGCACGCGCTTGAGTTTTTCCAGCGCCGAAGGAATGAAGCCCTGGCCGCCGAAGCCCGGGTTCACCGACATCAGTAGCACCAGGTCCAGCTCGGGCAGCACGTAGTCCAGCACCTCCAGCGGCGTGCCCGGGTTGAGCACCAGGCCGGCCTGGCAGCCCTGTGCCTTGATCAGCTGCACGGTGCGGTGCACGTGCTCGCTGGCCTCGGGATGGAAGCTGATGAGGCTGGCGCCGGCCTTGGCGAAGTCGGGCACGATGCGGTCCACCGGCTTCACCATCAGGTGCACGTCGATGGGCGCGGTGACGCCGTGCTTGCGCAGCGCCTCGCACACCAGCGGGCCGATGGTGAGGTTGGGCACGTAGTGGTTGTCCATCACGTCGAAGTGCACCCAGTCGGCGCCGGCGGCGAGCACGCGGTCCACTTCCTCGCCCAGGCGGGCGAAATTGGCCGACAGGATGGACGGAGCAATGATGCAGTGGGACATGGAGGACCTCAGCGCGGGCGGCGCAGTTTCTGGATGTGGTCGAAGGCGGCGTTGATTTCGCGGGCCTTGTCTTCGGCCTGCACGCGCAATTCGTCGGCGGCGCCGGACAAGCGGTCGGGGTGGTATTGGGCGATCAGGCGGCGGTACGCGCGCTCGATCTCGCTGTCGCTGGCGTCGTAGCGCAGGCCGAGAACGGCATACGGGTCGTAGCGCTTGGGCCGCAGCCAGTCGGCGTCGAAGGCGTGGCCGAGCGCAAGGCCTATCAGCGCGCCCGCCGGATGCCTGAGCAGCAGCCAGCCAGCGATGAAACCAAACAGTTTTCCGTACCACCTCATGGCGCTTTTCCTTTGACGAATCCGGGCTGGGCGGCGTACCAGGCCGCCATGGCCTGGATATCCGCGGGCTGCAGGGTGTTGGCCAGGCTGGTCATGGGCACGTGCTGGCGTCCGCCGCTGCGGTAGGCGGCCAGGGCGGTCGCGAGGTACTCGCGGTCCTGGCCGCCCAGATGCGGGGTGCCGGGGGTTCGGCTGACGCCGTCCTCGCCGTGGCAGGCCACGCAGAGGCCCAGCTTGGCCGGGCGCGCGGGCATCGCGGCCATGGCCGGCAGGGCCAACAGGCTGATGAGCAAGATCGCCAGGAGGTGCTTCATGGGCTGATTCTACCAGCCCGATAAGTGCCGGCCGCGTCACGGGCCCGCCGCTGCGTCTTACAATGGCGGCCCCGCGCCCGCGAGCCACGCCGTGTCCACCACCCTGCATACCTCCGACCTGCCCGGCCTGCCGCTGATCCACCGCGGCAAGGTGCGCGACGTGTATGAACTGCCCGGCCAGCGCCTGCTGATGGTGGCCACCGACCGGCTGTCGGCCTTCGACGTGGTGCTGCCCGACCCGATCCCCGGCAAGGGCGAGATGCTCTGCCAGATCAGCAATTTCTGGTTCGACCAGACCGCGCACCTGATGCCCAACCACCTCACGCACGAAGACGTGGCGACGGTGCTGCCGGCGGGCGTGGACCCGGCGCTGTACGCGCGCCGCGCGGTGATCACCAAGAAGCTGGTCCCGGTGCCGGTGGAGGCGATTGCCCGCGGCTACCTGATCGGCTCGGGCTGGAAGGACTACCAGAAGACCGGCGCGGTCTGCGGCATCGCCCTGCCCGCCGGCCTGCAGCAGGCGCAGCAGCTGCCCGAGCCCATTTTCACCCCGTCCACCAAGGCGGCCGTGGGCGACCACGACGAGAACGTGAGCTACGCGGCGGTGGTGGAGAAAATCGGCGCCACGCTTGCGGACCAGGTGCGCAGCGCCACGCTGATGCTGTATCGCCACGCCGCGGCCTATGCGCTGCAGCGCGGCATCATCATCGCCGACACCAAGTTCGAGTTCGGGCTTGACGCACAGGGCGTGCTGCACGTGATGGACGAAATGCTGACGCCCGACTCGTCGCGCTTCTGGCCGGCCGACAGCTACCGGGTGGGCATCAGCCCGCCCAGCTACGACAAGCAGTTCGTGCGCGATTACCTGGAAACCCTGGACTGGGACAAGACCGCGCCCGGGCCGCGGGTGCCGGCCGAGGTGATCGAAGGCACGCGCCGCAAGTATGCCGAAGCGCTGGAGCGCCTGGCCGACCTGCGATTGGCCTGATGCCGCCGGTCGGTGGCGCTATGATTGCGGGACGTAACCGCTCCGAGGAGTCTTGGCCATGGCAATTTCCCCTGAAGCCCTGAGCACGCCCGATCCGCGCCGTCCGATCGAGCGCTGGCTGTTCAGCTATTCCGGCGACCACGTCAACCCCACCAACCAGGCTATCCACCTGGTGTGCGTGCCGGCCATCGTGTGGTCGGTCACCGCGGCGCTGTGGGCGGCGCCGGTGCCTTCGGCGCTGTTCCAGCAGGGCATGTGGATGGGCGTGGCGATGTTCGCGGCGCTGGCTTGGTACTGGCGTCTGTCGCGGCCGCTGGCGCTGGGCTTGCTGGTGATCTTCGTAGGCATGGGGCTGCTGAACCGCTGGCTCTACGGCGAGCTGGGCGCAGCGGGATTGGCGTGGCTGGCGCTGGCGGTGTTCGTGGTGGCCTGGATCGGCCAATTCATCGGCCACAAGATCGAGGGCCGCAAGCCCAGCTTCTTCACCGACCTGAGCTACCTGCTGGTGGGTCCGCTGTGGACGCTGAACAAGCTCTACAAAAAGCTCGGTTGGTCTTACTGAGCAGGCGCGCGCGTCAGCTGCCGCCAACCAGGCCCATCAAGGCTGCGCCAAACACCATGGCCAGCACGATGCCCACCACGATCGCCAGCACGACGCCGATGACCAGGTAGAGCAGGCTCACCAAGCTGGCCCGGCCAGCGCCCACGCTGCGGCCGTCGGGGTGCTTGATGAGCAGGTACACGGCAAGTGCCATCAGGATGAACGTGGCTAACACGCTCACCAGGCTGGAGACGGCCGAGGCCGCGCCAATGGCAGCCATCACTGCCGCAGGATCCGCAGAAGGATCGTCCGCGCCCAAGGCACCGCCGCCCAAGCCCAGCGCCACGGACAGCGCGGCGCTGAGCGCGAAGCTGGCGACCGAGGCGGCCAGGACCGCGAGCAGGGCGCGGCCGTAGGAGGGCGAGAAGCCCTCCACCAGCCGGACCGAGAGCTTCAGGATCAAGCCGCCCACCAGCAGCGTCACCACCAGGCTGCCCAGCATCACGGCCAGCACGCCACCAAGCATCGCGCCATCCATCGCCGCTACTCCCAGTCCAAAGTGCGTGGCTGCGGCCGACGGCTCGCGTCGGTCACAGCTTCGGGGTCCAGTCGTCCTTCTCGGTGGGGCGCAGCAGCCAGCGGCACAAGGCCGGCAGGAAGACGATGGCGGCCACCATGTTCACGATGAACATGAAGGTGAGCATGATGCCCATGTCAGCCTGGAACTTGAGGTCCGAGAAGATCCACATGGCGACGCCGACGGCCAGCGTCAGCGCCGTGTAGAAAATGGCGATGCCAGTGGTCTTGAGCGCCACGAAGTAGCTCTCCGACAGCGTCCGTCCCTGCAGCATGGACTCGCGCATTCGGGCAAAGATATAGATGCCGTAGTCCACGCCGATGCCTACGCCCAGAGCCACCACGGCCAAGGTGTTCACCTTCAGACCGATTTCCAATTCCACCATCAGCGCGTGGCCCAGCTCGGTCACCAGCACCAGCGGCAGCAAGACGCACAGGGCGGCAAGCGGGCTGCGGAAGCTGATCCAGCACATCACGAACACCGCGGCATAGAGCAGGTACAGCATGGTGTGCTCGGAGTCGCGCACGGTGTCGTTGGTGGCGGCCATGACGCCCACGTTGCCGGTGGCCAGGCGCAGGTTCACCTGGTCGGTGGTGAGGTCCGGGTTCTCGGCCGCTTCGGTCGCCAGCCTCTCCCGCAGGTTGCCTGGCGCGAAAGCGTTATTTTCCTCGCGGAAGTCCTTCACAGCTGCCACCACGCGGTCAATGGTGGTGGACTGGTGGTCGGAGGTGAAGATGGTGATCGGGATCGCGCTGCAGTCGGCGTTGAGCAGGCCCGAGTCGGTTTCAAAACTCTGGGTGACCTGTCGCAGCGTATCGGGATCGCGCGGCAGGATACGCCAGCGCACCGAGCCGTCGTTCCAGCCAGCGTTGACCATCTTGGCCGCCGCCGGCAGCGTGATCACCTGCTCCACGCCCTCCACGTTTTCCATGTGCCAGGCGAACCGGTCGATGAGCTCCATGGCCGGATAGCTGACGGTGCACGCCGACGGTCCGGATTCGGCGATGACGTTGAGGATGTCCACGCCCAGCGAGAACTTGCTGGCAATCAGCACCGCGTCCTGGTTGTAGCGCGCCTCCGGGCGCAACTCAGCCAAGCCCTTCTGGGCATCACCGATCATCACGTTATTGCCGTGCTGCCAGGCAAAGAACCAGATCACCACGCCAAACACGATAACGATGGCCGCCGGAACCGGGCGGGCCAGCACCGACAGCGCGGCCCAGACCCGATCGAAGCGGGTGAGCTGGCGCAGCCGGAACTCGCGCTTGCGGTCCAGGTTGCGCAGCCGCGTATAGCTCAGCAGCACCGGCAGCAGCACCAGGTCGGTGAGGATGGTCAGCGCCACGCCAACCGTGGCGGTGATGGCCAGCTCGCGCACCATGTCGATGGGGATGACCATGATGGCCGCGAAGCCAATGCAGCCGGCCAACAGCGCCACGATGCCCGGCACCAGCAGCATCCGGAACGACAGCCGCGCGGCCTCCAGCGGCTCCACGGCGAACTTGCCGCGCGCGCGAAGCTCATCCACGGTGCCCTCTTCCAAGCCACCGAAGAATATCTCGCCGCGGAAGCGATTGATCATCTGCTCGCCGTGGCTCACGGCGATGGCGAATATCAGGAAGGGCGTGAGCATGTTCATGGGGTCGATGCCGAAGCCCATGAGCTTGAGCGCGCCCAGCATCCACACCACCGACACCAGGGCGGCAAGCACCGTAAGCGAGGCAAGCTTGACCGAGGTGGAGTACAGGAACAGCAGCAGCCAGGTGAAAGCGATGGTCAGCGCGAAGAACTTGACCACGGAACGGGCGCCGTCGCTGATATCACCGACGGCCTTGGCGAAACCGATGATGTGGACGGTGTGGTTCTCGTCCTCGTACTTGGCGCGGATGGCCTCGAACTGCCGGGCCACCAGCTGATAGTCCACCCGGTTGACGTCGCTTTCCGGGATCAGGTCGGCCCAGATCATCGCACCCGACCAGTCCTTGGCCACCAGGCGGCCAACGATGTTGGCCTTGACGATATTGCCCCGGATGGCCGCGAAATCCTCCGGCGTGGCCTGGAAGCCCTCCACGTTAGGCGTGAAGGTCTGCGGAATGACGTTGCCGCCCGACAGGCCGTCCTCCACCACCTCGATGAAGCGCACGTTGGGCGTGAACAGCGAGCGCGAGCGGGCGTCATCGGTCGCGTCGAGGTTGATCACCTCGTTGCTGACGCTCTCCAGGGTCTTGAGGAACTCCTGGTCGAACATGTCGCCGTCGCGGGCGATCACCGCCACCAGCACGCGGTTGGCACCGCCGAACTCCAGCTCATAGTCCTGGAACGTCTGCATGTACTCATGCTGCAGCGGGATCTGCTTCTTGAAGCCAGCGTCCACCCGGAGCTGGCTGGCGAAGAAGAGCATCACCACCGTGACCACGGCGAAGATGGCCAAGATGAGCGGCCGGTTGCCGAAAACGAGGTTCTCGGCGAAACGGGCGAAAGGACCGGGCTGGCTGTTGGGCAGGCTCATTGGATCTCCGTCACTTCGGGCGGTACAGGTCGGCACCCTTGTCGCCAATCACGAGGTAGCCACTGTCGTCGATGGGCAGCACCCCCGAAAGCAGCGGCGTTTCACCGGTGGTCATTTCGTAAGCGGTGGCGACGAACGGCGAATCGGCGTCGGGGCGCATCAGCAAGGCACCGTTGGCGCCGACCAAGATGGCGCCTCCGTTGGCGAGCGCATGCCCGCCCATCAGGCTGGTGGTGATGCCGGTCTCCACGCGCACCCAACTGTCGCCCAGGTCGCGCGATTCGAAGACGTTGCCGCGCAGGCCGTACACCAAGATGTGGTCATCGTCCCAGGACAACACGCCGAACATCGAGCCCTCGTAAGGCAGGCGCTTGCTGTCCCACGTGTTGCCGCCGTCGCGCGAACGAAGGAAGGTGCCGCGTTCACCGGCGATCACCAGCGCGCCGGAGCCGGCGCGGGCAATCGCGTTCAAGTGGGGGTCGGACTCGGCGTCCAACATCAGGTCGTCATCACTGAACGTCCAATCATCGCCGGTTTCGCCGTCGGCGGGTTCGACGACATCGGTTTCAGGCGGCGCCGGCGCTGCCAGCGCGCTGCGCGGCGTCCAGGTGGCTCCGCCATCGCTGGTCACCAGCATCAGGCTATAGGCGCCAATGGCGAAGCCGTTGTTGGCGTCGGTGAACAACAGGTCCATCACCGGCACGCCGTCGGTCAGTTCCACCAGGTCGTAGCTCCACGGCGACACCCGCTGGCGCACCCAAGTCTTGCCGCCGTCGGCGGAATGGACGATGACACCGTCGTGGCCGGCCGCCCAGAGCATGCCGTCGGCGGTGGCGATGGAAGTGAGGGTGGATCGGGTGGGAACGGCAGCCTGGGTCCACTGCTTGCCGTCGGTGGACATCAGCACGTGACCGCGTTCGCCCACGGCGAAAAAGCCAGCGTCGGTGCGCACGGCGTCCAGCAGCAGGGAGCGGCTGACGCGCGGCATCATCTCGGCGTCCAGCAGCGCGGGATCGGTGGCGGCAGCAGGTGCGGCGTCTGCGGGTGCGGCCTCGGGTGCCTGTGCCGCAGCGGGCAGCGACACGGCCAGCAGCAGGGCGACAGCCAGCAGGCCGCGGGAAATTGGGGTTGTGGGCATCTTCAGCTCCTGCAGGGCTCGCGTTTGCGAGTCCCGGAATGCAGCCGCGCCCTTTCGGGCGCGGCTGGTGCTTCAACAACTTGGGATCAGCGAACGCCCGAGGTGCGCAGGTTTTGCGGCGAGTAGTTTGCCGGCGTGCTCTGGAAGCCGAAATCGCGCGGCTTGTCCTCGTTGTCCAGCAAGCCGGTGATGTAGCGGCCGGACTTGAGGTCGTGGTGGGTCTCG
>JANORD010000180.1:0-2811 GCA_031415095.1 Lysobacteraceae bacterium
AAAGGCATCGGGACTGAAGTCCCTCCTACAGAATCAGGGGCAAGGCCAAGGCCAGAATCAGGGCCAAGGCCAGGGGTTGCGGCTTTGATGTAGCCGTAGCCGGTTTCGGGGGCGGTGGGGACGATGCCGAAGGTGACCAGGGCGCCGGCTTGCGCGGCGGGCGCGGCGCCGAGCACGGCGGCGTGGAAGGCCGGGATGTCGCGGATGACGTGATCGGACGGCAGCACCAGCAGCAGCGGGTCGCTGCCGTCGGCCATGGCCTGCAGGGCGGCCACGGCGATGGCCGGGGCGGTGTTGCGCCCCACGGGTTCAAGGATCAGCGCGGCCGGCGTGGCGCCCACCTGGCGCAGCTGCTCGGCCACCATGAAGCGATGGTCTTCGTTGGCCACCACGATCGGCGGCTGCACGCCCTCCAGCCCCGCGATGCGGCGCCAGGTGGCCTGCAGCAGGGATTCCTCGCCCACCAGGGGCTGGAACTGCTTGGGATGAGTCTCGCGCGACAGCGGCCACAGGCGCGTGCCGGAGCCACCGGAGAGCAATACAGGGACTAAATGCGTCATGACCAGCTACACGGAAGGACCTCCTGCATCATGCCATGTGCCCATGAACGCCCATGATGCGAACTTTTCGCACGGGCCGGCCGAGGGCGGCAACGGGCCGCTGGAAGGAGCCGGGCCATGGCCCGGGGACAGGTCATAATTGGCCCTGCATCCCCTGCCCGCCTGGTCGTGAATGAACCTGCGCCTGCCCTTGCCCACCCGTGAATCAATGCGCCTGGAATGGACCCGCCAGTCGCTGGCCGACCCGGATGCGCCGCTGGAACGCGCGTCCAACGACGCCAGCTTTCGCAGCTACTGGCGCAGCCACTCGGCCGGCCGCAGTTGGATCGTGATGGATGCCCCGCCCGACAAGGAAGACATCCGGCCCTGGCTGGACATCGCCTACCGGCTGGCGCACGCCGGCCTGCACGTGCCCGACATCCAGGCCGCGGACCCTGAGCGCGGCTTCGTGCTGATGGAGGATCTGGGCGACAACCTGCTGCTGCCGGCGCTCAACGACGCCAGCGCCGACCCGCTGTACGGCGAGGCCATGGCCTCCCTGCTGGGCATGCAGCTCAACGCCAGCACCGAGGGCCTGCCCGAGTACGACGAGACGCGGCTGGTTGCCGAGATGGAGCTGATGCCCGAATGGCTGTTGAAACGCCATTTGGGCTACACCCCGGAATGCGAGGAGTGGGACGTGGTGGAGTCGGCGTTCCGCGCGCTGGTGACCAGCGCGCAGTCGCAGCCGCAGGTGTTCGTGCACCGCGACTACCATTCGCGCAACCTGCTGGTCACCGGCCAGCACAGCCCGGGCGTGATTGATTTCCAGGACGCCGTGCGCGGCCCCATCACCTACGACCTGGTGTCGCTACTGCGCGACTGCTACATCCAATGGCCCGAAGCGCGCGTTACTGCGTGGGTCGAGCAATACCGCCTGCGCCTGGTGGAGGCCGGCCTCACCAGCGTCAGCGCCGCCACCTTTCAGCGCGCTTTCGACCTGATGGGCCTGCAGCGGCACCTGAAAGTGCTGGGTATCTTCTGCCGGCTCTGGTACCGCGACGGCAAGGCCGGCTACCTGCAGGACCTGCCGCTGGTGTGGGCCTACACCCGCGACGTGGGGCGCCGGCATCCTGAAACCGCGCCGCTGGTGGCCCTGCTGGAACGCATCATCGGCGAGCGCGACCTGACGGTGCCGCGCTTGTGAAAGCGCTGGTGTTTGCCGCGGGCAAGGGCGAGCGCATGCGCCCGCTCACCGACGTCACGCCCAAGCCGCTGCTGGCAGTGCGCGGCAAGCCGCTGATCGTCTGGCACCTGGAAAAACTGGCGGCGCTGGGCGTTACCGATGCCGTGATCAATGTCTCGTGGCTGGCCGAATGTTTCGCCCCGGCCCTGGGCGACGGCAGCCGCTGGGGCCTGCGCCTGCACTATTCGCACGAGGGCAGCGAGCCGCTGGAAACCGGCGGCGGCATGCTGCACGCCCTGCCGCTGCTGGGCGATGCGCCGTTCCTGGCGGTGAACGGCGATATCTGGTGTGACTACGACTTCGGCCACCTGCCGCTGGCGCCCGAAGGCTTGGCGCACCTGGTGCTGGTGGACAATCCGGCGCACAACCCGGGCGGTGATTTCGCCCTGCAGGCCGGCGGGCAGGTGCTGGCAGCGGGTGATTCGCGCCTTACGTTCAGTGGGATCGGGGTGTATCGCCCGGCCCTGTTCGCCGGCTGGCGCGCCACCCTGGGCAGCGCCCCAGGGACCGAACTGACGCCGCCGCGCTTCAAACTGGCGCCGCTGCTGCGCGCCGCGATGCGTGCCGAGGCGGTCACCGGCGAGCATTTCCGGGGCCTGTGGACCGACGTGGGCACCCCGGAGCGCTTGGCGGCACTGGGCATCTGACCGGCGGCGCCCGCGCCCGCTTGCATGGTTTGCCGGTTTCCTCCTAAATAACGCACCTGCCGCGGCCCCTTGGGTCGCTTGGCTCCCTCAATTCAGGAATTTCGCCGGGTTCGCGCCCGCGTCCGGCCCCGCATGGCACCCCAACCGCTCCGTTCCCTGGTCAGCGCCCTGCATCGTGCCTTCGAGGGCGAGATGGCCGGCCTGTCGGTGCCTGAACGCCGAGCGCAGCACGACCGCCAGATGGCGCTGCTGCACCCGCCGCTGTCCAACCTGCTGCTGGCGATGGCCCTGCTGCAGGCCGCCAACCTGGCCCTGAACGCCGCCTTCCACTGGCCGCCGCTGCCGGTGATCTTCTGGCAAGGCCTGGCCGCGCTGCTGC
>JANORD010000181.1:0-5096 GCA_031415095.1 Lysobacteraceae bacterium
GCCGACAGCATCACCGCGTCGGTGCCGTCGATCACCGAGTTCGCCACGTCCAGTACTTCGGCGCGGGTGGGGATCGGGTTGTCCACCATCGATTGCAGCATCTGGGTGGCGGTGATCACCACCCGGTTGTGCTCCAGCGCGGTGCGGATGATTTTTTTCTGCAGGCCCGGCAGCTCGGCGTCGCCGATCTCCACGCCCAGGTCGCCGCGGGCCACCATCACCACGTCCGAGGCGATGGTGATCTCCACCAGGTTTTCGATGGCCTCGGCGCGCTCGATCTTGGCCACCAGGAAGGCGTCGGAGCCGGCGGCGCGCGCCAAGGCGCGGGCTTCGTCCATGTCGGCGGCGGAGCGGCAGAAGGACACCTCGAGGAAATCAACCTCGAGGCCGGCCGCGATGACGATGTGCTCCTTGTCCTGGTCGGTGAGCGCGCCCAGCGACAGGCCGCCACCCAATCGGTTGAGGCCCTTGCGGTTGGAGAGAAAGCCGTCGGTGAGCACGGTGGTGTGGATGCAGTCGCCAACGATGGCGTCCACTTTCACCGCCATCAGGCCATCGTCGAGCAGCAGCGTGTCGCCGGCATGCACGTCGGTGACCAGGCCCAGGTAGCTCACGCCCACCTGGGTGGCGTCACCGGGCGCCGCATCGGCGCGGCACACCAGGGTGAAGGGCTGGCCAGCGCGCAGTTCGACCTTGTTGGCGGCGAACTTCTCGATGCGGATCTTCGGGCCCTGCAGGTCGGCCAGGATGCCCACCTCGCGGCCGTGGCGCGCCGCGACTTCGCGCACGGCGGAAACCCGCGCGGCGTGCTGGTCAGGCGTGCCGTGGGAAAAGTTCAGGCGCACCACGTTGACGCCGGCGCGCACCAGTTCATCCAGAACGCCGGGGGCGTCGGTCGCCGGGCCCAGCGTGGCGAGGATCTTGGTGCGGCGCAGTTGTTGGCTCATGGGTTTTCTTGCATCGGAGTGAAGACCACAAGCTAGCACGGCAACCCGCATGCCCTGCACCGCCGTGCATACGTTTTCAGGCTGAGAAGGCCCCGGGCAGCTCGGAGGGACAGGCCACCAGAAGGGTGGCGCCGGCGGCGCGCAGTTCGGCTTCGCCGCCAAACCCCCACAGCACGCCCACCGAACGCATGCCGTGGTGGCGCGCGCCATCAATGTCCATGTGCCGGTCGCCCACCATCCAGCTGTCCTCCGGGGACAGCGACAGGCGCGACAGCGCCTCGGCGATCAGCTCGGGTTTATGGCTCAAACGACCGCAGGGCGTGGCGCCGATAATGTCCTCGAAAAGGTGGCCGAACGGCAGGTGGGCGATGATCTTGCGCGCATGCGGCTCGTTCTTGGCGGTCACCACCGCCAGCCGATGCCCCGCCGCGGCCAGCGCCAGCACCGCGTCGCCAATGCCGGCATAGACCTCATGCTCGGCCCAGCCGTGAGTTTCGAATCGTTCGCGGTAGTGCGCCACCGCCTGTTCGGTGCGCGCCGCATCGCGCAGCAGCGGGCCAAAGCTGTCGCGCAGCGGCGGGCCGATCCAGCGCCGCAGTTGGTCCAGCGGCGGCACCGGTTCGCCCAATTGTTCGAAGGCGTGCGCGACGCAGCGGGTGATGCCCTGCGCCGAATCAATCAGGGTGCCGTCGAGGTCGAGGAAGATGGCCGTCATGTCAGGCGGCGCGCGCCTTCAGCGCCACCACCGCCGGCAACTCCTTGCCTTCGCAAAACTCCAGGAACGCGCCGCCGCCAGTGGAAATGTAGCTGATGCCGTCCTGCACGCCGTACTTGTCCACCGCCGCCAGCGTGTCGCCGCCGCCGGCGATGGAGAACGCGTCGGAATCGGCGATGGCGCGCGCCAGCGTTTCGGTGCCGTTGCCGAACGCGTCGAATTCGAACACGCCCACCGGCCCGTTCCAGATCACGCTGCCGGCGCGCTGGATGATGGCGGCGTAGCGCGCGGCGGTATCGGGACCGATGTCCAGGATCATGTCGTCGACGCCCACGTCAGCCACGGCTTTGACGGTGGCCGGTGCCTCCGCAGAAAAGGCAGTGGCCACCACCACGTCGGTGGGAATGGGAATCTCCGCGCCGCGCGCCTTTGCATCCGCAAGGATCTGCCGAGCGGTGTCCAGCAATTCGTGCTCGCACAGCGACTTGCCAACCGGGTGGCCCACCGCGGCAATAAAGGTATTGGCGATGCCGCCGCCCACGATCAACTGGTCCACCTTCGCCACCAGGCTGCCCAGCAGGGCCAGCTTGGTGCTCACTTTCGAACCGCCGACGATGGCCACCAGCGGCCGCGCCGGCGCCAGCAGCGCCTTGCCCAGCGCGTCGAGCTCGGCCATCAGCAGCGGGCCACCGCAGGCGACCTTGGCAAACCGGATGGCACCGTGGGTGGAGGCTTGCGCGCGGTGCGCGGTGCCGAAGGCGTCCATAACGAAGACGTCGCAGAGGGCGGCGTACTTCTTCGACAGCGCCTCGTCGTCCTTGGCCTCGCCGACGTTCATGCGGCAGTTCTCCAGCAGCACCAGCTGGCCAGGCTGCACGGTGACGCCGTCGGTCCAGTCCCTGAGCAGCGGCACGTCCCGGCCCAGCAGCTCGGACAGCCGCGCAGCCACCGGCGCCAGCGAATCCTCCTGCGTCCACAAGCCTTCCTTCGGCCGCCCCAGGTGCGAGGTCACCATCACGGCGGCGCCTTTCTCCAGCGCCATCCGCAGGGTCGGCAGCGCGGCGGTGATGCGCTGTTCGGAGGTGATGTGGCCGTCCTTCACCGGCACGTTCAGGTCTTCGCGGATCAGGACGCGCTTGCCGGCCAGATCCAGGTCGGCCATGCGAAGGATGCTCATGCGTTGCTCCGAAGTCGGTGAGGCGGCATTTTCCCCCGCGCTGCGCCCCGGGGGCAAACCCGGCAGGGGCGTGGGACAATGGGTGATGCCTGCATTGAAGCTTCCGCCGCCCACCCTGGAAGGCCCACGCGTGCGCCTGCGCCCGTATCGGGCCGACGACGCGGAGGCGATTTTCGCGGTCTACAGCGATCCGGCCGTGACCCGCTACTGGAGCTTCCCGCACTGGACGGATCTGGCCCAGGCCCGGGCCTATCTGGCCGAACGGCTGTCCTGGGAGACCCCCGCGGTGTACGCCTGGGCCGTGGCCGAGCGCGACAGTGACCGACTCATTGGCACCACCACGCTGTTTTCCCTGCACGGCCCGCAGCATCGTGCCGAGGTGGGCTTCGCGCTCTCGGCGGCCATGCAGGGCCGCGGCCTGGCCGCTGATGCCGTGCGCCACGCGCTGGCGTTTGCCTTCGACACCCTTGGCCTGGAGCGCATCGAGGCCGACGTGGATCCGCGCAACTTGCCCTCGTGGCAGCTGCTCGAGCGCCTGGGCTTCCAGCGCGAGGGCCTGCTGCGCAACCGGTGGCGCGTGAACGGCGAGGTTTGCGATTCCTATCTGTACGGCCTGCTGAAGCAGGACCATGCGGCGGGCGCGAAATGAGCACGCCCGCTGACCTGGCCCTCGCGCTGGCGGCACTGCGCCGCGGCGAGGCCATCGGCCTGCCCACCGAAACCGTCTACGGCCTGGCGGCAGACGCCTCGCGCCCGGAGGCGGTGCGCCGTATTTTCGCGCTCAAGGGCCGCCCCGCCGACCACCCCCTGATCGTGCATATCGCCGACGCAAGCCAACTCGACCGCTGGGCGCGCGACGTGCCGGACGCCGCGCGAACCCTTGCCGCCGCGTTCTGGCCCGGCCCGCTCACGCTCATACTTCGCAAGCAGGCCGACGTGCCCGACGAAGTGACCGGCGGCCAGCCCACCGTGGGCCTGCGCTGCCCGGACCATCCGCTGGCGCTGGCGCTTCTGCGGGCCTTCGACGGCGGCCTGGCGGCGCCGTCGGCCAATCGCTTCGGCCACGTCAGCCCCACTACCGCCGCGCATGTGCGCGAGGAGTTCGGCAGCGCTGTGCCGGTGGTGCTGGACGGCGGCGACTGCGCGGTGGGCATCGAAAGCACCATCCTGGACCTCTCCGGCGACGCGCCGCGCATCCTGCGCCCGGGCCGCATCACGCGCGCGCAGATCGAAGCGCTGGTCGGGGCCGTCGGCGAAGGCAGCGATGCCCTGAGCCCGCGCGCGTCGGGCACGCTGGATGCGCACTACGCGCCGCGCACGGCGCTGATGCTGCTGCGCCGCGAAGCCATCGCGGCCGAAGCCCACGAACAGCAGGTGCTGGGCAAGCGCGTTGCCGTGCTGGCCCTGGGCGAATTGCCGGCGGGCCTGCCCGGCATCGCGCTGCCTGCCAGCCCCGAGGCCTATGCGCACGGTCTTTACGCCGCGCTGCGCTCGCTCGATGCGCTCGGCGCCAACCTGCTGCTGGCCGAGCGGCCGCCCGACTCCAGGCAATGGCTAGCCGTCAACGATCGCCTGCGCCGCTCAGCGGCGGGCGCTGGGCGCGCATAAGCCACAGCGCCCCCTGTTCCCCACCCCTGTTGTGGGAGGGACTTCAGTCCCGATGCTTGTGTAGGAGGGACTTCAGTCCCGATGCTTGTGTAGGAGGGACTTCAGTCCCGATGCTTTGGAAGCATCGGGACTGAAGTCCCTCCCACAAGGGGCGATGGCTTTACTTCGCAGCCACCAGCGCCAGCGTAGTGTCGAGCATGCGGTTGGAGAAGCCCCACTCATTGTCGTACCACGAGCACACCTTCACCAGCGTGCCGCCCATCACCTGGGTGAGGGTGCTGTCGTAGATGGAGCTGCGCGGGTCATGGTTGAAGTCGATCGATACCAGCGGCTGGGTGTTGAACCCGAGTATCCCCTTGAGCGCGCCCTCGGAGGCCGCTTTCACCACCGCGTCGATTTCTTCCTTGGTGGTCTCGCGCGCGGCGACAAACGACAGGTCCACCACCGACACGTTGATGGTGGGCACGCGCATCGAGAAACCGGTGAGCTTGCCGTTGAGCTCAGGCAGCACCAAGCCCACCGCGGCGGCAGCGCCGGTCTTGGTCGGGATCTGCGAATGGGTGGCCGAACGGGCCCGGCGCAGGTCGCTGTGGTAGACGTCGGTGAGCACCTGGTCGTTGGTGTAGGCGTGGATGGTGGTCATCAGGCC
>JANORD010000182.1:0-4585 GCA_031415095.1 Lysobacteraceae bacterium
CACCTTGGGAGGAGGTCCTGTGGGAGGCAGCAAAAACAGGGGTCGGAGTGCTATTTACGCCTACGGCGGGACATAGCACTCTGACCCCGGTGTTTAGAGCTGGCAGGTGGGGCAGCAGTAGAGGCGGCGGCCGCCGAGTTCGTGACGGACCACGGTGTCGCCGCATTGGCGGCAGGGCTCGCCTTCGCGGTCGAAGACTTCGAAGCGGAAACCGGTGGGGGTGACGGTGAGGTAATCCGCGCTCATGCCGCGGGCGCGACGGACGCCGCGGGTGGCGTAGCTGCTGCGCGGCACGTCCAGCAGCGCGTGCGCCAGCCGCGCGGTCTCGTCGTCGTCCAGGTCCTCGGGCGCCCAGTGCGGCGCCAGCCGGGCCGCGAACAGCACTTCCGAGCGCAGGTAGTTGCCCATGCCGGCGAGGAAGCCCTGGTCCAGCAGCAGCGCCACCAGCGCACGGCCGGCGAAGCGCTTGCTGTGCATGCGCTCAGCCACCGTCTGCGCCGTCAGGCCCAGGTCCAGCACATCCGGCCCCAGCTTGGCTAGGAAGGGATGCCGCGGCAGTTCGTCGGTTTTCCACATCGCCACGTCGGAGGCCGAATAAAGCAGAATCGCTTTTTTCTCGGTCTCCAGCACCACCCGCAGCGAGCGCGTGGTGTCGGGGCGCTGCCCGGCCTTGGCCACTTTCCAGACGCCATAAAGCTGGTTGTGCGAGTAAAGCGTCAGCCCGTGGTCGAAGTGGGTGAGCAGGGCCTTGCCATGCGGCTCGATGGCACGGATGCGCTGGCCCACCAAGCTGGTCTCATGGGGCTTGAGCTGGGGGAAGGCGAAGAATGCAGCGGTAACGGGCTGGCCGACCACGGCCTTGGCGAGTTGGTCGGCGGCGCGGCGGATTTCGGGACCTTCAGGCATTCACAAATCGTGGCGCCGGGCCCGTGCAGGCCGCGTGTTGGCTCAGGCACGCACTGGCGGTATCGCCTGTATCTCGTGGTACTCAAAGCCCAGCGAGCCGTTCTCCACCCGCGCCACCCGCGCGTCCACCACCACGGCGGGGCCGGACTCGTCGAAAAATACCAGGCGAACAATCTCGGCCACGTCCAGGTCGCAGTCGGCCGGACGGAACAATCCGCAGCCGCCCTCTGAAAAATCAGTCACCTCGCCGACCCAGGCTTGGTTGTCGCGCAGCACCACCGCGCGTGCGGCGTAGGGGACGCGGTCGGACCAGCGGGCGTTCTCATCCATGCAGGGGCCTCAGAGTGAACGGGTGCGCCCGCCGTCCACCGGCAGGTTGATTCCATTAACGTAAGCCGCCGCAGGAGAGGACAGGAAGGCGATGGCCGCGGCGATCTCGGCCGGTTCGGCAAAGCGTCCCGCCGGGACCGTGGCCAGCATGGCCTGGGCGATTTCAGCGGCGGGCTTGCCGCTGGCGGCGGCGCGCTCGGCCAATATCTGGTCCAGCCGCTGGGTGCGGGTGTAGCCGGGCAGCACGTTGTTCACGGTGATGCCGAACGGGCCCAGTTCGCTGGCCAGGGTCTTGGCCCAGGCCGCCACGGCGCCGCGGATGGTGTTGGACACGCCCAGGTTGGCGATGGGCTCCTTCACCGAGGTGGAGATGACGTTCACCACGCGGCCCCAGCCTGCGGCTTTCATGCCCGGCAGCACCGCCTGCACCAGCAGTTGGTTGGCCACCAGGTGCTGGCGGAACACCGCGACCAATTCGTCCGCCCCGGCCGCCTGCAGCGGGCCGCCCGGCGGGCCGGCGGTGTTGTTCACCAGCACGTGTACGGGGTATTTGGCGCACAGCGCGGCCACGGCTGCGGCGAGCGCGGCGCCGTCGGAGGCGTCGGCGGCCACGTGGCGATGCTGCTGGCCGTCATGCACGCGGGGCAGGGCGGCCACCACTTGGGCCAGGCGCTCGGGCCGGCGTGCCAGCACGGTGACGTCGGCGCCCAGCGCGGCCAGCGCCTCGGCGGTGGCCAGGCCGATGCCTTCGGAGCCACCGCAGACCAGCGCGTGTTTGCCCTGCAGCGTGGCCACTACCAATCCTGCCCGGACAGCGGCGTTTTCAGCGGCTGCATCATCAGCTCGCGCAGCGAATCGTCGTCATCGGCCTGCGGCGGCTCGATTTCTTCAAGGTCCAGGCCCCAGGCCTCGGCATCCTCGGCGTCCATGCCTTCCAGGGCGCGGAAATCCGCGTCCAGCAGCTGCGACCGGGCGATATCCTCGCTCTCGTAGATGTTGATGCGGCCATCGCAGTCGAACACCTCGGCCACGCCGCTTTCGAGGATGCGCAGGCGCGACCACACCAGCATGCGCGGCAATACCGCCAGCCACCATTGGTCGCCGGTGGTGTCGCGCGGGTCGTAACCGTCATCCTCGATCATGGCTGTTCCTCACTGCAGTGCAATCAATACCAGGAGGCCGGCCGCACCCAACAGGGTGAGCCAGCCGCTGCCGGCGGCGATGCCGGCAAAAAAATTCAGCGCTTGGTCGCCGGCGCTGCGGTGTTTCCAGCGCATCAACCACCAGCTATAGCCCAGGCCGCCGTCGTCGGTGCCGGGTGCGAAGGCGATCTTCCGGTCCAACTGCTGCCGGTAAGCGAGCACCCGGAAGCCGAAATGCGCCGGCGCCGCTGAACCCGCCAAGCCCAGGAACAGGAACAGCAACAGGGAGCCGACGCCGCCCATGCCGCGCTCAGTACGTCGCCAAGCCGGGCGCGCGCGGGTAGGGGATGGCGTCGCGGATGTTGGAAAGCCCGCACACGTACACCACCAGCCGCTCGAAGCCCAAGCCAAAGCCGGCGTGCGGCACGGTGCCATAGCGGCGGAAATCGCGGTACCAGCCGTAGTGCGAGGCGTCCAGCCCGAACTGCGCCATGCGCGCGTCCAGCACGTCCAGGCGCTCCTCGCGCTGGCTGCCGCCGATGATCTCGCCGATGCCCGGCGCCAGCACGTCCATCGCCGCCACGGTGCGGCCGTCGTCGTTCAGGCGCATGTAGAAGGCCTTGATCTGCTCGGGGTAGTTCATCACCACCACCGGCCGGCCCACGTGCTGCTCGGTGAGCCAGCGCTCGTGTTCGGTCTGCAGGTCCAGGCCCCATTCCACCGGGTAGTCGAACTTTTGGCCGGATTTCTGCAGCAGCGACACCGCCTCGGAATAATCAATGCGCTGGAACGGCTCCTTGATGAAGGCCTCGAGCCGGGTGATCGCCGCCTTGTCCACGCGCTCGGCCAGGAAGGCCAGGTCGTCCATGCGCTCGGCCAGCACGGCGGTGAACAGGTATTTCAGGAAGGCTTCGGCCAGGTTGGCGTCGTCATTGAGGTCGGCGAAGGCGATCTCGGGCTCGATCATCCAGAACTCGGCCAGGTGCCGCGTGGTGTTGGAGTTCTCGGCGCGGAAGGTGGGCCCGAAGGTGTAGACCTTGCTGAGCGCCAGGCAGTAAGCCTCCACGTTGAGCTGGCCGGACACGGTGAGGAAGGTTTCCTTGCCGAAGAAATCCTGGCTGAAGTCCACCTGGCCCTTGGCGTCGCGCGGCAGCCTTTGCATGTCCAGGGTAGAGACGCGGAACATCTGCCCCGCGCCTTCGGCGTCCGAGGTGGTGATGATGGGCGTGCTGATCCAGTAGAAGCCCTGCTGGTGGAAAAAGCGGTGTACCGCCTGCGCCAGGCAGTGGCGGATTCGGGTGACGGCGCCGAACAAGTTGGTGCGCGGCCGCAGATGGGCCACATCGCGCAAGAATTCCAGCGAATGGGCCTTGGGCTGGATGGGGTAGGTTTCCGGGTCTTCCACCCAGCCCACCACTTCAATGGCCGTGGCCTGGATTTCGAAGCTCTGGCCCTGGCCCTGGGAGGCGGCGAGGGTGCCGGTGGCGATGACGGCGCAGCTGGCGGTGAGGTGCTTCACCTCGCTGTCGTAGTTGGCCAGCGTGGCCGGCGCGACCACCTGGATCGGGTTGAAGCAGGTGCCGTCGCTCACGTTCACAAAGCTCAGGCCGGCCTTGGAATCGCGCCGGGTGCGCACCCAGCCGCGGACCGTGACTTCACTGCCCGGGACGATCGCCCCCGACAGCGCTTGCTGGACGCTGACCACTGCCATGCTCTTGAATCCCTGCCCTCATGGGCCAATCTGTGGAAGACCGCAAGGATACCCGCCGGCGTGCATTCACGCAGCGGCCGTATACTTCGCCCAGCTCCCAGAGACCCTGCCCATGGCCGTTACCCTCACCCCCGCCGCCGTCCAACGCATCCGTGGTTACCTCGCCGAAACGCCGGGCGGCATCGGCCTGCGTTTTGGCGTGCGCAAGTCCGGCTGTTCGGGCTTTGCCTACGTGGTGGACATCGCGAAGGCCGAAGGCCCCGACGACAGCGTGTTCGACACCGACGGAGTGGCGGTGCGGGTGGATGCCGACAGCCTGCCCCAGGTGGACGGCACCCAGATCGACTTCGTCAGCCAGGGCCTGAACCAGCAGTTCGTGTTCCGCAACCCCCAGGTAGCGGCCGAATGCGGCTGCGGCGAGTCCTTCACCACCTCCGAGTAGGGGGGGGCTCCTCCCTTGTAGGAGGGACTTCAGTCCCGATGCTCCAAGGCCAGG
>JANORD010000183.1:0-2864 GCA_031415095.1 Lysobacteraceae bacterium
GCCGGGCTTTCGTTTCGAAAGCGCCTTTTCCACATGGTTGCACCGCCTTGCCGTGAACACGGCGCTGATGGACCTGCGCTCGCGCGCCGGCGCCGAGGCGCTGGAAACCGACGATGCGGCGCTGGAGTTCCAGGCCACCGCCGACAGCGCCGGCACCCGCACCGCGCTTGCACTGGATCTTGAACGCGCCATCGCCACCTTGCCGCCGCGCGCGCGCGCGGTGCTGGTGCTGTACGACATCGAAGGATGGAAACACGAGGACATTGCCACCGAGCTGGGCATGGCGGTGGGCAGTTCCAAGGCGCAATTGCATCGGGCGCGGCAACTGCTGCGTGCCAGGTTGGGAGAAGACCATGGGCGACACTGAACTGCGCTGGGGGCTGCGCCAACTGCCCCGTGAACTGGAGCCAGCGACCGACCTGTGGCCCGGCATCGCGGCCCGGCTGGCGCCGTCGCGGCGCCGGACCTGGCTCTGGCTGGCCGGACTGGCGCTTGCCGCCTCCCTGGTGCTGGCGCTGGGCTTGTCCCTGCCAGCGCGTGCCCCGACGGCCTCCGCCGACGTGGCCCTGCTTGAGCGCGAGGCCGACGCCCTCACCCGCGAGTACCAGGTGGCGCTGGACCAGCTGGCGGGGGCGCCGCTGCCGGCGCTGGTGGCGCCTGACCTGGCCACGCTGGACCAGAGTGCCGCCGACATCCGCCGCGCGCTGGTGGACGACCCTGACGCCGTTTACCTGCTCGAACAGCTGCGCCGGACCTACGCCCGCCGCCTTTCGCTGACCCAGCGCGCCGCCATGGGCTGATGCCGTGACCACACCTCTATCTATAAGGACGACCCCCATGTTTCCCCGACTCCTCGGTCTCGCCGCCCTGCTGGCCATTTCCCCGGCCTTGGCCAGCACACCCATCAATGAAACCCGCCCGCTGGCTCCAGCGGGGCACGTCAGCATCGACAACGTCAAAGGCCGCATCGTCGTGCGCGGCTGGGACCGGCCTGAGGTGAAGATCACCGGCTCCCTGGGCGAGGGCGTGGAGGCGCTGCTGGTGGAGGGCGATGCCAACGACCTGCGGATCAAGGTGCGCTACCCCGAGGGCGGCGGCGGCTGGTTTGGCTGGAACGGCGGCGACCGGGGTGCCGAACCCACCGAGCTTGAGGTCAGCCTGCCGGTGGGTGCGCGAGTAACCGTGGAATCGGTGAGCGCCGACGTGCAGGTTGCCGGGGTCGGCGGCAGCCGGCTGACGGTGGACAGCGTCAGCGGCGATATCCAGGTGAGCGGCTCTCGCCCGGACGAGGCGCGCTTCGACACTGTCAGCGGGAATCTGGACCTGGAGCTGGCCAGCCGCGACACCAGCGTGGACACGGTCAGCGGCGACATCGTGCTCAAAGGCGGGCTGCGCGGCGCCGTGCGCCTGGACAGCGTGTCCGGAAACGCCACGGTGACGGCGGGTCTTTTGGACGAGTTGAGCCTCAGCACGGTCTCGGGCGACGGCCGGCTGCAGGCCGCCCTGGCCCCATCGGGCAATATCAGCGCCGATTCGGTCAGCGGCCAGCTGGCGCTGGCGCTGCCGGCCGACACCTCGGCCCGGCTGCAGCTGGAATCCTTCAGCGGCAGCATTTCGAGCCCGGTGGGGAAGGTGGTGACCGAGAAGTACGGTCCGGGCAGCCACCTCGACGCCCGGCTGGGGGCCGGTTCGGGCGACATCAGGCTGGAATCGTTCTCCGGAGACATCCGGATAGAACTGGTTAAATAGTTGAACCTATTGATTTTATTGGCCTGGTGCCGGCCTCGGCGCCAGGCTAGTTGCGTCCCGGACCTCACGAAACTCTCTTTACGAGGCTTTAACCGGGTTTCCCAAGCGTAAAGATTGCGTTATGCTCCCCCCAGCCACGGTGACCGTCATCCTGATTGTCGCCCTTAGGCTTTGTCCCGAACTCTAAGAGTCACCATCACTCTGACGTTGGAGAGAGAGTAAATGTCTAATTTCAATCAGCTGTCCGGCGCGATTCGTTTCGCGCTCCTCGCCGGCGCCGCTTCCACCTTCGTTGCTGTGCCTGCTTTTGCGCAGGAAGCCGCCGCGACGGAAGAAGCTGCCGCCACCCTTGAAACCGTCGAAGTCACCGGCTCGCGTCTGCGCCGTGCGGACGTCGAAGGTGCCGCTCCGGTCCTCGTGATCAGCCGCGCGCAGATTGATGCCAGCGGCCGCGTGTCGGTTGCCGACGTCCTGCGTGACACCACCTTTGCTTCGGCCGGTAACTTCCGCCCGCAGTCCGGCAGCTCGGCCCAGTCCCTGGCCAGCATCGACCTGCGCGGCATCGGTTCGGGCCGCACCCTGGTGCTGATCGACGGCCGTCGCGCCCCGACCAGCCCGCAGGCAGCGTCTTCGGGTTCTGACGTCAACGCCATTCCGCTGGCCGCCGTCGAGCGCATCGAGATCCTGTCCGACGGCGCCTCCGCCGTGTACGGCTCGGACGCCATCGCTGGCGTGGTCAACATCATCACCCGTCGTGACTTCAACGGCGCCGAACTGCGTATTGGCGCCGGTACCACCGACGTCACCGGCGGCGACCTCGACGATATGTCCGTGGTGTTCGGCTCGTCCAACGACCGCACCCGCATCATCGGCGGCGCGTCGACCTCCAAGCGCGGCATGGTCTTCACCCGCGACCAGATCGGCTACACCCGCGGCGTGAGCTCGTTCGGCAACAACTACGTCACGCCGGCCGGCACGCTGGCCGCGGTTCCGGGCTTTGGTTGCAACCAGGGCGCGTTCTATCGCCTCAGCAGCGGCCTGTGCTCGTTCGACTTCAACTCGGTGGCGGCCAACGAGGCCAAGATCGACACCACCTCGGTGTTCGTGCGCGCTGA
>JANORD010000184.1:0-3289 GCA_031415095.1 Lysobacteraceae bacterium
TGCTGAGCGAGTCAATTTTTCTCATCTCTGAAAAGCGATGCTGGCGCTCAAGAAACGTTTCTACTGGTAATGGGCCCTGAGTAGTGAATGATGACTGGCCCGCAATTAGTTTCGCAATGTGTGGTTCTTTTTTCGGACGCAATCGATCGCGGAGATCTTTAGTCCTCATCGCGGAGCCGCCGTCAATCTCGATAACAGTACGCCATAAAATATTGAACCGACCAAGCTCTTCGCGTGCTGCCACTGCAGACAAATAGCTGCTGGAACATCGTCCACATTCGTAGAGAACCGAGGCATCGTCTATAAATCGAACTGCGTTGGCGAGCGAATGAAACGCCCCCGTCATGACGTGCTCACTCGTAAGCGCAGTCACGTGGATCTAATGTTTAGGATGCTGCGATGCGCAACCCGGCTTCGAGGTGTGAAAATGTCAAATGTCTCGCCCATCACTGGTACCGCCTGCGCTTGAAAGCTGATACATTTTCTGCGGCTAGCGCGAACCGCTCCCCACGTAGGCGCTTCGAGGCCAAGCGCCGGTGCCAGTAAGCCTCAATTCCTTCTGGGTCATCTGTCTCGCTAATATGGACATGTTGAAGTTCCTCTGGCAGAAGAAGCGAAATTTCACGGCGCCGCCGCGCGGTGTTGTTGGTCCGCCCAGTTTTGTAGTGTTCGCCGTGCTTTAGGAGGTAAACATAGCCTGTTATCGGCGGTGTCCCTGCTGATTTTTTTCCAGGTGAGGCCACGGCAGTGCTGCGCGGGATGAGGCTTTTGATATCCGTGATCCTATTAGCTTTGCAGTACGTGAGTGCGACGCTTGGAAGATTGGCGAACGCTCCGCCAGCGGTGAGGAATGCCTCGTAGCCTGGAAAGGACTTATCTTTTGCGCTTGCAGCCTTGATGTGCCCTTTTGTGGGAAATCTTTGAATTCTCCGCATAAGCTCGAACGGCGAACCCAATGCGGATTCCGGTTGCGAAGCAACATTGAGCCGATTTTTGCTGTAGCCGGCAGCAATTACTGCGTCGCTATAGCTCCCGTATCCGGCCGACCAGAGTTGCGAACGAGCCAGCCCGGCGTTCGCTAGAAATAGGCGCTCCCCTAGGGGCTTGCCACCATTTATCTCCGCCAGGCGTCGTATTTCTCTAGTGATTTCGTCTGGGCTCATGAATTAATAAAATGCCTAATGAAAGTCTGCGTTACAATCCGAGCGGTTGTGATTCCGGTGGCTCCTGGGTCAATGCCGAGTTGGACCAGTCACTGGCGGCACCGCGTATTCACTTCGTTTTTGGCTGCCAAAGTAAGCGAAGCGACATCACGAGCACCAACCCCGCGCCAACCGCTAGCACAGCCCACAGCAGCCACCGCTGCCAATCCTCGCCACGCTTCGGCCCAAGCGCCTGCTCACCACCGGACTCGCTTCGGTCACCCAGCGTGGCCGGCTTCGGCGGAGTGCTCGACGCGGCCAACGCAGCCTGCACTGGATACTCATCACGTACTGCACGCCCACTCCCGGCCACCAGCACAAACGGGCCTTCCCCCTGCGCCAGCATCACAAACCGTTCCGGCTGGTAGCTGAGCACCAGCGTAGGCGCCTGCGCCAGCGCCGGCTGACTGCTCACCTGCCACTGCCGCTCGCGATGTAGTCCCACGGCCGGCGCAACATGTCGTACCTCTTCCTCGCCAGCACCCAAGCGGAACGCGGTGAAGTTCGCCACCGGCTGCCAGCCGTCGCTGCCCGGCTCCCTCGCGCGCACCGCCACGGCGGACACTGAGTTGTTGGTGGCCAACCGCAGATCCAGCCGTTCAATCGCCACGGGCGCCGCTTTTGCGTAGCTGAAGGTGCCGGGCTGGTCGGCCACGGGCGTACCGCTCAGCTCAATCGTCCTCCATTCGCGGCCGTCGCTTCCGGCCACCACGCGCTCGGCCTGCAGCGCGGCGATGTCGGGCCAGCTGCCGTCGCCTTCGATGGCCAGGCGCAGGTAGCGTGCGCGGGTGGGCGCGATGTCGAGCTGCAGGCGCTCTACTTGCAGGCCGTTGTCGTTCAGCGTCACCAGGGGCAGGCCGCTGCCCAGCGTGTCCCAGCGGTCCAGGTCGTTCGAGGCGCTGACGCGCACGCGCAGGTTTACCGGCGGGCGGGTGTCGGGGCCCAGCTGCACGTGCAGTCGGGAGAGCAGCGGCGGTTCGTCTTCGCCGCGGTCCACCAGCAGGTCGTGCTGTTGGGTGGGCGGCGGCGCGCCGGCGTCGGCGCGCAAGTCCAGCCCGCGTAGGCGACCGTCGGCGTCGCGTTCCAGGCGCAAACCTAGGCTCTCGGGCTGGCCGGGCGCGGGCATGGGCATGGGCACACGCAGCCAGGCCAGCGGGTCGCGCAGCGCTTCGTTCCTGCGCTCGGGCGGCCAGGGCGCGAACGGCACGGGCTGGCCCTGCGCATTGAACACCGCCAGGTCGCGCAGGTCGCTGCGGGTTACGTGGGCCAGCACCTCGGCGTCAAGTTCCAGCACGTAGGCCGCGGCGTCGCCCTGCGTTTGTATCGGCCACTGCCAGGCGTAGTCCTGCGGCGTGGCGGCGCCGGCGGTTCCGGCAGCCAGCAGGCCGAGCATCACGATCGAGCGCATGCGCTTACTCCGAACGGGGTGGGGTGGGGGCGATGCGGCCGACGATGATTAGCAGCAGGCCCACGACGACGAAGGACACGATACCGGCGACGTTGCCGACGTACTGTCGGTCCACGAATAGCAACTTGACGAGCACCACGCCCAGCAGCGCTGCGCCCAACCACCACAGCGGGCGGTCGCGGCGGCGTGAGCCAAGGATCCATGCGGTCACGCCCGCCAGGCACCAGGCGACCGTGAGGCTGGTCTGGGCCAGGGTTTCGCCGAGCAGGGCTTGCGACCAGGGCAGACCGGCCAAGTGGTGGCAAGCGCGCAGCACGCTCAGGGTGAGCATGAACAGCGCGGCGCCGGCCCAGGCCAGGCGGCCCAGGCGCGGTGGCGCGGCTTGCGCGCGCAGCGCGGCGGCGGTCAGCAACAAGCCAAGCAGCAGCGACAGCTCCAGCGGGTTGAGCAGCGGCACGAAAGGCAGCGGCGCGCTGTTGCCGGGCAGGAAATTGCCGACCACCCACGCGATGCCCAGGCCCAGGCCGGCCAAGGCCAGCCAAGCGGGGCGCCAGCGCGGGAAATCATCGGCCACCGGCCAGCCGGCAAGGCGCGGCTGTTTCCAGGCCACGAAGAACATCAGCGCCATCCCCCACGCGCCGGCGCCGTAGAGCTCGTAGGCGCGCCGCCAGGGCATTTC
>JANORD010000185.1:0-2587 GCA_031415095.1 Lysobacteraceae bacterium
GGTGATCTTCTGGCAAGGCCTGGCCGCGCTGCTGCTGCTGGCGCTGGCATCGAGCTACCGCAGGCTGGTCTCGCCCCGGCAGCGGGTGGCGATGGGCTTTGCCTTCCTGGTGCTGCTGCTGGGCTCGCTGGTGGAGCCCGGGCAGCGCTGGCAGGACCTGCCGGCGCTTTCCTTGGCCGGTTTCCTGCTGCTGCCGGTGGCCGGACTGCCGCTGCTGGTGCGCCCCGCGGTGGCGCTGGGCGGCCTGGGGCTGTGCACCGTCGCGGCGGCGTGGATGCTGGCCTCGCTGCAGCAAGTGACCGCGGAGGAACGCGTGGCGTTCGGTTTTTACTACGTCGCCAGCGTCACCGCCGGCCTGGTGCTGCGGCGCGCGCGCGGCAACTTGGCCGTGCGCCTGGATCGGGAAGTGGAGAGCCTGTGGCAGCGCGCCGTCAGCGATCCGCTCACCGGTCTGCTCAACCGCGACGGCTGGATGAACCTGGCCGGCACCGCGATGCAGGACGCCATCACGGCCGGCCACCAGCCGGCGGTGCTGTTCATCGACGTGGACTTCTTCAAGCGCGTCAACGACGCCCACGGCCACCAGGCCGGCGACGAGTTGCTGCGCGAACTCGGCGGCATCATCGATGCGCGCATCGGCCCCGGGCAGTTTTCCGCGCGATTGGGCGGCGAAGAGTTTGCCTGCCTGCTGCCGCGCTCGTCGGTGCAGCAGGCCGAACGCTTTGCCCAGCGCCTGGCCAACGACTATCGCGAGCGCGCCGCGCGCTTCGATTCCACCCTAAGCATCGGCGTGGCCACCTACAGCGACGGCGACGTGCTCAACGACCTGCTGGCGCGCGCGGATGCGGCGCTCTACGAGGCCAAGCACCGCGGCCGCGACCAGATCATCGTCGCCGCGAATTGACGCGCGTCGCGGCCCGCGCCGCCGCTACAAATAGTCGCGCAAGAACGGAATGGTGATGCGCCGCTGCGCCGCCAGGCTGGCTTTATCCAGGCGATCCAGCAGCGCCGTGAGGCTGGCCAGGTCGCGGTCGGCGCGCCGCATCAGGTAATCGAGCACCGGCTCGTCCAGCTGCAGGCCGCGGCGCGCGGCGCGCTGGCGCAGCACGTCGCGGCGGCCTTCGTCGTCCAGCGCCGTGAGCGCGATACGCGTGCATTGGCCCAGGCGCGTCACCAGGTCCGGCAGGCCCAAGCCCAGCGCCGCCGGCGCCGCGCAGGCGGCGTAAACCAGCGTGGCGCCGCTGGCCAGGGAGCGGTTGTGGAAATGGAACAGGGCTTCTTCATCGAGCGCGTGCCCGGCAATCGCCTCCAGGCCGTCCAGGCAGGCCAGGTGCACGCCCTCCTGCGCCGGCAGCGCGTCGGCCAAACGGCCGGCGAAGGCCGCCAGCGGCAGGTACGCCGCGCGGCGCCGGTTCGCGGCGGCTTCAGCGCAGGCGGCCAGCAGCAGGTGCGATTTGCCGCTGCCGGCGGGGCCGCTGACGTACAGCCAGTCTTTGCGTTCGCCGCGGGCGGCCGCGGCCAGGGCGTCGCGCGCCGCAGGCTGGCCGTGGAAGGCCTCCAGGCGCTGGTCGGGCGGCGTGCGCAGCGCCAGCGGAAGCTGCGGGTGGCTCATGGCTCCGGCGGGGGCGCCGCGGTTTGCGCGGCCGGGCTGGCGTCATCGGGCGCCGGCCCGGCGGCGCCGTACAGGCCGCTTTGGGTGTAGCGCTGGTGCGCATAGCGCAGCACCACCATCACCACCGCGGCCACCGGCAGCGCCAGCAGCACGCCCAGGAATCCGAACAGTTGGCCACCCGCCATGATCGCGAAGATCACCGCCACCGGATGCAGGCCGATCTTGTCGCCCACCAGCCACGGCGTCAGCAGGAAGCTTTCAAGGGTCTGGCCAACGCCGAACACCGCCAGCACCAGCAGCAGGTGCGTCCAGTCGCCGTGCTGCACCAAGGTAGCGATGACAGCGGCGCCCACGCCCACTATCGCGCCCAAGTACGGCACGAAGCTGACGAGGCCGGCGATGAGGCCAATCAGGATGCCCAGGTCCACGCCCACCGCCGTGAGGCCCGCGGCATAGATCACGCCCAGGGAAATCATCACGCTCAGCTGGCCGCGGATGAAGCCGCCCAGCACCTGGTCGGACTCCTGGCTCAGGCGCACCACCACCGGTTCAATCGACCGGGGCAGCAGGTCGCGCACGCGGTGCAGCATGTCCTTGCCGTCGCGCATGAAATAAAACGTGACCACCGGAATCAGCGCCAGGTTGGCCGCCCAACCCAGGATGGCCAGGCCGGATTTGGACACGCCACCGAACACGGTCGCGGCGACGCCGCCGGCTTCCTGCCAGTGCGACTTGAGCAGTTCAATCAACTGGGTGGGGTTGATGTAGCCGGCCAGCTCCAGATGGAAGCGCTGCTCGGCCCAGGGGATCGCGCTCACTGTTACCCAATTGCCAAACTGCGGCAGCCAGTCAATCAAGTCGCCAATCTGGCCTTCGAGCATCGGCAGCAGCAGAAGTAAAGCCAGGATCACCGCCAGGGACATGATGGTGAACACCAGCAGCACGCCCGTGGTGCGCTGGCGGCCGCCGCGCTGG
>JANORD010000186.1:0-7057 GCA_031415095.1 Lysobacteraceae bacterium
GCCACTGCGGCCGCATCGGCGACTGCGGTATCCGCCCGAGCGCGCGCTCCAGCGGCACGAACACCAGCGCCGAGAAAAACAGCGAAACCACGAACCAGTCCAACCCGAGCGAGTAGGGCGTGTCGCCAATGCGTTGGAACGGGATGCCGCTGCCGCCCAGAAGCACCGCCAGCGTCGCGCTTGCTACGCCCACCAGCGCGGCCCGGCGGTCACGGCCGCGCAGGATGGCCAGCGTCCCCAGCGCGAACGCCAGCACCAAGCCCAGCAGGAGCAGCGAGCGCGCGAACTGCTCGCTGTAGATTTGCCGGAACTCGCGGCTCGTGAGCCATTCCGGGAAGTGAAAGCACAGCACGCCCATCAGGCTGAGCGATCCCAGCACGGCCGACATCCTGGCCAACCAGGAGGGGCGAGAGGAGAAGGACACGTCGTAGGCTGCCATTGCCACACGATAATTCAACTTCATCGCCGCGCAAACCGGGCGCGCCGGTTAAACTGGCGATCCCCCCGATCGTCGTTCTTCCCCTGTGACCTCACTTCCCCCTGATATCTCTCTCGTTTTCGAAGATCGCCCCGGTTACCTTTTTGCTGAAGTGACCGGCCCGCGCGACAGCCCCGAAATCTCGCTCACCTACTGGCAACTCGTCGCCGAGCAGTGCCGCCTGCGCAATACCAAGCGCCTACTGGTGTTTGAAAAGCTCGGCGAGCACGAAGGCGAACGCGACACGCCCGCCATGGTGGACGCCATCATCGCGCTGGGCATGGATCGCCTGCAGATCGCCTTCGTGGTCGGCCGCGTCGACCAGCTGTCGCGCATGGAGCACGCTGAAATCCTGGCCATGGAGCGCGGCGCCAATGGTCGCGTCTTCGGCAGCCTGGCGGTGGCCGAGCGCTGGCTGCGCCACGGCAGCTGAGCGGGCTCAAGCCGCGGTAACCGTCACCGCGATGCCGTTCAAAGCGGCATTGCCCGAGGGCACATCCAGCTCCCGCGTGCTGCTGAGGTCGTTGTAGCTGGCCCCGGCCAGCTGTTGCGCGCGTGACTGCCGCGTACCGGGCCGGTCGTGGCCAAAACCATGCGGCAGGCAGACCACGCCGGGCATCAGCCCGGCGTCGGCCTGCACCTGGACCTGCACCGCGCCGGTGGCAGACGCCAGCCGCACCAAGGCGCCGTCATCAATGCCCCGCCGCGCCAGATCGGCTGGATGCATGCGCAGTTGATGGCGCGCAGGCCCCTTCACCAGCCGCGGGGCGTTGTGCATCCATGAATTGTTGCTGCGCACGTCGCGGCGGCCGATCAAGCGCAGGTCGTCATTCGCCACGTCGCTGGCGCGCAGTCGCTGCAGCTCCTCCAGCATCAGCGTGGGCGCGCACTCAATCTTGCCGCTGGCGGTTTCCAGCCGCGCCAGCAGGGAAGGGCGCAGCGGCCCCAAGTCCAGCCCGTGCGGCGCCGCGGCCAACTGCTCCACGCTGAGGCCACTGCCGCCAAGCTGCAGGCCGAGGGCGAGCAGGTCCAAGGGCGGCGGCAGCGGCCGCCACGGCTTGCCTGCGGCCTGCGCATAGGACGCGCCCAGGGCATTGATGATTTCCCAGTCCGCGCGCTCATCGGCGCCGCGCTCGCGCAGCGGCAGGCTCAACTTGGCCACGCGGCGCACCGCGAAGGCGTTGAAGTGGACGTCGTAGTGCGGCTGAGTCAGGGGCGAGGCGGGCGGCAGGATCAAGTGTGCGTGGCGGGTGGTTTCATTGAGGTAGATGTCCATCGAGATCATGAAATCCAGCGATGCCAGGGCCGCGTCCAGCCCGCGTCCGTCGGGCGTGGACAGCACCGGGTTGCCGGCGCTCGTGATCAGGGCCCGCACTTGGCCTTCGCCCGGCGTGCGTATTTCCTCCGCCAGCACGGCCACCGGCAGTTCGCCGGCGAACTCGGGCAAGCCGCTGACCCGGCTGCGCCAGCGGTCGCGATGGCCTGCTGCCGTACCGGGGCCGGTGAGCGGCAGCGCCGGCTCATTGGGCAGGGCGCCGCCGACGCGGTCGAGGTTGCCGGTGACCAGATTCACCAGCTGGATCAGCCATTGGCACAGCGTGCCCCAGGCCTGGGTGGACACGCCCATGCGGCCGTAGGCCACGGCGGTGGGCGCATCCCGGAATGCGGCGGCGAGGGCGCGGATGTCGCTGCGGGCGATACCGGTCCGCGTGGCGACGTCGCCGGTGTCCATGGCCTGGATCGCCGCCAGCGCCTCGTCCAGGCCGTTGAGCTGGCCGTCGTAGGCGGACACGCGCGGCGCGCCCAGCGCCAGCAACTCCTGCAGCAGCGCCAGCAGGAACCAGGCGTCGCTTCCCGGACGGATGAACAGATGCTGGTTGGCGATCTCTGCGGTTTCGGTGCGGCGTGGATCCACCACCACCAGCTGGCCGCGCTTCGCCAGCGCCTGCAGCCGCTTGGCCACGCCTGGCGCCGTCATCAGGCTGCCGTTGGAGGCCACGGGGTTGGCGCCCAGCATCAGGAAAAAATCCGTGTGGTCGATGTCCGGGATAGGCAGCAGGAACTGGTGGCCATACATCAGCCAGTCCACGAGTTGGTGCGGCCATTGGTCCACCGACGACGCGCTGTAGATGTTGCGGCTGCGCAGCGTCTTCAGCAGCGCCGGGAGATAGGCGATGTGGCCAAAATGATGGACGTTGGGATTACCCAGGTAGGCCGCAACGGCGTCAGCGCCGTGCTCGCGCTGCACGGCGGCCAGGCGCTCCCCGGCCTCGGCGAAGGCTTCCTCCCAGCCGATTTCCTCCCAATCGCTGCCGCGCCGGCGCAGCGGGCGGTGCAGCCGATCCGGATCGGCCTCCAGATCCAGGATGGCGTTGCCCTTGGGGCAGATGTGGCCGCGGCTGAAGGGGTCGGCGGCGTCGCCGCGAATGGCCACCAGCGCCTCGCCTTCGTACTGCAGTTCCAGGCCGCAGATGGCCTCGCACAGGGGGCAGGCGCGGAATCGGGACTGGCGGGCCATGGCGGGTTCCTGCGGCGGCGGTGGTCGGGTTGCCGGATATTAGGCCATCGCGAGACGGGCTTCGCGCCCCTTCGCCCTGTAAACTAACGGCATGTCCCTGATCACATTCCAAGGCGTCGACTACGGCGTCGGCGGCCCACTGCTGCTCGAATCCGTCCACCTGGCCGTGGAGCGCAACGAGCGCGTCTGCATCGTCGGCCGCAACGGCGCCGGAAAATCCACCCTGCTGCGCCTGATGTCGGGCGAAATCAGCCCGGATGACGGCGTGCTCAAGCGTGAGGGCCGCATCGCCGGCCTGGCGCAAGAGGTGCCCAAAGACCTCGCTGGCAGCGTCTTCGACGTGGTCTCGATGGGCCTGGGTGAACTGGGCGCCGACCTGGCGCGCTATCACCACATGCTGCACGACGGCATGGACATCGACATGGACGAACTGGGTGCGGTGCAGGCCCGGATCGAGGCCGGCAACGGCTGGCAGATCGAGCAGCGCGTGGAACAGGTGATCAGCAAGCTCGACCTGCCCGAGGACGCCGAGTTCTCCGCGCTTTCAGGCGGCATGAAGCGCCGCGTGCTGCTGGCCCAGGCCCTCGTGGCCGCGCCCGACCTGCTGCTGCTGGACGAGCCCACCAACCACCTGGACATCGAATCGATCGCCTGGCTGGAGGAGTTCCTGAAGAACTTCGGCGGCAGCGTGGTCTTCGTCACCCACGACCGTGAATTCCTGCGCAACCTGGCCACGCGCATCCTCGAGATCGACCGCGGCCAGGTGACCAGCTGGCCGGGCGACTACGACAACTTCCTGCGCCGCCGCGAGGAGCGCCTGCACGCCGAGGCCCAGGCCAACGCGCTGTTCGACAAGAAGCTGGCCCAGGAGGAAGTGTGGATCCGCCAGGGCATCAAGGCCCGTCGCGTGCGCAACGAGGGCCGCGTCACCGCGCTCAAGGCGCTGCGCCGCGAGCGCGCCGAGCGCCGTGAGCAGTCGGGCAACGTCAAGCTGGCGGCCGCTGGCGCCGAGAAATCCGGACGCAAGGTGTTTGAAGCCAAGCGCGTCAACTTCGCGTTCGGCGAGCGGGTGCTGGTTCGGGATTTCAGCACCGTCATCCAGCGCGGCGACAAGATCGGATTGATTGGTCCCAATGGGTCGGGCAAGACCACCTTGCTCAAGCTGCTGCTGGGCGACCTGAAGCCGCAGTCGGGCAGCATGAACATCGGCACCAACCTCGAGATCGCGTTCTTCGACCAGCTGCGCGGCGCGCTGCGCGAGGACTGGAACGCGCTGGATAACGTTTCCGAAGGCCGCGAGTTCATCGAGATCAACGGCGGCCGCAAGCACGTGATGGGCTACCTGCAGGATTTCCTGTTCAGTCCCGACCGCGCGCTGTCGCCAATCACCAAGCTGTCGGGCGGTGAACGCAACCGGCTGCTGCTGGCCAAACTCTTTGCCAAGCCCTCCAACCTGCTGGTGATGGACGAACCCACCAACGACCTGGACGTGGAGACGCTGGAGCTGCTGGAGGAAATGCTGATTGACTACCCCGGCACGCTGATCCTGGTTTCCCACGATCGCGCCTTCCTGGACAACGTGGTCACCAGTTCGCTGGTGATGGAAGGCAACGGGCGGGTAGGGGATTACGTGGGCGGCTACACCGATTGGCTGCGCCAGCGCCCCAGCGCCGCCCGTGTCGCGACGGCGGCACCCCGGCTGACGCCGCAGGTGGCTCCCACCGCGCCGGTGGTCGCGTCCGCGCCGGCGCCAGCGAAACGCAAGCTGGCGTACAAGGAGCAGCGCGAGCTTGAACAGCTACCCGGCCGCATCGAGGTCCTTGATGCCGACATCGCCGCGATGACCCAGAAAATCCAGGATCCGGCCTTCTACCGCCAGCCGCCTGAAGCCGTGGCGGCGGCGAATGCCCAACTCGCTGCCCTTCAGTCGGAGCTCGAGCAAGCCTACGCCCGCTGGCAAGCCCTCGAATAACCCGCTCAAGCACCCTGTAACACCCCGTCCCAAACTCCCTCCCAAACTCCCTGTAGGAGGGACTTCAGTCCCGATGGCTATTGGCCAGAAGCCTCAGAGCATCGGGACTGAAGTCCCTCCTACAAGGGGGCGCGGAGTAAAATGGGGTTCGCGCCATGCCCTGAGAGTTGCCGTGAGCCAGCCGATAAAGCAGGAAGACTTCATCCAGAGCGTCGCTGACGCGCTGCAGTACATTTCGTACTACCACCCCGTGGACTACATCAAGAACCTCGCAGCCGCCTACGAGCGCGAGGAATCCACGGCGGCCAAGGACGCCATCGCGCAGATCCTGATCAACTCGCGGATGTGCGCCGAGGGCCACCGGCCGATCTGCCAGGACTCCGGCATCGTCACCGTGTTCCTCGAAATCGGCATGGCCGTGCGCTGGGCCGACGCCACGATGGGCGTGGAGGACATGGTGAATGAGGGCGTCCGCCGCGCGTACCTGCACCCCGACAACAAGCTGCGCGCCAGCGTGCTGGCCGATCCGGCCGGCAAGCGCAGCAACACCAAGGACAACACCCCGGCCGTCGTCAACATGAAGGTGGTGCCGGGCGACACGGTGGACGTGATCGTCGCGGCCAAGGGCGGCGGCTCCGAAGCGAAAGCAAAGTTCGCCATGCTCAACCCGTCTGACTCGGTGGTGGACTGGGTGCTCAAGACCGTGCCCACCATGGGCGCAGGCTGGTGCCCGCCGGGCATGCTCGGCATCGGCATCGGCGGCACCGCCGAGAAGGCGATGCTGCTGGCCAAGGAATCGCTGATGGAGCCCATCGACATCACCGACCTGCAGGCCCGCGGCCCGGCCAACCGCGCCGAGGAACTGCGGCTGGAGATCTACGAGAAGGTGAATGCGCTGGGCATCGGCGCCCAGGGCCTGGGCGGCCTGACCACCGTGCTGGACGTGAAGGTGAAGGATTTCCCCACCCATGCGGCCAACCTGCCGGTGGCGTTGATCCCCAACTGCGCTGCCACGCGCCACGCGCATTTCACCCTGGACGGCAGCGGCCCGGTGCAGCTGGAACCGCCGTCGCTGGAGGACTGGCCCAAGCTCACCTACGACACCTCCAAGGGCCGTCGCGTGGACCTGGACACGATCACCCGCGAGGATGTGGCCGGCTTCAAGCCGGGCGAAGTCCTGCTGCTCAACGGCAAGCTGCTCACCGGCCGCGACGCCGCGCACAAGCGCATGGTGGAAATGCTCGACCGCGGCGAACCGCTGCCGGTGGACCTGCGCGGCCGCTTTATCTACTACGTGGGCCCGGTGGACCCGGTGCGCGACGAAGTGGTGGGCCCCGCCGGCCCCACCACCGCCACCCGCATGGACAAGTTCACCGAACAGGTGCTGGCCCAGACCGGCCTGCTGGGCATGGTGGGCAAGGCCGAGCGAGGGCCGGTGGCCATCGAGGCCATTCGCAAGCATCGCTCCGTGTACCTGATGGCCGTGGGCGGCGCCGCCTACCTGGTTTCCAAAGCCATCAAAGCGTCCCGGGTGGTCGGGTTTGCCGACCTGGGCATGGAGGCCATTTACGAATTCGAGGTCCGGGACATGCCGGTCACCGTGGCCGTGGACGCCACCGGTGAGTCGGTGCACCAGACCGGGCCCAAGCTGTGGCAGGCCCGCATTGGCAAGATTGCGGTGGTGCGCGAGTAGGGCTGGCCGCGCCGCGAAGCTGAACGGCGGCCTGCCCTGACAGGCCAAGCCCCCGGAAGATATGGATTTGTTCGGAATAAGAGCGTATCGTCGCCGCCGACTGTGTTTGCGAAGGGTCACTGTGAATCGTGGCCTGATGCGGTAGATCCATCGATCCGCTACATCTTTTCACCTCGCTCTCCTTGCAACCCCAGTCGCGCGGCAGGATGTTCCTGTCAGCGATTATCTTTTGTTCCAAGGAGTTTCAAATGTCGGATCGTCAAATCGGTACTGTTAAGTGGTTCAACGACGCCAAGGGCTTCGGCTTCATCAGCCGCGAGAATGGCGAAGATGTGTTCGTGCACTTCCGCTCCATCCAGGGCACGGGCTTCAAGTCCCTGGCGGAAGGCCAGAAGG
>JANORD010000187.1:0-4479 GCA_031415095.1 Lysobacteraceae bacterium
GCGCGGTGCGACCATGGGGATGGTGAGCATGGTGCTGGCGACGGCCATCAGCAGCAGGGCGGTGAACATGCCCGGGGCGATCACGCCGCGGTCGAGCAGGATGTTGACGAAGATGATCATGATCAATGCCTTGGTCTGCAGCAGCCAGCCGATGGTGGTGGCTTCGCCGCGGGCCCACCCCAGCAGGCGGCCGGCGAGGTGTACCCCGGCCAGCTTGCCGGCTACGGCCGCCACCAGCAGCAGGGCCGCTGCGCCGAACACCGCTGCGCCGCCCAACGTCCACTGGGTGCGCAGCCCGGTGCTGAGGAAGAACACCGGCATCACCGTGAGCAGCAGGTGGCTGCGCAGCAAGTCCAAGTGGTCGGAATTGAACCAGCGGCGGTCCATCACCGCGCCGGCCAGGAAGGCGCCCACCATGTAGTGCAGGCCCGACCAGTCGCCGGCGAATCCGCACAGTGCCAGCCAAACCATGGACACGTACCAGCGGTCGCGCTCGGGCAGCCGCGGCATCATCCTGTGCATGCCCCAAGCTGCCGCCGCGAAGCCCACGATGAATACGGCCTGCCGGCCCAGGCGCTCATAGTCGAGCAGGATCAGCGCCAGCACGCCCCAGATCACGATGTCGTCCACGCTGGCATAGCGCAGCACGCGCTGGCCCAGCGGCTTGCGCAGGATGTCCAATTTTTCCATCAGCAGGATCAGGATGGGCAGCGCCGTGACCGCGCAGGCCATGCCCACGCCCAGCACGAATTGCCAGGATGCGGCGTTCTGGCCGGCCCAGCCAGGGCCGCTGGCCAGCAGCACCATCGCGGCTGCACCACCCGCCAAAAGCGGAACGCCCAGCGCCAGGCCGGCGGTGAGCGAGGTTTCGCCGCGCTTGGCCCAGGCTTCGTGCAGGTCCAGCTCCAGGCCGGCGGTCCAGACGAAGATCATCACGCCCCAGGCCGCGATGCCGGTGAGCAGCTGGATCACCTCGGGGGTGAAGTTGGACTGGTAGTAGACCGGGAACGCGGCGCCAAGCAGGCCCGGCCCCAGCAGGATGCCGGTGATGATCTGCACCACCACCAGCGGCGCGAAGTAATCGGTGCGACCCAGGCGCCAGATCAGGTAGGGCAGGCCCAGGATCAGCGTCATGGCGATCAACATGCGTTCAAGCACGGTCATTGGCGATGTTTCCAGCAGCTGTTGATCGGGGCAAGATGCCAGCAGGGCTGCGCGGCATCGGCGTGAATACGTATGCACCGGCTTAGCGCGCGTGCTGGCCGCAGCCTACCATCGGGAAGTCGAAAAGACGCGCCCGGAGCCATCGCGGCCCGAGGCGCGCGCAGCACACAACGGCGCGCCCGCGCGCTTCCCTGGGAGGGGAACCATGGTCAGCAACAAGCCGAACCTGTCGTTCTGGCAGATATGGAACATGTCCTTCGGGTTCCTCGGCATCCAGTTCGGCTTCGCGCTGCAGGGCGGCTTCATGTCGCGAATCTTCCAGACGCTGGGTGCCGAAAAGGACGCGCTGCCGCTGCTGTGGATCGCCGCGCCGCTCACCGGCCTGCTGGTGCAGCCGGTCGTGGGCTACTTCAGCGACCGCACCTGGCACCCGATCCTTGGACGACGCCGGCCCTACTTCCTGGTGGGCGCGATCCTGAGCTCCATCGCGCTGGTGTTCATGCCGTATTCCTCGGCGCTTTGGATGGCCGCGGGTTTGCTGTGGGTACTCGACGCTTCTATCAACATCTCGATGGAGCCCTTCCGCGCGCTGGTGGCGGACAAGCTGCCCGAGCGCCAGCGCTCCTACGGCTTCGTGCTGCAGACGCTCATCATCGGCATCGGCACCTGGGTGGCCAGCAGCCTGCCGTGGCTGGTGGCGCAGTTGGGCGTGCCCAACGAGGCCGGCCCCGGCGTGGTGCCGCCCTCGGTGAAGATGGCGTTTTCCATCGGCGCTTTCGTGTTCCTCGCCTCGATCCTGGTGACGGTGTTCACCACCAGGGAATACCCGCCGGAAGACCTGGCGCGCTTCGACGAAGAAAAGAAATCCGGCCGCGGCATGGTGGCCGAGATCCTGCACAACATCGCCCACATGCCCAAGCAGATGCAGGCACTGGGCGCCGTGCAGTTCTTCAGCTGGCTGGCGTTTTTCTCGATGTGGTCCATGGCCACGCCTGCACTCACCGAATTCGTGTTCAAGGCACCGGCGCCGGATCCGTCTGCGTTCGACATGGCCAATGCCGCGCAGGCGGCGGCGTTCCAGGCGGCGAATGGTGCCTACCAGGACGCGGCGGACCTGGTGGGTTCGTACATGGGCTACTACGGGCTTTCGTCCATGGTGGTGGCGCTGGCGCTGAGTTTCTATGCCGCGCGCCAGCCGCTGAACCGGCGCATGGTGCACTTCGGTTCGCTGCTGCTGGGCGGGCTGGGCTTCCTGTCCATGGCTTGGGTGAGCCAGCCGGTGTACCTGATCGGTTCGTTCGCGCTGGTGGGCATTGCCTGGGCCAGCATCCTGTCCATGCCCTACGCGCTGCTGGCCAGTAGCGTGGAGGACAAAAAGATGGGCATCACCATGGGCATCTTCAACATGTTCATCGTGGTGCCGCAGATTGTTGCCGCCACCCTGTTGGGGCCGGCATTGCGCACCCTGTTCGACAGCCAGGCCATCTATGCGCTGGTGATCAGCGGCACCAGCCTGGTGATTGGCGCGCTGTGCCTGGTGCGCGTGCAGGAACCGCGCGCTGTCCCGGAACCCGCCGCTGCGGCCCACTGAGGATCCCACGTGACTGCCACTCGCCTTGCGATATCGCTGTCGATTGCCGTGGCCTTGATCGCCGGCTGCCGCCCGGACGTCGCGGACGTCGCGGCGCCGGCCGCCGTGCCCGCCAGCTATTACGGCACGCTGGAGCCGCTGGCCAGTGACGCGGTGTACTTCGTGGTCACCGATCGCTTCGTCAACGGCGACATCAGTAACGACCAGCGCGACCAGGGCGGCGAACATCCCACCTTCGACATCCCGCTGGAATGCGCGCCGGGCATGGAGGACAACATCGGCTACCTCGGTGGCGACTTCCGCGGCCTGCTCGACCACGCTGGCTACATCCGCGGCCTGGGCTTTGGCGCGGTGTGGATCACGCCGATCGTGGACAACCCCGACGAGGCCTTCACCGGCGGCGATCCGATCACCTGCACCAGTTTCCTCACCGATAAAGGCAAGGCGGGCTACCACGGCTACTGGGCCACCAATTTCCACACGGTGGACGAGCACCTGGAAAGCGCGGACCTGAAATTCGCTGACCTCACCCGCGAGTTGCGTTCGCAAGGCCTCAAGACCGTGCTCGACATCGTCGCCAACCACACCTCGCCGGGCTGGACCATGCCGGTGGCGCAGCCGGGCTTCGGCCAGTTGTTCGATGCCGACGGCGCGCTCATCGCCGACCACGACAACCTGCCGCCGCCCGAGCTGGACCCGAAGAACAACCCGCTGCACCGCTTCTACAACACCAAGGCCGACCTGGCCCAGCTGTCGGACCTCAATGGCGAAAACCCGGAGGTGATGGACCACCTGGTGGACGCCTACCTGCAGTGGATAGACCAGGGCGCGGACGCGTTTCGCATCGACACCATCCGGCATCAGCGGCTGCCGTTCTGGAGGGAGTTCTCCGACCGTATCCGCGCCAAGCATCCTGGCTTTTTCATGTTCGGCGAAGCCTTCGACTACGAGGCCAAGAACATCGCGCCCTTCACCTGGCCCGAGAACGGCGGCGTAAGCGTGCTCGATTTCCCGGTGAAACAGGCCCTGTCGGAGGCGGTGGGCCCCAAGGCCGCCGGCTTCGAAACCCTGGCGGACGCGCTGGCCCTGGAGAACGGGCCCTACCAGAACCCCTACGACCTGATGACCTTCTACGACAACCACGACATGGCGCGCCTGGATGCCACCGATGACGGCTTCATCGATGCCCACCATTGGCTATTCACCGCGCGCGGCACGCCCGTCATCTACTACGGTTCGGAAGTGGGCTTCCAGCGCGGCAAGGTCGAGCACTCCGGCAACCGCAACTATTTCGGCGCCGAGCGCCTGGCCGCCGCGCCCGCACACCCCGTTTACGTGGCGCTGCAGCGCATCGCCAACGTGCGCGCGCAGTCACCGGCGCTGCAGCGCGGCCTGCAGCTGAACCTGGAATTGCAGGGAGACCGCGCCGCGTTCTACCGCGTCTACCAGCACGAAGGCGGCGCGCAAATTGCGCTGGTGCTGCTCAACAAGGGCGCAAGCGCGGAGGCTTTCGAAGTGACGCAATACCTGCAGGCCGGCATCTGGCTCCCGGCGCTGGGCGGCGAGCCGCAGGACGTGCCCGCAGGCGGCACGCTGAAAGCCACGGTGCCCGCGCACGGTGCCCACGTTTACTTACTGGACGCCCCGGTGACGCAGCCCGCACTCGCAGCGCGGCTGGCCGAACTCATGCAGGCGAAGACGCGCCGCACGAGCGGCGGATGACC
>JANORD010000188.1:0-15948 GCA_031415095.1 Lysobacteraceae bacterium
CCTTTGTTGGTGGGACTTCTGTCCCGATGCTCCCTGCCATGAGCATCGGGACTGAAGTCCCTCCTACAAAGGCGGGAGCATCGGGACTGAAGTCCCTCCTACAAAGGCGGGAGCATCGGGACTGAAGTCCCTCCTACATGACGTGGGGGGAGAAGGTAGAATTGGCATTCCCAGCACGTCGGAACGCCGCGATAATGAAGATTCTGGTTGGTTACAAGCGGGTGGTGGACTACAACGTCCGCATCCAGGTGAAGCCCGACGGTTCGGGCGTGGTCACCGAGGGCGTGAAGCTCTCCCCGAACCCGTTCGACGACATCGCCCTGGAAGAAGCCCTGCGCCTGCGCGACAAGGGCATCGCCACCGAAGTGATCGTCGCTACCATCGGCCCGTCGGACTGCCAGGCGCATCTGCGCAATGGCCTGGCCATGGGCGCCAACCGCGCCATCCACGTGGTCACCGACCAGGCCATCCAGCCGCTCACCGCTGCCCGCGCCCTGCTCAAGCTGATCGAGAAAGAGCAGCCGGAACTGGTGCTGCTGGGCAAGCAGGCCATCGACGACGACGCCAACCAGACCGGCCAGATGCTGGCCACGCTCTGGGGCCGCCCGCAGGCCACCTTCGCCGGCAAGCTCGACATCGCCGACGGCAAGGCCACCGTGGTGCGCGAAGTGGACGCCGGCCTGGAAACGCTGGAAGTGGACCTGCCCGCCGTGGTCACCACCGACCTGCGCCTGAACGAGCCGCGCTTCATCAAGCTGCCCGACATCATGAAGGCCAAGTCCAAGCCGATGGAAACCCTGCAGCTGGCCGACCTGGGCGTCGAGTCCGGCGATCTTCTTAACACCACCCACTACGCCTCTCCCGCCAAGCGCAGCAAGGGCGTGATGGTGAAGGACGTCGCCGAGCTGGTCTCGGCGCTCAAGGCCAAGGGCCTGGCTTAAGGAGCCCATGACATGAGCAAAGTACTGATCATCGCCGAGCACCTCGGCGGCAAGTTGAACTCCGCCACGGCGCGCTGCGTGAGCTGCGCGCAGGCCATCGCCGGCGCCGAAATCCACGTCGCGGTATTTTCCGATGCGCCCGCCGCCGTGGCGGCCGAAGCCGCGCAGATTGCCGGCGTGGCCAAAGTGTTCACCGTTACCCATGCCGCCAATGCCAACGCCATCGCGCAGGTGCTGGCGCCGCAGGTGGCCAAGCTGGCCGCGGGCTATTCGCACGTGTTCGGCCCGTCCACTACCTTCGGCAAGGACCTGATGCCCTGCGTGGCCGCCCTGCTCGGCGTGGCCCAGGTGTCGGACATCATGAGCGTGGAAGGCAGCCACACTTTCAAGCGGCCCATCTACGCTGGCAACGCCATCATCACCGTCGAGGCGCCGTCGTCAATGGCAATCGTCGGCACCGTGCGAACGGCCTCGTGGCCGGCGGCGGTTGGCGGCGGCAGCGCCACGGTGGAAGCCGCGAGCGTGGACGCCACCCTGCCCACGCACACGCGCTTCGTGGCGCTGCAGCAGGGCAAGAGCGACCGCCCCGACCTGCAGGGCGCCAGCAAAGTGGTGTCCGGCGGCCGCGCGCTCGGCTCGGCCGACGCCTTCGCCATCATCTACTCGCTGGCCGACAAGATGGGCGCCGCCGTGGGTGCCTCGCGCGCCGCGGTGGACGCCGGCTACGTGCCCAACGAGCTGCAGGTGGGCCAGACCGGCAAGATCATCGCGCCGGAGCTTTACGTGGCCATCGGCATCAGCGGCGCCATCCAGCACCTCACCGGCATCAAGGACGCGGGCACCATCGTGGCCATCAACAAGGACGCCGAGGCGCCGATTTTTGAAATCGCAGATTACGGCCTGGTGGGGGACTTGTTCCAGATATTGCCGGAGCTGGAGAAGGCGCTTTGAATCCAGCGTGTCCTGACCCGGCACACAAGCGAGTGATGGTGGTTTTCGGGACGCGCCCCGAAGCCATCAAGATGGCGCCGGTGGTACGCGCGTTGCGGGCCAAGCCCGGCCTCGAGACGCTGGTGGCCGTGACCGCACAACATCGGGAAATGCTCGACCAGGTCCTGGACCTGTTTGAATTGACTCCCGACGAAGACCTGAACGTCATGACGCCCGGCCAGTCGCTGCCGGTGTTGTTTTCGCGGATCCTCACCGGCATGGCCGAGGTGATCGAGCGCCGTCGCCCGGATCTCGTGCTGGTGCATGGCGACACCTCGACCACGCTGGCCACCGCACTGGCCGCCTTCTACGCCAAGGTGCCCGTGGGCCACGTGGAAGCAGGGCTGCGCACCGGCGACCTGCAGGCCCCGTGGCCCGAGGAAGCGAACCGGCGGCTCACTGCACCGCTGGCCTCCCTGCACTTCGCACCCACCCCCGTGTCGCGCGACAACCTCATCGCCGAGGGCGTTGCGCCGGAAGCAATCCACGTGACCGGGAACACGGTGGTCGATTCGCTGCTGGCCGTGGTCGAGCGCATACAGGGTGATTCGGCGCTGTCCGCGAGGCTGGCGGCGACGTTTCCGTTCCTTGATTCCTCGCGTCGCCTGATCCTGGTCACCGGCCATCGCCGGGAGAACTTCGGGGCCGGGTTCGAGCAGATGTGCCTGGCCATGCGCGACCTCGCGGCGCGGGGAGATACCCAGGTGGTCTATCCGGTCCACCTCAATCCCCAGGTACAGGAACCGGTCAAGCGCATTTTGGCCGGGGTGCCGAACGTGGTTTTGATCGAGCCCCAGGACTACCTGCCGTTCGTCCATCTGATGTCGCGCGCGCACCTGATCCTCACCGACTCGGGCGGAATCCAGGAGGAAGCGCCGTCGCTGGGCAAGCCGGTACTGGTGATGCGCGACACCACGGAGCGTCCGGAAGCGGTGGCCGCGGGCACGGTTCGTCTGGTCGGCACCGATCGCGGCCGCATCGTTGCGCAAGCCAATGCGCTGTTGGACGATCCTGACGCCTACGCGACCATGGCTCGCGCCCACAATCCCTATGGCGATGGCCAGGCGGCCATCCGCATTGCCAAGGTCATCGCCGGCGGTTGAATCGCCCGGAAGCTCAGCGATAAACCCAGTACCTTGATGCCAGGAAGCCCGCGGCGGCGAGCGCCGCATCCACCAACGGCTTGCCCAGCCAGGCAGCGTGGAGTCCCTGGGCCTGGTCAAGTAGGTGCACCGCCAGCGTACTTGCGGCCGTTGTAACCAGCCAAAGCGTTAGAAAGCGCCCAAGCGCACGCGCACCGAGCCGTGCTTGGCCGTCGCGCGCAAAGGTGTAGCGGCCATTGAGCCAGAAGCCCAGCGACGCACCCGCCACCCGCGCCAGCACGTTGCCCGGCACCACGCCCAGCCCCAGCCCCGTGAGCACCACGAACAGCAGCCAATCGGCCAGCAGCTGTAAGCCACCGACCAGGCCGTAGCCCATCAGCTGCCGAAGCAACATCCCTCAGGCGGCGGGCAGCAGCGGCACGCCGGTGCGGGCCTGCAGCTCAACGGTGGAAACACCCGGCGCGGCCTCCACCAGCACCAGCCCGGCTGGCGTCACGTCCATCACCGCCAGCTCGGTGATGATGCGGTTGACCACCCCTACGCCAGTCAGCGGCAGCGTGCAGGTGGGCAGGATCTTGGGCTCGCCGGTTTTGGTGGTGTGCTCCATCAGCACCACCACGCGCTTCACGCCGGCCACCAGGTCCATGGCGCCGCCCATGCCCTTCACCATCTTGCCCGGCACCATCCAGTTGGCCAAGTCGCCGCTGGCGGTGACTTCCATCGCGCCCAGGATGGCCAGGTCGATGTGGCCGCCGCGGATCATGGCGAAGGAATCATGGCTGCCGAAATAGCTGGCGCCGGCGCGCGCGGTGACAGTCTGCTTGCCGGCATTGATCAGGTCGGCATCCACCTCGTCCTCCGTGGGGAACGGCCCGATGCCCAGCAGCCCGTTCTCGGACTGCAGCCACACATCCATGCCCTCGGGGATGTGGTTGGCCACCAGCGTAGGCAGGCCGATGCCCAGGTTTACGTAGGCGCCGTCGGTGAGTTCCTGCGCGGCGCGGGCCGCCATTTCATCGCGGGTCCAGGCCATCACTTGCCTCCTGCGCGCACGGTGCGCTGTTCGATGCGTTTTTCCGGCGTGGCATTGAGCACGATGCGGTCCACGTAGATGCCCGGCAGGTGCACGTGGTCGGGGTCGATGCTGCCCACTTCGACGATTTCCTCCACCTCGGCCACGCAGATCTTGCCCGCCATCGCCACCGCCGGGTTGAAATTGCGCGCGGTCTTTCGGAATACCAAGTTGCCGGAGGTGTCGGCCTTCCAAGCCTTCACCAGCGACACGTCGGCTTTCAGAGCGGTTTCCATCACATAGTGCTGGCCGTCGAATTCCCGGGTCTCCTTGCCGTTGGCGACGATGGTGCCGTAGCCGCTGCGGGTGAAGAAGGCCGGGATACCCGCGCCGCCAGCACGCAGGCGTTCCGCCAGCGTGCCCTGTGGGTTGAACTCCAGCTCGAGCTCGCCGGCCAGGTACTGGCGCTCGAACTCTTTGTTCTCGCCAACGTAAGACGAGATCATTTTCCTGATCTGGCGCGTGGCGAGCAGCTGGCCCAGGCCGAAGCCGTCCACGCCAGCGTTGTTGGAGATCACGGTGAGTCCGGTCACTCCCGAGTCCCGCAGCGCCGCGATAAGTGCCTCGGGAATGCCGCACAGACCGAAGCCGCCCACGGCCAGCGTCTGGTGGTCGGCAAGGACGCCCTTCAGGGCTGCACCGGCCGAGGCAAAATGCTTGCCCCGGGAGACGCCACCGGTGGCTGCGGTGGAAGCAGGCTCTGACATGGGGCAGCGCTCCAAGCGTACGGATGGAGCGGCGATTATAGCCACCGCATCCGTAGCCACCGCCTGTACCTTTGGCCAGCAACACCGGCGCGGAGGGTCTCCGGCCGAGGCAAGGCCTTGTCCTGGGGCGGTATACTGGCCGCCCATGGTCGAAGGCAGATTGAATTGACCCGACTTTCCAGCCTCTGGGTCCATGACATCCGCGGCCGCGAGCACAGCGCGCGCTTCGAGGACAGGTACGGGCAATCGAAGTGAACCCCTCCTCGGAAGATCTGCGACATCGCGAGGCCGGGGCCGTGCAGCTCTCGGTGGTTGCTCCTGTCTTCGGCTGCACTAACTGCCTGGAAGACCTGGTGGACCGGATCGGCGCGGTCGCCGCCACGCTGGCGTTGACCCATGAGGTGATCCTGGTGGACGACTGCGGGCCCGACCATCCGTGGCCGCGAATCCGCGAACTCGCCAGCACCCGACCCCATGTCGTGGGAGTGCGGCTTTCCCGAAACTTCGGCCAGCACTCCGCGATTTCGGCCGGGCTCAAGCAAAGCCGCGGCGAGGTCATCGTGGTAATGGATTGCGACCTGCAGGACGTTCCGGAAGAGATTCCGAAACTCCTGGGCGCGCTTGGCCATGACTACGACGTCGCCCTGGGGCGACGCACCGACCGGCAGGACTCGCTCCTGAAGCGAGGTTTGTCCGCAGGGTTCTATGCGCTGCTGTCGTGGCTCACGGGCGTAAGACAGGATCCGTCCGTGGCAAATTTCGGGGCGTACCGGCGCGTTGTGGTCGACGCCATCAACGCGATGCCCGAGACGAGTCGCTTTTTCCCCCTGCTGGTCCGATGGACCGGATTCCGATCCACCAGCGTGCCGGTACGGCACTCGGAGCGCCTGTCGGGGCAATCATCGTACTCACTGGGGCGAATGCTCAGGTTGGCGCTGGACGTTGCAATCGCCTATTCCGACAAACCGCTGCGGATGGCGGTGTCGGTCGGAATCCTCTTTTCGATGGTCGCCGCGCTCGTCGTCATCTACACCTTGGTGCAGTACTTCGCTGGCAACACCGCGGTCGCCGGCTTCACCAGCATCCTCGCTTCCATCTGGCTGGTGGGAGGCGTGACCCAGGTTTCCATCGGGGTCGTCGGTCTCTACCTGGGCCGGGTGTACGTGGAAACCAAGGCAAGGCCGGCCTACCTGGTCGCCGAGGTCACCTCCGGCAAGGAGCGGCCCGGTGGCGGCTGATTGGCTCTCGGTTTCGGAGGCGGATAGCCGTCGGTTCGGCCTGCGCGTGGTCAGGAACCGGCCGGAACTGTTGATACCCGACGCGGCGACGGCCCGCGCCGACATCAAGGCGCGCGGAGCGGATGTCCTTATCCTGCGCGTTCGCTCCGGCGACGTGGCGACGCCGCGGGCCCTGTCCGCGACGGCTGCCGAACTGATCTACGCCGACTCCCTGGTCTATTACGGCATCACGCTTGGGCGAGGCCGAGGGACGGGCCAGCCGCCACCTGCCGGATTACTGGTCCGGACCGCGACGGTTGACGATGAAGCCGGCATCGGCAGCATTTCCAGGCTGGCCTTCCAGGACTACGCAAGTCACTACGCAGCCAATCCGCGCCTGCACCGGCCCGGGGACATCGCGTTGGGCTATGCCGAATGGGCCGTGGATCACTTGCGCGCGAACGACCCCCACAAATCCACTTGGGTCGCCGAAGAGGGCGGCAAGGTAGTGGCATTCGCCACCGTGCGCTCCCATGCCACGCCGGGCGAGTCGGAAGTGCTGCTCAATGCCGTTTCGCCCGGGCACCAGGGCCGCGGCGTTTACCCTGCATTGCTGTCTGGCATACTTTCGGGATTGGAAACCCAGGGCATGGCCGCGCTGCGCATTTCGACCCAACTCGCCAACCTGCGCGTGCAGCGGGCGTGGAGCAAGCTGGGATTCGTGATCGAAAAGGCGTACGACACCTATCATCTCAATTTCATCGCTTCCACTGACGAAGGCGTATCGCCTCCATGAGCTATCTCTTCGTTTTCCTCACCGTCATCTTTACCGTCTATGGCCAGGTCGTGCTCAAGTGGCAGGTCATGATCCACCCCGAGCTGAGCATCGCGGGCGGCAAACCGGTGCAGGTGATACTGGCAATCCTGCAGAATCCTTGGGTGGTCAGTGCCTTCGCGGCGGCGTTTGCGGCATCTCTGTGCTGGATCGCTGCACTTAGCAAATTGCCGCTGAGCAAGGCCTATCCATTCACCGCGATGAGTTTTCCAGCCATCGCCCTGCTCTCCTACTTCATGTTCAGTGAGTCGCTGACGTTCGAGAAGCTTGCCGGCACCGCGCTGGTCATGGCTGGTATCGTCGTCCTGGCCCGCGGCTGAAGGGTGGCGAATGGTGCAAGAGACCACAGGCCTGAAGTCAGCGCTCTCGGTACCGGGTATCTACGATTTCGTGCAGAACGCGCTGGGTGCCCGCAGGGCGCGCCGCGTGGTCGCTGAGCAGTTCCTGCGGGCGAATGCCGGGGATTTCGTGCTGGACGTGGGCTGCGGCACGGGCGAAATGCTGGAGCACCTTCCCGCTGGAATCCGCTACCTGGGTCTCGACCTGTCGGAGTCCTACATCGCGTCGGCACGATCCCGGTTCGGCGATCGCGCTCGGTTTGAGTGCATGGACGTCAACCGGGCCACTGGGCTTGACGTAGGTAATGTGGACCTCGCGCTTGCGTTCGGCCTGCTGCATCACCTTGACGACAGCGAGGTGGTGGCGCTGCTTGCTGTATTGAAGGGATTGGTCAGGCCGGGCGGTCGGGTCGTGACCATCGACCCGACGATATTCACCGGCCAGAGTTCGGTAGCGGCATTCGTTGCAAGGCACGACCGCGGACGCAACGTTCGCTCACCCGAGGCCTACACGGCGCTCGCCAGCGGCGTTTTTGCGCAGGCCCGGCACGTGGTGAGAAACGACTTGCTGCGCATTCCCTACTCTCACTGCATCATCGAGATGACAACGTGATCCCATTCAACAAACCCTACATGACCGGTCGCGAGCTGGGCCTCATCGCACAGGCGCACGCCAACGGGCATCTGTCCGGCGATGGGGCATTTACCAAGCATTGCCATGCCTGGCTCGAAGCCAACACCGGCGCTGCCAGGGCACTGCTGACGCACTCATGCACGGCGGCGCTGGAGATGTCCGCGATATTGGCGAACCTGGGCCCAGGCGACGAAGTCATCATGCCGTCCTACACCTTTGTTTCCACCGCGAATGTCTTCGTGTTGCGCGGCGCCGTGCCTGTTTTCGTCGACATCCGTAACGACACCCTCAACCTGGACGAACGGCTGGTGGAGGCGGCGATCACCCCGCGGACGCGAGCCATCTGCGTGGTGCACTACGCCGGCGTGGCCTGCAGGATGGACTCCATCCTGGAGATCGCCCGGCGCCATGGCCTGCTGGTCATCGAGGATGCGGCGCAGGGAATCATGTCGACCTACCAAGGCATGCCCTTGGGGACCATCGGCGACCTCGGCGCGCTGAGCTTCCACGAAACCAAGAACATCATCAGCGGCGAGGGCGGCGCCCTTCTCTGCCGCGGTCTCGACATGGCCGAGCGTGCGGAGATAGTCCGCGAGAAAGGCACCAATCGAAGCAAGTTCTTCCGTGGCCAGGTCGACAAGTACACGTGGGTCGATATCGGCTCGTCCTTCCTCCCGGGTGAAATCACCGCCGCGTTCCTCTTCGCTCAGATGGAGGCGGCTGCCGAAATAACCGCGGCACGGATGGCCCTGTGGGAGCGCTACCACGCGTGGGCGGAGGCCCACGAGTCGGCGGGTCGCCTGCGCCGGCCGCAGGTGCCCCTGGACTGCACGCACAATGCGCACATGTACTATCTTCGCCTGCCGACGCTCAAGGCCCGCACTACCTTCATTTCGACGCTCAAGGAGCGCGGCGTGCAGGCGGTGTTCCACTACATCCCACTGCATTCCGCCCCGGCCGGCCTGAAGTTTGGTCGCGCCCATGGCGACCTCGGCACCACCACCAACGTGTCGGAAACGCTGGTGCGGATGCCGCTGTGGATTGGCCTGGGTCCCGCGCTGGATCAGGTTCTGGAAGCGGCCGATGCGGCCCTTGCCAGCGCAAGATGACCGCCTGCGTTCCGGCCAACGTGATCCCGCTCCGGTGACGGCGATGGACGCCCCTTCCGCGCCACCGGGCGGCGTGGTCGCGAAAACAAAGCCACCGCACGCCGCGGGCAACCGCCGGGCGGACGCGGAAACGGGCCAACTGCAAGGCCGACGGGTCTTGGTGGTGGCGCACGACTTCCCGCCGGTTCCCAGCCCGCAGTCCGTCCGGGCGATGGCCTTCGTTCGTGAACTCAACGACTGCGGTGCCGAAGTCCACGTGCTTACGCGGACGCGACTACGTGGGTTGCCCGAACCCCCGCTGCCGGAAGGCATCCGGGTCTGGCGCGCGTCGCCCGGGCCTTGGGAGGCTGCGGTGGATGCCATTTCCAGCCGGCGACGGCGCGCTGGCGCCGACGGCGCGCCGCCGCCCTCGCCGCATGATTCCACCGGCCCGGTCCGGCTGAACTGGAAGGGCAAGGCGATACGCTTCGCCAGCCACGTCATGGCCTTGCTCCTGTTCCCGGATGATCGTGTCGCATGGGTGCCGTCGGCCAGGCGAATGCTCGGCCGGATAAGCCGCGAGGCCATGCCTGACGTCGCGCTGGTGATGCACGAGCCGGCCGCATCGCTGGTGTTGGCCCGGGCATTGCCAGCGCTCGGCATTCCCTGGCTTGCCGACATCGCCGACCCGGTCCTCGCGGGCTACACGCCTTGGCACTGGCGGCGGCTGGCGCGCCGCCTCGAGGCGCGGACGCTGCGCGATGCCGCCTCGGTTACGGTCACCAACAAGGCTACGGCGCAGCTGCTGCGCAGCAGGCACCCGTGGGCGCGCGTGCCGATCACGGTACTGCCGCAAGGCTTCGAGCTGCAGGACTCGTCGCCCATGGGCGACACCCTGCCCCTACGCCTGGTCTATACCGGCCGGTTCTACTCGTTCCGCCCGCCCGGCCCGCTGCTGGATGCCGTTCTGGCGATGCCGGGAGTGGAGCTGCACATCGCCGGACCAGAGATGCCGCAGGACGTCCTGGAGGCCGCCTCCATGCAACCGGACCGGATCAAGTTACACGGGGAACTGGACCACGCCCGTGCCATCGCCCTGCAGCGATCCGCAGATACCTTGGTCAGCATAGGCAACCGGGATGCCATCCAGACACCGGGCAAGATCTACGAGTACTTCGGCATCGCCCGTCCGGTGCTCCACCTGCGGGCCGACGCGGCGGATCCGGTGCCGTTGCTGCTATCGGAACGGCGTCGCGGGGTAAGCTGCGAGAACGAGTCCGGCGCAATCCAAAGCGTACTCACCCACTTGCTGGGGCTAAAGCGCGAAGGTCGCCTCGCCGAACCTTTTGATTTTTCGCTTGGGGCGGTCGAGGATTTCACGTGGCGGCACTTGGGCCAACGCCTGGCCGGCTTGCTGGCCGCCATCGCAACTCGCCGCTGAAAGCGCCGGCCCCGAACCAGGCTCGCGCCATGGCAGGCCAGCGGCCACACGCCCAGCTATTGGACCGCGATTTCCAGCGTGCTCGAGGGGCCGCCGACGCACTGCAGGTGCAGCCGAACAGGGCCGCCCTCCGCGATCATCGCCTCCAGCTCAGGTCCATGCCGCACGGTGATGTAGTTGCCCTCGCGGAAAAACTTCAAGCGTTGTCCCCCGGGTCCTGCGAAAAGCTGGAACTCCGGCAGGGCCGGCGCCAACTCCATCCAGTAGGCCAGGGATCCGTCCGGCTGCTGGTTGAACGGTTCCCCGACGGAGATCGACGTGGGTCCCCACTGCCGGAACGCCGCGGTGCAAGCAGCGAGCTCATCCGTGGCCAAGGGCACGCCGCCCACCGGCTCACTGAGCAAAACCAAGCCATGCCGCGCCCGAAATTTCGCCGAAAAAAGATTGAGCTTATGGTCGACCAGGATCGCGAGGATGGAGCTGCGCACCGCAGGCGGCGAAGCGCACACGGTAAGGATATCCGAGCACCCGTGTGACGGCAGGGACTGGGGTCTGGAAACAAGATCTTCCATCATCCCGGCAGCGTCGCGCGTGTAGGCAACCAGGAAAGGCACGGACTGCCACGCCAGCGTGGAGAGCCACACCTGCAGCCCAAGCAGGCAGGCAAACAGTCCCATCGACGCCAGCTCGACGCCCCGGCCGATGGCCGTCTTCCCCGGTGCCGGCGCCGCGCGGGGCGCCATGAACATCAGGATCCACGCCACCACGCCAAGCTGGTAAAAGAGCACGTAACGTGGCTGGTGTACGTAGTCCACCCCGAAATAGGCGACACGGGAAAGCAGTATCCCGGCCACCGTTGCATAGAAGAAAAGCATCAGGGCAATGGAAACGATGCTCGTGGCGCGCGCCGGGAACGCCCGTGTCACCAACACTCGCCACCAATAGGCGGCATGGGCCGCAGCGGCCAAAACCATGAGCGCGTGGCTGACCACGTTGGCAATGGGACCGGGTGGCCGGTACGACACATGGACCAGCGCATCCGCCAACGGCCCGCCGACGAGCGTGACCACCGCGGCCCAGGAATCCATCCTGGCCATCGCCGGCTGCAGCAGGCCCGTTTCGGCAGCGGCCACCGGGCTGATGGCAGCGATTGCCATGCGTGCCATCACCAGGCCCAAGACCACGGCGACGGTTTCCCAAAGGGCGGCCGCGTTGATGGCGCTGCGCCCGGCGTAGACCAGCCTTGCCAGTACCAATGCGATCACGACCAGGATGGCCATTTCGTCCAGCAGCATGGCCATTGCGAAACTTGCCAGCCAGGCGATGCCCAGCCCCGCGGCAGAGTGCCGCGCGGGCCCCGACATCAGGACCCAGTAGCCCAGCGCCACCAGCACCAGCATCCACACCATGGTCACCAGCGGCCAGGTGTATATCCCGGTGGCATTGAGCGACAGGCCAACCAGGCCCACCATGCCTGCACCCAGCGCCGCGATCCGGTGCTCGCGCGCGGTGCTGGCGCGGCGCAGCACCAGCGCGGCCAAGAGCGCGCAGGCACCGATGCCCGCCAGCACACCCACCATCGCCTCCACCCGGAAGTCGAGGTCGGCGGCATGCAGGTGCGCCAGCAGCACCAGCTTTTGCAGCGGCTGGGCATGGTCGCCGCCATCGCGCTGCACGAAGAAGTGCTCGAGCCCCAGCGTGCCGTCGAGGGCGGGTGCCACGAACGCGGTGAGGAAGTACCACGCGTCGGATACGGGCAGCGGAATCGCAGCAGCCCAGGTGAACAGCAGGGCATTCAGCGCGCAGGCCAGCAGGACGGCGCCGGCCAGCCAGGTCCAGGCCCGGCGGGTGCCATCGCCGGATGCACTAACGGCCAGCGGCTTCAGCGCGGTCGGCATCCGGCGGACTACCGCGGCTCCACGCGGTAGGCATGCGGCTGCCAGGGCCCCCACTTCGCCTCATAGATGGCCCGGTTGCGCTCGAACAGTTCCTGCTTCGTGTCGGCCTTCAGGGCGTCGAAGCTGGCAGAAAGATGATGGTGGACGAAGACGTCGTCGGCGCAGGCGATGCCCAGCCCGAGGGCTTCGACCCGGCGACTGTAGTCGTCGTCCTCGAAGAATCCGACGCCGAAATCCTCGTCCATGTCGCCTACCTGTTCGTAGACCTCGCGGCGCATCGCGACGCAGAAGAATGCCGCGGTGCGCATCGGCGTGAGTGCGCCGGGACGAGAGCGCGTCCAGGTGCCTGCCGCACGGATCATCCCCGGCATGTCGGCATAGGTGATCTGGATCCGCGCCTCGTTGCCGATGTTGTTGGTCACGGGGCCCACCAGGCCCAGCGAGCGATCGGCGCGCAGGTGGTTGCACAGCCCGCGGACCCATCCCGGCGTCACGTAGGTGTCGTTGTTGAGCAGCACCAGCACCTCGCCGGTGGCCGCGCGCAGGCCGACGTTGTTGCCTGCGGAGAAACCCAGGTTGGCGTCGTTGAGCACAAGGTGGCGCGCGTGGCCCGCGGCAGACGGCTGGGCCGCCCAGTCCGACAGCCATTCACGCGAGCCATCGCTGGACGCATTGTCGACGACGATGAGCTCGAGGTTGCGGTAGTCGCTGTAGGCCTCCAGGCTGAACAGACAGGCCTCGGTGAACGCCAGGTTGTTGTAGGTGAGCACGATGACGCTTACCTTCGGATCGGGCAGTTCCGCCAAGGCCCGGTCCAGCGCCTCGGCGCGGTGCGCCCAGGTTTGCTGCGCGGCGAAGGCCTGGCGCGCGTCGCGCCCGGATCCGGCAGGCTCGGCCAACGCCGCGCCGACTTTGGCGACGAAATCGCCCGCGTCCGCGGCAATCCGCACCAGGCCATCGAACTGGCTCATCTCCGGAAGGTCCACTGCCACCACCGGCTTGCCCGCCGCGAGGTACTCGTAGACCTTCACCGGGTTGGTCGCGAGCGTGAGCGGGATCACCCTGAAGGGCAGCAGGCACACGTCGAAACCGTGCAGCCAATAAGGCAAGTCGGCGTAGGGAACTTCGCCGGTCAACTGCACGTTGGACAGGTCGGCCAGGGCTTCGCGCGCGCCGCCGGTGTCGTTGCCCACCAGCACCACCAGGCAGCCAGGCTGGGCCAGGGCCACGCGCCGCACCAGGTCCAGGTCGAACCACTCGGCGATGGCGCCGTAGTAGCCGATGACCCGGCGGCGCTGGGGGTCGGCGAACACCTTGGCCGGTGGGTCGCGGAAGAAGTCGTACTCGGCCGCGTTGCGCACCATCGCCGTGACGCGGGCGCGCGGCGCGACTTCCTGCTCGAGCCACACCGACGTGACGATGACCAGGTCGGCGTCCTCGACCAGGCGCGCCTCGGCCTCCAGCACGGCAGGCGCATTGTTCTCGAAGCCACCGTGGTGGTCCATGCAGTCATACACCACGCGCGCCGCAGGAACTGCACGCACCAGCGGGCTCCAGTACGGATGCTGCACCACCGACATGCTGCTGGTGGTGCCGGTCCATGCGAGCAGCGCGGCCAGGCCCTCGCGCAGCGCCTCCACCAGGGCTGGCGACGGCATGCCGAAGTAGATCGGCGGGCGGCCCTCCAGGTTGAGGTGCACCTGGAACAAACGACCCTCGCAGCCCAAGGGATCGAGCTGGAATCCTGGGCTGGCGCTGTCGTTGAAGTTGTTGGAAAGGTAGAAGACCCGATGGCCCTTCTGGGCCAGCGCCTGGGCCATGTGCTGCGGCCGCTGGAAGCGGAAGTGCCAGTCGATCACTGACCAGACGAACACATCTTCGAGTCCCTCGCGGGCCGGCGCCAGGGAGTGCGCGGTCGCGTCGAGCTTCGGCTCGCGCCCCAGCGCCTTACCCAGGTGCGCGCGGTCGGATGCGCCGAAGCCGCCCGTCGCCAGCCGCGCCAAGGCCCGCAGCGGCCGCGTCCAGCGCCAGGAGCGCGACTGCCGCAGCATGTCGAACTGGCGGGCGGTTTCGCGCAGCGCGTCCATCTCGTACTTCACGGCCGCAAGGTCCGCCGTGTACTGGGCCTGCATGCGCTCCATCGCCAGCGCCGAGCGCGTCTGGAGCAATGCCGCGTCCACGCGTGCCAGCGCGACTTCCTCCTGCATCCGCCGCAATTCGACGCTCACCGCATCAATGAGGCCAGCACGGTTGGCCTCGATGCCCCGCGCCAGATCCTGGACCGCGAGCGGCAGCGTCAACGCATCGTCCACGACCACCGCCTCGGCGCGCGCCACGCGCTCCCAGAGCTTTCGGCTGGAAACGCGCCAGTCGTCGAGCGCGGGATGCAGCAGTTCGCGCAGCGGCGCCAACTGCGCGCGCAGTTCCTCGACGGCGGCGGCGCGCACTTGCCCCGTGGCCAGGCACGCCTGCATGGCTTCCCAGGCTCGTCCGATGGCCTGTGGCATCGGGCCGGAGCCGGCATTGGCATGGTGGTGGCGACCAGGATCCAGGAAGGCATCTATCTGCGCTGCCGCCGCGTCGCCGGGAACCTGCCCTGCCAGCTCCGGAAGACCAGCCACCTTGGCCACGACGGACCGCCAATCGGCCAACAGGCCCGGGTAATCCACCACCACCACCGGCATGTCGGCGGCGGCTTCCAGCGCCGCCAGCGAATACTCCAGCCACAGCAGCAAGCCGCGCCCCGTCGAAAGACCATCGCGCGCGGCCAGCGAACGCGCCACCTCCACCGGGTGGCGCAACATCAGCACGGCGGCCAGCGGTTGGCCGGCGGCCGTGGCCGCGGCCTGCCATGCCGGCGCGAACAGGCACAGCCGCGGATCCTTCACCGCCCAGTGCGCGTGCCGCGAACGGCTGGAGCGCAGGTAGGCCGCGATGTCGGCCACCGCGGTGCGGCCCGCTTCGCCCTGCAGCCAGTCCGCGGGCAACACCAGGGCGTCGTCCCAGGCCGCCCCATGCGCGGCGAGCAGGCGCTCGTGCCGTTCAACGGCGAATGCATCTTCCCAATGGCCGGTTTCGTTGCCCGGCCCCGGGCCCACGATGCGTTCACCCAGGTCGAATCCGCAAAGGCCCAGGACCCGGCTAAGCGCCGAGGTGCCGCTGCGGTGCATGCCCAAGACCAGCAGGCCCGAGGACGTGGGCTCCGCGGGCGGTCGCGGGCGCCGATCGGTCATGCCAGGGCCGTCTCGAGCTCTGCCAGCAGGTCGGCCACGTCCTCCACGCCCACGCTCAGGCGCACCAGGTTGTCGGTGACGCCCAGGGCGATGCGGCGCTCCCGCGGCACCGACGCGTGCGTCATCACCGCAGGATGGTTGGCGAGGCTTTCCACGCCGCCGAGGGATTCGGCGCAGGCGAACAGCTCAAGCTTGCCCATGAAATCTTTCGCGGCTTCGAACCCACCCTTGATCCACAGGCTCACCATGCCGCCGTACCCCGACATCTGCCGCGACGCCAAGGCGTGCTGCGGATGCGACGCAAGCCCGGGATAGGCCACGCGCTCGATCTTGGGGTGCTTCTCCAGCCACTCGGCGATGGCCTGGGCGTTCTCGCAGTGCGCGCGCATCCGCAGGTGCAGGGTCTTGAGTCCGCGCAGCGCCAGGAAGCTGTCGAACGGACCCTGGATGC
>JANORD010000189.1:0-39672 GCA_031415095.1 Lysobacteraceae bacterium
CCGTCGCAGCGCCGCTCCCCACACAGAGGGGATCGCTGCCCGGCGTCTTGCTAACGCCATCCATGGCAGCAAACGCCGGCCGTTCCGGGCCTCCTGCCCTCCACTTCATCGATACCCTCTGTGTGGGGACCGTCGCCCCGGATGTCTTGGGCACGCCGGAGCGAGAGCGATAAAGAACGGTGTCAGAGTGAGTTCTAGGAACTCACTCTGACACCGTTCTGCTCTGTTCTTTGTGTCGAATGGGCGAAGACTTGGGACTGGCCCGCACACTCGACCTTGCGCCGCGGCATCCTAAAAGTGTCCGAAGGGACGCGCCGCGCTAGGCAAGGTCAACCATCAAAGCAGGCGACGATTCAACCAAACCGGATCAGCAGGAAAGATGCCTCGGGAGATAACGCGCTGCTACCTGCGCAAGCAAGCCGCGACCCACGCCCCGTGGTGCCGATCAGAAATCCGAGCCGCTCCGCACCGGGGGCGCCGTGGAGGCGAGCGTCGTCTCCTGCGAAATAAAGGCTCCACTGAGCAGGAGGCGATGCTCGCCTCCGCGGTGACAACGGCGCCAGATCCAGCAGCGGCGTCAGATCACCCAGCAGCAAGGCATGCAGGGGAACGCGGATGTCTCAGCGTTCGACGATGGCGGCTACGCCCATGCCGCCGGCGGTGCAGATGGAGATCAGGGCGCGGCCCTGGCCTTTTTCCTTGAGCAGCTTGGCGGCGGTGGCGACGATGCGGGCGCCGGTGGCGGCGAAGGGATGGCCCAGCGCCAGCGAGCTGCCGACCACGTTGAGCTTGCTGCGGTCGATGCTGCCCAGCGCCTTGTCCAAGCCCAGCTTGGTCTTGCAGAACTCTTCGCTTTCCCAGGCCTTGAGCGTGCAGAGGACCTGAGCGGCAAAAGCCTCGTGGATTTCGTAGAAATCGAAATCCTGCAGCGTGAGTCCATTGCGCGCCAGCAGCTGTGACACCGCCCAGGCCGGGGCCATCAGCAGGCCCTCGCCGTGCACGAAGTCCACCGCCGCCACCTGCGCATCCACCAGGTAGGCCTGCACTTCGAGGCCATGGGCCTGGGCCCAGGCGTCGGAGGCCAGCAGCGCCGCCGAGGCGCCGTCGGTGAGTGGGGTGGAATTGCCGGCGGTGAGCGTCCCTTGGCCCGACGTTTTGTCGAAGGCCGGCTTGAGCGTGGCGAGTTTTTCCAGCGAGGTGTCGGGGCGCAGGATGTTGTCGCGCTCCAGGCCGCGGAAAGGCGCCACCAAGTCGCTGTAGAACCCGCGCTCATAGGCCGCAGCGGCATTGCGGTGCGACGCCGCCGCCAGTTCGTCCTGCGCTTCACGGGTGATCTGCCATTCCTTGGCCATCAGCTCGCAATGTTCGCCCATGGACTTGCCGGTGCGCGGCTCGACCACGCCCGGGAACTCGGGCGTGAATTCCTTGAACTTGAACCCCTGGAACGCCTTGAGCCGCGCGCCGAAGCTGCGCGCCATGTTGGCGTCCAGCAGGCGCCGGCGCAGCCGCTTGCTCACCACGATGGGCACGTCCGAGGTGGTGTCCGAACCGCCGCCGATGCCCGCGTCGATCTGGCCCAGCGCGATCTTGTTGGCCACCGTGATGATGGTATCCAAGCCGGTGCCGCAGGCCCGCTGCAGGGTGATGCCGGGTGTGGCCGGCGACAGGCCCGAGGACAGCGCCGCCTCGCGGCCCAGGTTCCAGTCGCTGCTGTGCTTGAGCACCGCGCCCATCGCCACCTCGCCCAGCACCTCGCCGTGCAGCTTGAACTTCTCCACCACCGCGCCCAGGGTCTTGATGGACATGCCCAGGTTGCCCACGTCGTGGTAGGCGGTGTTGTTGCGGCAGAAGGGGATGCGGACGCCGCCTAGGATGGCGACACGACGGGTGGGCAACATCGGGGTTCACTCCTGGCTGGAACAGTGCGGCGCGTATAATCCCGATGATAACCCGACGCCACCGTATGCAGGCCTATGTCCCAGCCCGTTCTCAGCTTCCCGGCCGCTTTGGCCATTGAACTCACGCCCGGCGCGGCGCCCGGCCGGAGCGTGCTCACGGCCGAATCCGCGGGCGCACTGGCGGTGCTGGTGGCGCGCGACCTGGCCGCGCTGGTGCCTGACGCCGCGGCGCTGGATCTGGGCGTTGTCGCCGCCTTGTTCGACCCGGTGGAGCTGCTGCGCCCGGCTTATCCGCTGCACGCCGAGATCGAGCGCTGGGTGGCGCGCGCACCCGGTGCCGCCGGTGGCCGCGTGCTTGGCTTCGGCGCCGGAACCGGCGGGCTGCCCGGCACCCTGCAGCCGGCGTCCGAACACGCCCAAGGCCCGCTTCGGCTGCTGCCCCTACTGCTGCGCGGCGATCCCGCGCGCGTGGCCACCGTCGGCGCCCAGCTGGAGCAGGTGCTGTTAGACCGCGGCATGGTGGCCGCGGACACCGCGCTGCTGGCCCAGGAGGCCTTCAGCGGGTCGGTGGAGCACGCGCGCCTGCTTACGCTCAACGACCTGGCGGCCATGATGTCGCTGCAGTACGAACACGCCGGCTTGGCGCCACTGTGGCCACTGGTGGAAGCCGCACTGCTGGCCCCGGAGTCCGAGCAGTGGCTGGATGAACCGCCCGAGCCGCTGGTGCGCTACGCCCATGGCGAGGTGCGGATGGCGCTGCTGGACGTGGAGGCCTGGGTGGAAAGCGGCTTCGCACCCGCCGGCGCCGACATCAGCCAGCTCGACCGCGCGTTCGAGCACTTCCAGGCGCGCCAGCGGCAGTTTTCCGCCGTGCTGGGCGCCCACGGCATCCCGGTCACCTTCGACCATTGCCCTACGGGTCGCGACCCGCGACGTATCCTTTCGGACTGAAGCCAGACCCGCGCGCCAAAGCCGGTTGTGGCGAAGGTAGGCAGGCCGGGCACAATGCGAAACAATACCGAGACTTTCGGAGCTCCCCGATGACCCGTGCCTCCCTGATGTTGCTGTGCTCGTTCTTGCTTCCGTCGGCGGCAGCGGCAACGGAGGCCACCTCCTGCGGCACGCGCGAACCCGGCGATACCCGCCCGCGCATTGGACTGGCCCTGGGCGGCGGCGGCGCCCGCGGCTTTGCCCACGTCAGCATCCTCAAGGAGCTTGAGCGCCAGAAAGTGCCGGTGGACTGCATCGCCGGCACCAGCATGGGTGCGCTGGTGGGCGGGCTCTATGCCAGCGGCATGTCCGCGGACCAGATCGAAACCGAACTGCGCGCCACCGACTGGGTGCGCATGTTCAACGACCGCCTGGAGCGGCCCGAGCGCTCGTACCGGCGCAAGCGCGACGACGACCTGTCGCTGCTGCCCGTCAAGCCGGGCATCGGCAGCGATGGCATCAAGTTCGCCCCGGGCGTGCTCTCGGGCCAACGCGTGCTGCTGCTGCTCGAGTCGTTGACCGAGCCGGTGGCACTGCGCCCGGATTTTGACAGCCTGCCCATCCCGTTCCGCGCCGTGGCCACCGACCTCAATACCCGCCGGGCCGTGGTGCTGGCGGACGGCAACCTGGCCATGGCCATGCGCGCCAGCATGTCCATCCCGGGCATCTTCAATCCTTTGGTGATCAACGACCAGGTGCTGGTGGACGGCGGCTTGGCCAACCAGCTGCCGGTGGACGTAGTGCGCGCGATGGGCGCAGACATCGTGATCGCGGTGGACGTGGGAACGCCTTTGGCCAAGCTCGACAGCGGCGCCAGCCTGTTCAGCATCGTCGAGCAAATCAGCGGCTTCCTCACGGTGGGCAGCACGGTGGAGCAAGTTCGCACCCTCAAATCCACCGACATCCTGGTGGTACCGCCGCTAGGCATGGACGTGTCCACCAGCGACTTCGAAAAAATCGACGAGACATTGGCGATTGGTGAGCTGGCAGCGGAAGCCATCCGGCCGCGATTGGCGTCGCTTGGCCTGGACATGGCCAAGTTCAGCGCCACCGTCGCCGCGCGGCCAGCGCCAGACACCGGCGCGCCCGTGATTGAGTTCGTCCGCTTGGACAACCGCACGCGCTATGACGATGCTGTGCTGCTGGCCAAGCTCGATGTTGCCGTGGGTGAGCCGTTGGACGCTGACCGATTGGCAAGGAGTCTCCAGCGCATGTATGGCCTGGAGACCCTGACCCTGGCGACTTACGACTTGGTGCACGAAGGCGACAAGAACGGCGTGGTGGTCACCGTGATCCCGCACAGCCACGGCCCCAACTATCTGGAAGCCGGTTTGAACATGTATTCGGATTTCAGCGGCGAGTTCCTGGTGAACTTTCGCTTTGGCGTGCTGCGCTCGCCTATCAACCCCGCTGGCGGCGAGCTGCGCGCGCTAGCGCAGATCGGCGACGAGACTGCCTTGCTGCTGGGTTACTACCAGCCGCTGGGTGCGGGCAGCCGCTATTTCACCAACAACAGCCTTAGCTACCAGAGCCCCATCGTCAGCCTGTTCGAAGATGGCGAACGCCTGGCCACCTACAGCGTGCCCAGCGTGGGCATCGAGGTGGCGGTGGGCCGGGAGTTCGGCAACTTCGGCGCCGCTACGGTCGGCTGGCGCCGCCGCAGCGGCGAGATCGAGCTGGAATTGGGCGACCCGCGGTTCGACGGCATCGAGTACGAGGAAGGCGAGGCCGATCTGACGCTTACCTATGACCGGATCGACAATCGCTTCCTGCCGCGCAAGGGCAGCTATGGCTCACTGGGCTACACGGTGTCGCGCAGCGCGCTGGGCGCCGACACCTCTTTCGAACAGGTGGCCGCCGAGGGAATTCATGCGCTGGCCATCGGCAAGCATTCGGCCTTTTTTGGCGGCCGCTACGGCGGCTCCAGCGAAGACCCCATCCCGCTGCCCGGCCAGTTCCGCCTGGGCGGCCTCACCCGCTTTGCTGGCTACCGTCCGAGCGAGAAGCTGGTGGATAACTTCGCGCTGGGCTACGTTGGCTACACGTATGAGCTTGGGCGCGTGGTCAGCCGCGCGGCGGTCCTGGGCGGCACCTTGGAGTATGGCCGCACCTGGGACGGCAGCCAGAGCTTTGGTGACGGCGAAGACGAGGTGCACGCCAGCATCTACTTCGGCTTTGATTCCTGGCTCGGCCCGATGCAATTGGGCTACGGCCTGCGCGAGGGCGGCGATGGCCTGTTCCTGCTCGAGTTCGGCCGGGCGCGCTGAGCCTGCGCCAGGCTCAGGCGCCGCGACCCCAATAGCCCAACGCGCGGCGCATTTTCAGGCCGCGCAGCCAGGCGCCCACCGGCTTGCGCGCCAGCGTGCCCAGCTCGCCGGCCAGGAGCGCCTCGGTGGCCAGCAGCACCCGCTGCGACGACAGCCCGTCGCGGTAGGGATGGATGGCATCGGCGTAGTCGGCGAGCGCCTGCTGGCGCGCCGCATCGGGCGCGAACGCGCGCCGCAGCATCGCCGGCAGCGCGGTCGCATCGTCGAAATCGAGCATGTGCGGCTTGGGCGCGCGGTTACGGAACGTGAGCACCGGCTTGCGCTGCACCGCGAATTCCGACACCACCGACGTGGTGTCGGCCAGCAGCACATCGGCGGCGCGCTGTGCCGACACCAGCGCCTCGGTCTCCACGAAGGCGGCGTTTGGCCCGGCCAGCGCGCGGTAGCGCTGCACCAGCGCCGGGGCGCACTTGGGGTGCAGGGTGAGCAGCCAGTAGCGGTCGCCGCGGGCCACTTCGGCGGCGATGGCATCGAACAGGTGTGGCGCGGCGCTAAGGCGCTCGGTGAACGTGGAGGCGAACAGGACTACCGGCCGCCCCGCCGCTGGCGCCCGCAGCGCGTCGGCCTGCGCATCGTGCTCCTGGAACAACGGATCGAGCTTGGGCCAGCCAGTTTCCACCACCGCGAAGTGACGCTGCTGCGCGGCCAGCGCCCGGAATGGCGCGGTGGTCAGCGGCCCCTGGGTGCAATACAGATCGAACAGCCCGCGCACGCGGAAATGGCCGCGGGCATCGCCACGCTTCTCGACGTTGAACCCGTGGAACAGCTGCACCTTGGCCCCGGACACGAACGGCGGCACATCGTTGGCGGCGCTGAACACCGCGCGTGGCCTCAGCGCCACGGCACCGGCTATGTCCACCGCCCGCACCGGCGCCGGCAGCGTCGCCCCGGCCGCCCCGGCCACCAACAGCGCATGCACGCCGTGGCCCTGCGCCAGCAGGGCATCGGCCAGCGGCTGCAGGATCGGCAGCGCATAGCGTTCGGTGGCATACAGCAGGTAGTGGGACATCGCTTGCTCTCCGTGCCGGGCAGGATCGAACGTCCGGCCCAGCGCCCCGACGCGACCAAACCGATTTAGTATGGCCCAGCAGTTTGGCAGAGGCATTGGACACCATGTCTGATTCGCAGCGCTACCCGCAGGTGCCTGGCTCCAGCGACGTCGGCCTGGTCGTGGGCGTCACCGGCCACCGCGACCTGCGCGCGGACGAATTGCCGCGGCTTCGGCTGAAGGTGCGGGATTTTTTCCTGGCACTGCAGCGCGACTATCCGGGCCTGCCGCTGAGCCTGCTGTCGCCGCTGGCGGCCGGCGCCGACCAGCTGGTGACGGCGGTGGCGCTGGAGCTGGGCCTGCGCGTGGTCGCCGTGCTGCCGGTGCCCATGGACATGTATCGCGAAGATTTCGAGCCCGGCGCGGCGCGCGAGAGCTTCGACCAACAGCGCAGCGCGGCGGAAGTCATCGAGCTGCCCATCCTGGACACCAGCAGCGCCGCTGCGGTGGCGCATACGGGCCATGCGCGCGACTTGCAGTACGCCCAAGCCGGAATTTTCGCCTCCACCCATTGCCATATCCTGCTGGCACTGTGGGACGGCGAAGCATCCGGCCTGCTGGGCGGCACCTCGCAGGTGGTGTCGTTCCATCTGCACGGGCACATGCCCGAGGCCATTGATCGCCGGCAGGTCGCGGCGGTCACCCTGGGCCTGGATGAAGAGACGCTGGTGTACCACCTGCCAGCCGGGCGCGAAGGTAGCGCAACAGGCGTGATGGGCGACGGCCGCTGGTTGACGTCCGGCGATGTCATCCAGACGCACGTCGACATTCCGGACGCATTCAAGCAGGTGTTCCAACGCCATGCCGAGTTCCTGGCCGACAGCCGCCGCTACCAAAGCGAGATTGATGCCGCGCTGGCCGCCGAAGCCACCCATTGCCCCGTCCAGCGCCAGTTCATCGGCGCCGATTGGCTGGCCACCACTTATCGCCGCCGCGTCAGCCGCGTGCTGTTGATCACCTACCTGGTGACGGCGCTGATGGGTTTTTCTTTCATCCTGTATTCCGACGCCGGCGCACAGGACCTGATGCTTTACGGCTTCCTGGGGCTGTTCGCCACCGGCGTGGTGATCAACGGCCTGGCCCAGCGGCGCGAATGGCACCGCAAGTACATCGACTACCGGGCCTTGGCCGAGGGCCTGCGCGTGCAGTCGTACTGGCGCCGCGCCGGCATCGTCGACAGCAGCCGGCCTTCGTTCGCACACGACAACTTCCTGCAAAAGCAGGACGTGGAGCTGGGCTGGATCCGCAACGTGATGCGCGGCGCCAGCGTCGCCGGCATGCGGGTGCCCGCCGTGCCCGGGCGCGACGGCTTGGCTGCGGTCATTCGCGAATGGATCGGCGGCGCTGGATCACCCGGGCAGCTGGACTATTACCTGGCCACCGCGGAAAAGCGCGCGCGCCAGCACGCGCGCAGCGAATTGCTCGCCTCGGCCTGCCTGTGGACCGGCATCACCCTGAGCCTGCTGCTGGTGCTGCTGGCGCGGCGGCTGGACGGCCAGGTGCAAGGCTGGATGGTGGCGGCGATGGGCGTGCTGTCGCTCACCGCAGCGGTGCACGAGGCCTATGCCTACAAGAAGGCCGACAAGGAGCTGATCAAGCAGTACCGCTTCATGGCGCGCATCTTCACCGCGGCGCGGCGGCGGCTGGCGCAGAGCCCCAATGAAGACGAGCAGCGGCAGATCCTGCGCACCTTGGGCGAGGCGGCGCTGGCCGAACACGCCGAGTGGACCCTGATGCATCGCGAGCGGCCGCTGGAGCACTCCAAGCTCTAGAGCGTCGCCTCAGAGCCCGGTGGCGGTGACGTCGCAGGTGAGCTGCAGGGTGACCACGCCGCCGCTGGGCAGGGTGGGGATGGCCGCGCCAGCTCCCACGAGCGCCGCCAGCAGGGCTGCGCCCGTTTGCACCGGACAAACGGCGCCGGCGCTGGCAGCGCACGTCACCGAGGTGCAGCTCAAGCCCGAACCAACCGTGTCGGTGAGCAGGCTGCCGTCGGCCGCCGTGGGGCCGCGGTTGGTGGCCGTGAGGGTGTAGGTGGTCTGGCCGCCCACGTTCACCGTGTCGCTTGGCAGGTCCACTTCGCCGTTGAGGCCGGGCGTATTGGTCTTGGTGATCACCAAGTCGCTGAGGCCGGGCAGCTGGAGCCGGTAGTCCTCGACTTCGCCACTGTTGGAGATGCCGTTGGCATTGGCCAGCGAGGCGGCATCAACCGGCAGCGACAGACGCAGGCGCAGGTGGCTGGTGCGCTGCGGGCGGTAGTCGGCAGGAAGGGTCCAGGTCAGCGCGACGCTGGCCAAGCCCACGGGGCAATTAGCCGTGCCGGAGCGTTCCGTGGCGTTGTCGAACGTGCCGTTGCCGTTGAAGTCGATCCAACCCGCCACCGACGCCGCGCCGCCGTCGCACACGACGTTGCTGATGGTGTACGTGCTGGTGCCCAACACCAGCGGGTTGGCCAACGGTACATCGGCATAGCCCGGTCCCGCGGGCCCCGCGATCTTGGGCAGCGCGTCCACATCGGGGCTGCCTACCGGCTGGATCACGCCGGCGTCGGGTTGCAGTTGTGTGCCCAAGCGCACGCTGGTCTGCAGCGTGGCGAGGTTGGCGGGATTGTTGAAGTTCACGCCGGCGGTGGCCACGCCGCCGGTGAAGGGCTGTTCGAACTGATGCACCGCCACGCCGTAGGACGCGGGGATGGCTTCGGAGTAGTCGAACTGCGCAATGACGCCGATGGCGATGGCCGAACCGCCGCCGCCGCGCAGCGACAGCCGCCCCGTGGTGGCGCCGTCGATGAAGCCCACCAGCGATGGCCCGCCGCGCAGCAGTGGGTTGGCGTTGTTCTCGCAGCTGCCGCCGGCGCCGTTCAATCGGACCTCGGGGAAGCCGCCAACGGTAGTGGTGACCACGCCCGACACCAGGCCGCACTGGCTGATCTGGTCAATGATGCGCAAAGTGCCCCCATTGGTGAGCCGCGCGGCCACGTACTCGGCGCCGCCGCTGGCCTCGACGTCTGCATACACCAAGCCGCGCAGCGCAAAAGGCTGGCCGTCGAAAGTGGCCGTGCAGGTCACGTTGAACTCGATGGTGGAAGTAAATGTCGCCAAGCCGACGCTGAGCGTATTGGGATTGGCGCCCTGGCCGGGCTGGTTGCCGCCGATGTTGTAGAGCTCGTCGAAGCCGTCGCCCTGCCAAGTGCCGGGCGTGTACACCGTGAGCGAGGTGGAGGTGCCCGCCGTAGTGACCGCATTGGACAGCGTACAGGTGGAAACGAAGGCGTAGCCGCCGACATTGAAGCTGCGGTTGATGGTGGAACCAGCGAAGACATTTTGCCCCACCGGTCCCCAGCCCAGCCAAAAAATCCGCGGCTTGTGCAGCCCGGTGCCGCCGGTGGCGAACTGGGCCTGGCTGTTCCCCGCCGCCAACAGCAGGGCGCCGAGGATGAAGACTCGCCAAGCGCCGGTGATGGCCATTCCTTGGCTCAGAATCCGGTGGCCGTGACGGTGCACGTGAGAGTGATGGTCGCTGTGCCGCCGGACGGAACCGTGGCCAAGGTGGCCCCGCCGACGGCCTGAAGCGCAGTCACCAGCGCCGCGCCGGTTTGCGCCGGGCAGGACGCGCCGCCGGCCGCGCTGCACGTGGCGGTGGTGCAGCTCAGGCCGATGCTGAACGGATCGCGCACGATGGCATTGGTTGCCGTGTCCGGCCCCAGGTTCGACACCACCAGGGTGTAGGTGGTGGGCGCACCCGCAGGCAGGGTGGCAACGGTATTGGTCTTGGTGATCTGCAGATCGGCCGTGACCGGCGAGTTGGTAATGGTGCAATCAACGTCGGCGCCGGCCGGCGGCAGGAACTCCGGCCAGCCCGAGTTGGTGCCGAAGTTGGTCGCCAAGCCGCTGGGCAGCCCAGTGAACGCCACGCCGACGTTGGTGCAGGCGATGGTGGGGCGGTAGTTCACCGCCGTGGTGGGCGCACCGGTGCCATTGGCGCGCAGGGCTTCGTTCAAGCGAATGTCTTCTCCGGCAGGACGTGCGACCACGCCGGTGCTGGCGGTGGTGCCGGCGCCGGTGGTGATGCCGGTAGCCACCACGGTGGCGGTCGCGTCCTGCAGCACCCGCAGTTCGAACTGATCGGCGGCCAGCAGACGCCTTACCACGAGCTTGTTCAGCCGGATCCACGCGGGCGTCGGGGTGTTCGTGCAGGCTGAGTCCGCGAAGTTCACCGCCGGGTTGCCCGAACTGGCGTCCTGCACCAAGTTTGCAAGATTGTGCAGGCCTGATCCCGCCACGCTGGGATTCTGGCAGCCATCGTTGGCGACGCTGCCGCCCCGGTTCACGGTGAAGCGCACCGTCAGCAGGTAGGCGTCGGTGGCGCCCGGCGCCAGGCTGCGCGACGCGGCCAAGGGCCACGGGCCGTTGCCCGACAGCGCCGAGCCCGGCGCCCCGTTGAGGGTATAGCTGGCCGAATCCTGGCTCACATCGGGGTCGAAACCGGGCGCGTCGGTGAGGCTGTAGACCAGTGCCGCTGCCGACGGATTGGCAACCTCAAGCGTGTACACCACGTCGAACTGCGCACCGTTGGCGGCGACCAAAACCGGCCCACCCACGCTCTTGGTCAGCGTCAAGCCCTGGTCGTCCTCGGTGATGGTGTAGTCCCAGTCAATCTGCGCGGGCGCGCCGCAGGTGCGGCTGGAATAGCGCTCGTAGGAGGGAATGGGACCGGGCGAGGGCTGGATCTGGAACAGGATGTTCTCGCTGCCTTCGATGCTGCCGTCGTTGGTCACCGTGATCGGCACCGTGAACAGGCTGCCGGTGCCCGCCGTGCCGTCGTAGTTGCCGACTGGCACCGCGATGCTGATGAGGTCGGTGCCGCTGGGCGTGGTGAAATCCACGCCCAGGGTTGCGCTGCCGCCTATCACCCGCACCAGCACCGAGATGGGCGCGTAAATGGTGCCGCTTACGCGCACCTGCGGCAGGTTGCCGCCGACGTTCTCGGGGCTGGAGCTGTTGGCCGCGGTGAACTCCACCAGGGGTGCCACTTCCAGCCGGATGTCATCAAGCAGGTTGCCCGTCGCCACGCCGCCGGCAGCACTGATCGCTGCAAATCCCATGAACACCCGCCCGGTGGGTCCGGGGTAATTAAACTGGCCGCTATACGTCACCCAGCTGGTGTTTCCCGCTGGGTTCACCGGGGGATTGCCCGTGCCCACGGAAACGATGGGCGCGTTGAACGTACCGTTGTTGGTGGTGCCTATCTCCACCACCGGCGTGATGATCACGCCATCCACGCTGTAGCTGAACGTAGCCACGTCGCGCACGGTGGCGCTGGCACGGCCGCGGTGGTTGAGGCTCCAACGCACCTGCTCGCCGTTGATCAAGCACACGTCCTGGAACAGGCGGGAGGCAACCACCGCATTCAACTCGGCTACCTGCACGCCTTCGGGTGCGATCACCGCTCCGCCGGAGCTGTTGTTGCGCGGTGTGCGCCATAGTTCAATCAGCGGTGCCGTCTGCGCAAATCCGCCCGGCACGACGCAGCCACCGACATTTTCGGTAAGACCCGGCGGCTGGGTGGTGCGCCAGCCAGGCACCTGGTCGTCAGCGATGTAGACCCGGCAGCCGGGCGTCTGCAGGTTGGGTATTTCGAAACTGAGGTTGACGAAGTTGCGCTTCACCTGCGCCTGCGCGCCGTGTGGCGTCAAAAACAGCGCTGCGCAGAGCGCCACCATGGCCAGCCGGGTGAGGGTAGTCACGATCAGTAAGTCCCCACGAAGTTGAGGAACCAACCCTTGTGGTCGTAGTCGAAGTTGGTGAGGTCGTCGCTGAAATCGGTGAAGTTATAACCGCCGCCAACGCGGAAGTGCTCGCTCAGGTCGTAGTCCACGCCCAGCAGCGCGCCCTGGCGGGTGCCGCCGTCGCGCACGTCCAGGAAGCGGTACTCGGCCAGCGCGTGCCAGTCGTCGGCGATCTCGCGTCGCACCTGCGCGGCCAGGAACGTGGCCGCCGAATCGGTCCACTGCCCGGTGAGGCGGCCAAAGCGCACCTCGCCCTCGCGGCGCATGGCCTTGCCGGCGAACTCCCACTCCGCGCCGGGCTTGAAGATGCCCTCGGTGGACAGCACGTGGCTGCGCTGGTCGTAGAAGGCCACGTTAGAGCCGTTCTGCTCGAAGGCCGAGACGTCGTAGAGATAGGTGTACTTGCCCAGCAGCGCCCAGCGCGTATTGTCTGCCGGCCGCCAGGCGAAGCCCAGGTTGGACGCGACGAACTTGGCGCCTTCCGCGGCGTTGTTCTTGTCCTCGGTTTCGGAATAGTTGATCCGCGCCGCGACCCGGAAATCCTCGTTGAGCTTGTGCAGCAGTCGGTTGGTGCTCACCCACTGCGTGCGCCGCTCGGCGCCGGTGTCTTCACGCCACTCCAGCCGACTCTGCCACTGGGTGTCGTTGTCGGTGCGGCCGCCGCTCACGCTCACGGCGTCGCGGTCCACGCGGCCGGTGCTGGCATCAAGCTCGGCCTGCTGCAGGGTGAAGCCGAGGTTCCAGCCCAGGCCCGGGTAGAAATCCATGCCGAAGGTGTGCGCCAGGCCCGATTCCTGCGGCGCTTTCAGGAACTGGCTTTCGTTGAACACGCTCACCTGGTTGTTCAGGCGCCAGCGCTGGCCCAAGGTCCAGCCGGTGTTCTGCTGGGTGTTGAACAGCGGGTCGTAGTCGCGCAGTTCGCCGCTGTAGGTGAGTGCGCCGTACAGGGAATGATCGGGGCTGAGACGGTAATCGGCGCCCACCGTGGCAGAGTCGCCGCGATCGCCGGTGGTCATTTCGGCGGTCAGCGTGGAGAGGTCGCCGAACAGATAGTTGGCGCCGACGGTGAGCGCATCGTTGTCTTCGTAGGCGCCGCCGTCGTCGTCCACCGTGAGCTGGCCGATGCCGTACAGGTCGAAGGTGTCGCTGATGCGCCGCTGGAACTTGATCGCTGCCAGGGTGCCGATGGCCTGGCCACTGAGACGGTCTTCGTCCACCTGGCGCAGCTCGGCGCTCAGGGTGGACGCCTCGTTGATGCGCCACTCGCCGGTCACCTGGGCTTGGCGCAGCGATTCGGCGTCGCGGGTGGCCTCGCTGAAGCGCGCATACACGCCCAGGTCCGGCGCGAACTGGCCGAGCACCTCGGCTCCGTATTCTTCTATGTCGGCGCCGGTGTCGGCGCGCGACACCGAGAAACCCGCGTCAACGTCGCGCCACCAGGCGCCGGCCGACCAGTCCATCTGCGTCCAGCCCAGCTCCTTGAAGTTGGCGCGCGCCTCGATGGCGTTGGCGTCGCCCGAGCGCGGGCCCAGCCCGCCGTTGATTTCGTCGAAGCTCAGGCCGCCGTTGTCGGAAAAGAACACCGGGGCGCTGGTAGCCTTGGTTTCCGAACGTTCGAACCTTACGAACGTGCCGCGGCCCTGCTGCAGTGTCACGTCGGCCCCGCGCAGCGTGTAGTCGTCGCCCCGGCGGTTTTCATCCACGTAGGTGCCGCCCACCGCCACGTGCTGCCCAAACCAGCGCCGGCCGCGGAAGCCCGCGCTGAGCTGGTCGTCGTCGAACAGGCCCACCGGCACGTACTCGTAGTCCACCAGCAGCACCTGGCGGTAGCCGTCCAGCGGCGCATCGCGGGTGAGCGTGGGCAGGTTCTCGCGGGTGATCTGCGCCAGTGGGCGGTTGAGGATGATGCGGCCCTGGATCTCGTCGATGTCGTAGTCGGCGCCGCGCGCCAGGTCCACGCGCTGCTCCACGCGACCGGTGCTGGCGTCGCGCACTTCCAGCACCACGCGGTCGGAGCCGGGCAGCAGGTCGGTGTTCTTGAGGAAATACAGGCTGCCGCCGGTGCCCAGGAACTGGTCGTGGCCGGCCGCGGTCTGCGCTTCGGAGGCGAACGCGCGCGCTTCGGTCTGGGCGTCGCCCAGGTCGGTGGTGTCGCGGCTGCGCCAGTTCACCGCCGCGCCGTACAGCGCGCGCGAGTACTGGCCGAACTCGGTGCCGGTGATGCCGGTGAAGAAGTTGCCCCACAGCGCCTGGTTCTTGTCCCAGTCCACGCGGATGTACATGCGGCCCTGGGTGTCCACGTCGCGGTAGGTGACCGAATCGTCGCCGTACACCGGGTAGTAAGCATCCGGGTCCAGGCGCCGGAAGATGTCCTGCGGGTCGGCGTCCCAGAATCCGTTGAACAGCTCGCTGACTTCGCGCTCCTGGGTGTCGGCCTGCGCCGTCACCAGGTATTTGCCCTTGATCTTGCCCTTTAGATAGAACGCGAGCCTACCCTCGAGGATGAAGCTGTCGTCGAAGCGCTCGTCGCCCGCCAGCGGCTCGATCGAGCCACTGACGTCGTTGCCCGACGCGGTGACATCGGCCAGCGCCACCGCGAACAGGTACTTGCCGGTCACGTCCACGTCCAGCGTGTGCACGATGGCGCCAGCGCCGCCGCCGATCTTCACTTCGAAGGCGTGCTTGCCCACCGGCACCAAGAACTCGGCCACCAGCTTGCGCTCCAGGTCCAGCGGCTGGGTCTGGCCGTTGATGGTGACCTGGGCGTTCTCGGGCAGGTTGCGGCCCTGGATGCGCACGCGCGAACCGTACAGCGGGATGTTCTGCTGGCGCAGGCTGTTCTCGCCGAAGCTGGCGTCCACCAGGCTCAGGCGTTCGGCCTCGTCGGCGTCCAGGCGGGTGCCGAAGCTCTTCTCGGTGGCGTTCTGCAGCCGCTGGCGGCCGCGCTCCACGTCTTCGGGCTTCACCAGCTGCAGGCGGCGCGGGAAAGTCTCGTCCACCGCGCCGTCGGCGCCGTGGGCGCGCACGATGTACACCAGTTCATCGCCCTGGCGCAGCTCCAGGCCCTCGGGCAGCGCGCCGTCCCATTGGGTTTCGCTGACGCCGCCGTTCTCCAGCGGCACCGTGGCCAGCGGTTCCACCAGGTCCACGTCGATGGCGCGGAAGATCAGCACTTCCGAGCGCTCGATGAAGGCGGGGTAATTGTTGAACGCGTAGAAACGCACCGGCTGGGTGATGGCGCGGCCGTCGAAGGGCACCATCGAGGGCGCCGAGACGTTGAACTGCGCCTGGCCCAGGTTGGGATCTTCTGTAACCCACAGCACGCCGCCATCGGGCAGCTGCACGGTCCACTGGCCCACGGCCACGGCCTTGCCCGGCTCGGCGGCCTCCACGCTGACGCGGCGGTCGGGCGCCAGCGCCGGCGCGCCGCTGGCGCCTGGCTCGGTCACGGGTTCGCGCGCGCCGCGGGTGCGGATGCGGATCACCGCGCCCTCGTCGGAGGTGCATTCATCGCCGCTGCAGTCCACGGCTTGGGCGGCATTGGCGGCGGGCGCGGACGCCGGCGCCGGCGGCTCCTGCGCCCACGCCGGCAGGGCGAACGCGCCCACGCCCACGCCGACCAGCAGGGCAACCAGGGCGCGACGGCGCAGAGTCGATGTCATCGCGTTCATGGCGTTCCCCCGGGCTGAGCCACGGGCGCGGCCGGGTCGGCGCTGATTTCCACGCGCAGGGCCGCCCGCGCTTCCGGGGCGAGCTGGGCCGCGATGGCGTCATAAACGGCCTTGGCGCGACGCAGCCCGAGCGCATCGTTATGGACCTTGGCGCCGCGGCGGTCGGCGTGGCCCACCACCGAGATCACGGCCCGCTTACCGGAGGCAACCCAGCGCTCGATGTCGTCGGCCAGGCGGGCGATCACCGGCGCGAACTCGGGCCGCAGCGTGGCCTGGTCGGTGTCGAACAGCACCTCGCCAAGCGCGGGCTGCAGCCCCAGCGAAAGCAGGGTGCTGTCCGGGTTGGCCAAGTCGCCGCGCAGGCTCACGCGCAGCGCCTTGGCTTCGTCCGCGGTCAGCACCGCCTGCAGCGCCGCCTGCACCGCCTTGGCGCGGTCGTAGGCTAGGGCCGAAGTCTCGCCGCTGGCGGCGATCACGATCTCGGTGTCGGGATGCGCGCGCACCTGCTCGGCCATCTTGGTAACGACCGGCGCATACGCCGGCCGAACCTTCGCGCTCTCGGGCTGGAAGAAGATCGCGCCAATCTCGATTTCCTGCACGCGGCTGCCGCCGCCAACGCGGCCCGGAGGCAGCTTGGCGCCAAAGTCCATGCGCACCGGCAGGCCCGGGGTGACGCGGCGCACCAGCGGGTTGTCGGTGGTGAACTCGGTGCCCGGCGGCAGCGTCACCGGGTCCACCTTCATGATGAAGTTGCTGCCGCGGCCGCTGCTGCCCACTTCCACGCCCTGCAGGCTGAAGCGGCCGTAGGCGTCGGTTTCCACCAGCAGGCCGTCCACGGTGGCGATGCGCACGCCGGGCACGCCGCGCTCGGCCACGCCTTCGTTGCGCAGCACGTAATCCACGCGGTAGCCGCCCTGCACCTGGCTGACGCGGCGCTCCAGCGTGGGCAGGGCGCCACTGTCGCCGCCTTGCACCGTGGTTTCGCCGGCGGCGTTCATGCGCAGCTGCACGCCGCCAGCAGCGCTGAGCACCAGGTCGTCGCTGAAGTCCAGGCGGCTCAGGGTCTGGCTGATCACCACCTGGTGCGCGCTGGCCGGGTCGGCGTCGGACTGGCGGGCCGAGACGCTGCCCAGCGACAGGCCGTGCAGCATCGGCGCGCTAGCGTCTGGCTCGGGCTGCTCGCCCTGGCCGCGGTTGATGCGGGTGGAATTGGCAACGTAGGCCGAGGCGCTGAAGCCGCCCGTGAGCTGCACCCTGTCCAGCGCCGCGGTGTCCTGCGCGCCGTTGCCGTTGCGGTCATCGAACACCGTGCCCAGGACCAGCGCTTCATCCAGCAGCGGCTCGCCCACCAGCACCACTTCGGCGGTGGCGACGTTGGACACCGCGCTGCCGTCTTCCGCGCGGGCGCTGTTGACATGCACGCCGGGGCGCACGCCGGCGCCGACGCGCAGCAGGTAGACCACGGTGGCGCGGTCCCCAGCGGCAATGTCGATCTGGTCCACGCGCAGCGGCGAGGTGCCCACCAGGCGGCCGGCCGCGTCGGCATCGTCCACCGCCAGCGAGCCATCCACGTAGCTGAAGCCAGCGGGCGGCGTATCCACCAGGGTGGCGTCGACAATCGCGTTCACGCCGCGGTTCTCGATGGTGACCGTGTAGCGCACCAGGTCGGCGGTGCGTACATCGCGCGGGTTGGCCGACTTGCTTACGCGCATGTCCGACGGCGTGTCGTCCAGCGCGACGCTCGCCACCGCATCGGCCTCCACTACCACCACCGCGCCGGCCAGGTTGGCAGTGCCCTTGGCGGTGACGGTGTTTTCCAGGCTGCCGCCGGCGGTGACGTCGGCGTCGGTGATCGTATAGGTGTATGCCGCGCAATTCGCGACCTGGCCCGGGGCCAGGGTGGTGGGCGCGCAGGACAGCAGGGTGGCCGGGCCGCCCTGGAAGCTGTCGCGCACTTCCACCGCGGTGAGCGTGACGTTGCCGGTGTTGGTGACCTGCACGCTGTAGGTGATCACGTCGCCCGCGTTGCCCAGGCCCGGGGTGTCGTTGTCGGTGGTGAGCGCGGCTGTCTTGCTCACCGACAGCGCCGGCGCCGCCGGGATCGGCGTCACGGCGGTGGACGGCGGCGATACCACGGGTGCGCCGCCGGGTGTGCTGCCGCCGGCGGTGGCGGTGTTGGTGACCGAGCCGGCATCCACGTCGGCCTGGGTCAGGGTGCGCGTGCCGGTGCAGGTGGTGGTGGTGGCGGGCGCCAGCGTGGTCGCGGCACACGTCGCCGGAGCATCGAGCTTCGGGTCGGTGATGGCGATACCGATGAGCGTCACATTGCCGGTATTGGTCACCAGGAAACTGTAGGCAATCGTGCTGCCGGCGGTGTTGCCACTCGGCGTGCCCGCGGTCTTGACCACGGTGAGCGCCGGGGCCGGAGCCAACGGCGTGACGGTGGTATCCGGCGGCGAGGTGACGACCGGGCCGGTCGGCGGCGTGGCGCCAGCCGTGGCGCTGTTATTCACCACGCCGGCGTCCACTTCGGCCTGGGTGATGGTGCGGGTGCCGGTGCAGGTGGTGGTGGAAGCAGGCGCGAGCGTGGTCGCGGCGCAGGTGGCGGCCGCGTCGAGCTGCGGGTCGGTGATGGCGATACCCGTGAGCGTCACGTTGCCGGTGTTGGTGACTAGGAAGCTGTAGGCAATCGTGCTGCCGGCGGTGTTGCCGCTGGGCGTGCCGGCGGTCTTGTCCACGGTGAGCGCGGGCGCGGCGTTGGAAGCAATGGTCAGCGTGGCGGTGGCCGGGGCCAGCGTGCCCTGCGCGGGCGTGCCGGTGGCCGTGGCGATATTGGTGACGCCGCCCGCATCCAGGTCGGCCTGGGTCACGGTGTAGCTGCCGGTGCAGGTGGTGCTGGCGCCGGGTGCCAGCGCCGTCACCGGGCAGGTGACCGTGGCAATGCGGTCGTCCGCGACCGCAAGCGCGGTGATGCTGACGTTGCCGGTGTTCGTGGCCAAGTAGGTGTAAGGCACCGACTGGCCGGCGGCCGTCAACGCCGTGGGGGTGGAGGCTTTGACGACGGTCAGCAGCGGCGTAGCGGTGGCGGCGATGGTCAGTGTGGCGGTGGCCGGCGCCAGCGTGCCCTGTGCGGGCGTGCCGGTAGCCGTGGCGATATTGGTGACGCCGCCGGCGTCCAGGTCGGCCTGGGTGACGGTGTAGCTGCCGGTGCAGGTGGTGCTGGCGCCGGGTGCCAGCGTGGCGACCGGGCAGGTGACGGTGGCGATGCGGTCGTCGGACACGGCGGGTGCGGAAACGGTGACGTTGCCGGCATTGCTGACCAGGTAGGTGGAGGGCACCGACTGGCCCACCGCCGTCAGCTCCGTGGTGGTGGATGCCTTCACGATCGTGAGCAGGGGCGTGGCCGCCAAGGGAGTACTGGTGGTGTCGGGCGGCGAGGTGACGGCCGGGCCGATGGGCGGCGTGCCGCTGGCGGTGGCGCTGTTGTTCACCACGCCGGCGTCCACTTCGGCCTGGGTGATGGTGTGGGTGGCGGTGCAGGAGGTGGTGGAAGCAGGCGCGAGCGTGGTCGCGGCGCAGGTCGCGGCCGCGTCGAGCTGCGGGTCGGTGATGGCGATACCAGTGAGCGTGACGTTGCCGGTATTGGTCACCAGGAAGCTGTAGGCGATGGTGCTGCCGGCGGTGTTGCCGCTGGGCGCGCCGGCGGTCTTGTCCACGGTGAGCGCGGGCGCGGCGGTGGCGGCGAGGGTGAGCGTGGCGGTGGCCGGGGCCAACGTGCCCTGCGCCGGCGTGCCCGTGGCGGTGGCGATATTGGTGACGCCGCCGGCGTCCAGGTCGGCCTGGGTGACGGTGTAGCTGGCGGTGCAGGTGGTGCTGGCACCCGGCGCCAGCGCCGTCACCGGGCAGGTGACGGTGGCAATGCGATCGTCCGCCACGGCAAGCGCGGTGATGCTGACGTTGCCGGCATTGCTGACCAGGTAGGTGTAGGGCACCGACTGGCCCACGGCGGTCAACGCCGTGGTGGTGGAAGCTTTCACGATCGCGAGCAGCGGCGTGGCCACCACCGGCGTGCTGGTGGTGTCGGGTGGAGAGATGATCGCCGGGCCGCTGGGCGGCGTGCCGCCGGCCGTGGCGCTGTTGTTCACCACGCCGGCGTCCACGTCCGCCTGGGTGATCGTGCGGGTGCCGGTGCAGCTCGTGGTGGCAGCGGGCGCCAGCGTGGTTGCACCGCACACCGCCGCGCCATCGAGCTGCGGATCGGTGATGGCGATACCCGTGAGCGTCACGTTGCCGGTGTTGGTGACCAGGAAGCTGTAGGCGATGGTGCTGCCGGCGGTGTTGCCGCTCGGCGTACCGGCGACTTTGTCCACGGTGAGCGCGGGCGCGGCGGTGGCGGCGATGGTCAACGTGGCCGTGGCCGGCGCCAGCGTGCCCTGTGCGGGCGTGCCGGTGACCGTGGCGATATTGGTGACTCCGCCGGCATCCAGGTCAGCCTGGGTGACCACGTAGCTGCCGGTGCAGGTGGTGCTAGCGCCCGGCGCCAGCGCCGTCACCGGGCAGGTGACGGTGGCGATGCGATCGTCCGCCACGGCAATGGCAGAGATGCCCACGTTGCCGGCGTTGGTGACCACGTAGGTATAGGGCACGGATTGGCCGGCGGCCGTCAGCGCCGTGGTGGTGGAGGCTTTGACCACGGTCAGCAGCGGCGTGGTGGTGGCGACGATGGTGAGCGTGGCGGTGGCCGGGGCCAGCGTGCCCTGCGCGGGCGTGCCGGTGGCCGTGGCGATATTGGTGACGCCGCCCGCGTCCAGATCGGCCTGGGTGACCACATAGCTGCCGGTGCACGTGGTGTTGGCGCCCGGAGCCAGCGCTGTCACCGGGCAGGTGACGGTTGCGATGCGGTCGTCAGCCACGGCAAGCACGGTGATGCTCACGTTGCCAGCGTTGGTCACAAGGTAGGTGTAAGGCACGGACTGGCCCACGGCCGTGAGTGCCGTGGTGATGGAAGCCTTGACGACGCTCAGCAGCGGTGTGGCGGCAAGCGGCGTGCTGGTGACGTCGGGCGGCGAGACGATGGCCGGGCCGGTGGGCGGTGTGCCGCCTGCCGTGGCGCTGTTGTTCACCACGCCGGCGTCCACTTCGGCCTGGGTGATGGTGTGCGTGCCGGTGCAGGTCGTAGTCAACGCGGGTGCGAGCGTGGTCGCGGCGCAGGTGGCGGCCGCGTCGAGCTGCGGGTCGGTGATGGCGATACCGGTGAGCGTCACGTTACCGGTGTTGGTCACCAGGAAGCTGTAGGCAATCGTGCTGCCGGCCGTGTTGCCGCTGGGCGTACCGGCGGTCTTGTCCACCGTCAGCGCAGGCGCCGAGGCCAGCGGCGTGCTGGTGGTGTCGGGCGGCGACGTGATAGCCGGGCCAGTCGGCGGCGTGCCGCTGGCGGTGGCGCTGTTATTCACCGCGCCGGCATCCACTTCGACCTGGGTGATGGTGTGGGTGCCGGTGCAGGTGGTCGTCGCCGCGGGCGCCAGCGTGGTAGCGGCGCACGCTGCCGCCGAATCCAGCAGGGGGTCGTTGATCACCAAACCGGTGAGCGTGACGTTGCCGGTATTGGTGACCAGGAAGCTGTAGGCGATCGTGCTTCCCGCGGTGTTGCCGCTGGGCACGCCCGCGCTCTTGTCCACCGTCAGCGACGGGGTCGCGGTGATCGGCGTCGCGGTGGTATCGGGCGGCGAAGTGACGGCAGCGCCGGTGGGCGGCGCGCCGGCGGCGGTGGCGCTGTTGTTCACCACGCCGGCATCCACGTCGGCCTGGGTGATGGTGCGCGTGCCGGTGCAGGTGGTGGTGACCGTGGGCGCCAGCGTGGTCGCGGCGCAGATCGCGGCCGCGTCAAGCTGCGGGTCGGTGATGGCAATGCCAGTGAGCGTCACGTTGCCGGTGTTGCGCACCAGGAAGCTGTAGGCGATCGTGCTGCCGGCGGTATTGCCGCTGGGCACGCCGGCGGTCTTGTCCACCGTCAACGCGGGCGCGGAGGCGATCGGCGTCGTGGTGCTGTCAGGCGCCGACTCGAGGGGCGGGCCACTGGGCGGGGTACCGGTGGCCGTGGCGGTGTTGTTCACCACGCCGGCATCCACTTCGGCCTGGGTGATGGTGTGGGTGCCGGTGCAGGTGGTGTTGGCACCGGGCGCCAGCGTGGTGGCGGGGCAGCTCGCGGCCGCAGCCAGCTGCGGATCGGTGATGAGCAGTCCGGTCAGCGTCACGTTGCCGGTGTTGCGCACCAGGAAGCTGTAGACAATCGTGCTGCCGGCGGTGTTGCCACTCGGGATGCCGGCGGTCTTGTCGAGACTGATGCCGGGAACCGACGCCAGCGGCGTGCTGGTGCCGTCGGGAGGCGAGGCGATCGCCGGCCCGCTGGGCGGACGACCGCCAGCAGTAGCGCTGTTGGCGATCACGCCCGCGTCCATGTCAGCCTGGGTCAGCATGTACACCGCCGTTGAGCAGTCGACGCTCGCGCCCGGGGCCAGCGTGAGCACCGGGCACGTCACCGCCGGCAGGCCGGGCAGCGGGTCGGTGACGCTGAGGTTGCTCAGGCTGACGTTGCCGCTGTTGGTCAGGCGGAAGCTGAAGGTGATGGTGTCGCCGGCATCCGTCACCGCGGGCAAGCTGCCGCCCGCCGTGGTGGGCGGGCTCGCGGCCTTGTCCAGCACCAGCACGGCCACCGGCGGCAGCGGCGTGGTGGTGGTGTCGGCCGCCGAACTGATGCGCGCGCTGGCCGGCGGTGTGCCCTGCGCGGTGGCGCTGTTGCTGATGCTGCCGTTGTCCAGGTCCACCTGGGTGAGCGTGCGGATGCCGGTGCAGGTGGCGGTCTGGTCCGGGCCGGACGCCGTGATCACGGTCTTGTCGCACACCGCAGCGGCGTCGAGGTTGACGTCGGTGATCGCCAGCGCCGACAGGCTCTGGTTGCCGGTGTTGGTGACCACGAAGGTGTAGGTGAGGGTGTCGCCGGCGTCGGTGAAGGTCGGGTCCAGGCCCAGGTTCACGGTGGGCGCGCCGGCCGTCTTGTCGATGGTCAGGGACTGCGACGCCAACGGAATGCCGACGCTGGTGCTGGCAGTGGCGTTGCCGCCGATCCAAGTGGCGATGGCGGTGTTGTCGATGTCTTGGTCGCCGCCGCCGTTGGTGTCGAAATCGGCCTGCGTAGCGGCGTAGCTGCCGGTGCAGACGATGGCGGCGCCGGGGGCCATCGCTGCCAGCGGCACCGGCGGCGTGCAGGTCAACGTACCCAGCAGGGCATCGCCCACCACCACGTTGGCAAGGGTGACGTTGCCGATATTGGTGGCAGTGATGGTGTAGTTGATGACGTCGCCGGGCAGGCTCACCGTGGCGCGGTCGGCGACCTTGGCCAGGGTCAGCGCCGGGTTCCTGTTGATAGGCACGGACAGGTTGCTGGTGCGCGCGATCGGCCCGCCCGCCAGCGTGCTGCCGGCGGCCGTCGCGGTGTTGTCGATCGAAGTCAGCGTGTCAATTTCAGCCTGGGTCACGCTGCGGCTGGTGTTGGTGCACACCACGTCGGCACCCGCGCCGCCGAAGCTGAGGCTGGTGGCCGGCGCCAGCGAAATGCTGGGGCAGGACAGGCCGATCGACGGATCGGTGACGGTGAGGTTGTTGATGGTGACCGAGCCGGTATTGGCCACCGTGAACGTGTACTCGAGGGTGCCGGGCGTGCTGATGCTGGCCACGTTGGCGCTCTTGACCAGCGTCATGCCGGAGCTGCGCGCGGGGAGCGTCACTTCGTTCTCGTCAACGTCGCCCACGGCGGCGCCCAGCGGATCGAGCGACGTGACCGAAGCGATATTGTTGATCTGGCCGTTGCCGGGCAACAGGCCGGTGCTGCCGGTGTCGATTTCGTTCTGGGTCACGGTGAACTGGTTACCGGTGCAGCCGCTGACCAGGGTGGCGGTGGCGCTAGGCGGCAGCGTCGCCAGCACCGGGCAATTGAGCGCCGGCAGCATCGGGTCGCTGATGGCCACGTTGGTGAGCGTGACGTTGCCGGTATTGCGCACTTCGAAGGTGTAGGTGATCGCCTGGTTGGGCGCGGTGATCGCGGCTACGTCGGAGATCTTGGTCAGGAAGATGCCCGGTGCGCGCGGCGGCAGCTGCACGTTGACGGTGTCGCTGGCCTCGTCGAACGCCGGCAGGCCGGCATCGAGGTAGCTTCCGCGCACCGTGGCGGTGTTCGACACCACGGTGCTGCCGGCGATGGGCAGGCCCTGCAGGTCAATGTCCGCCTGGGTGACGCTGTAGGTGTTGCCGGTGCAGTTGAAGCTCACCGACGCCCCCGGCAGCAGCAGCGGGATCGGCGCGCACGACAGGCCGGCGCCCAGCAGGGTGTCGCCGGTCAGCAGGACGCCGGTGAAAGTCTTGGTGGACGGGTTGCTGACCCGGAACGAATAGGTGATGACTTCGCCCACGCCAGCCACGAAGGTGCGGTCGGCGGTCTTGTCCAGCGAAAGCTCCACCGTGCCCGGATTGATGCCGACCGACGCGCTGTCGTCGTCGCTCACCGGGCCGCCGTTGAATTCGCCCTCGGCGGTGGCGGTGTTGGTGATGCTGCCGAGGTTGTCGATGTCGGCCTGGGTGACGGTGTAGTCCGCGGTGCAGGTGGCGCTGGCGCCCGGCGCCAGGTCGAACGGCGCCGCCGGCGTGCAGGTGATGGCGCCCAGGCCCGGCAGCGGGTCGGTGATGTCGATGCCGGTGACCGTGACGTTGCCCGGGTTGGTCACGGTGAAGGTGTAGGTGATGACATCGCCGGCGCTGTCCACCGAGCCCGGGCTGGCGGTCTTGTCAAGCACCAGGCGCGGCGCCGGTGGATCCAGCGGCACGCTGCCGCTGGCAATCACCGACGCGGTGCCGCCGCCCGGGCCGTTGCCGGTGGCGGTGGCCGTGTTGTCGATATCACCATCGCCGCCGCCGCGGTTGTCCAGGTCGGCCTGGGTCACGACATAGGTGTTGCCGGTGCAGGCCACGACGGCCGGCGGCGCGGTGCCGAAGGTGCGGCTCTGGCCGGGCTGGATGTCGCCCGACGGGCCGCAAGAAAGCGCGGGCAGCAGCGGGTCGACGATGACGATGTTCGAAAGCGTGGTGTTGCCGGCGTTCATCACCGTGAAGCTGTAGCTGATCACTTCGCCGACACTGGCCTGGCCGCTGCCGTTGGCATCGGCCAGGCTTGGGGTCTTGGTGAAGCTGCCGGCGGTGCTGAGCGCGGGCAGGTTCACGTCCACGCTGGCGCTGTCGCTCACGGCCGGGCCGCTGGGCGGCGTGCCGGCCGCGGTGGCGGTATTGCGAATGACGGCGTCGTCGGTGCCGTCGCCGCTGCCCACGCGGTTGATGTCGGCCTGGGTCACCGTGTACGAACCCGTGCAGCTGATGCTGGCGCCAACGGCCAGGCTCGCCACCGGCGTGGCCGGGATGCAGACCAGGTTGCTCACCAGCGGATCGGTGATGGTGACGTTGCTGAGCGGGACATTGCCGCTGTTGGTGGCGGTGAGCGCGTAGGGAATGTCGTCGCCGGCCGCGGTCACACTGGTGACGGTACTGGTCTTGGTCAGGTTCAGCTCGGCGCGCTGCACGAAGGTGTTGAAGTAGGTGCAGGTGATGGTGTTGCCAGCGTCGGCGATGCTGATTGTGAGGCCGTCGGACAGGTTGGCGTCGGTGCCGTCGCAGTTCCTGGTCTGGGAGTAGTCCGCGGCGTTGCCCGAGGTGAAGGTCTCGGCGCCCAGCGTGCCGGTCTCGAAGGCATAGACCGTTACCGGTGCCGTCTGGTCGGGCCCCGGGAAGGTTGACGCCAGCGCCGGGGCGTTGTTGGCGAAACCCGTGGTCGGATCGATGTTGACGCTGGCACCCGGGCTTGCGCCGGCCCAGACCTTGCGGATGACCAGTTGGGCGCTGCGGCGGTTGTTGACGTAGGTGCAGACGATCGGGCTGCTGTCGCCCGGGCCAATGGTGAGCACGCCCGCCGTGGGCGTGCCGCCCGGCACCAAGCCCGTGGTGTTGGTGCACGACAGCGTGGTGTCGTACAGGTTGGACGTGACCGAGGTGACGGACTCGGTGAGGTTGATGACATCGCCGGCGAACACCGCCTGCGCCGCGCCGGTGTCCGTCTGGCTGGCACCGCCCGCCGCCACCGAGTTCAACGGCGCCAGACCGGATGCCGAAATAATGATGCTGTCGCCGGGAAAACCGTTGAGCCAGGTCTTGGACAACTGCAGCGTGGTGCTGCGGCGGGTGTTGGTGTAGGTGCAGGTGATCGGGTTGCCCTGGTCGCTGTCGAGCACGGTCAGGGTGTTGGCGAGCTTGCCATCGGTGCCACTCAGGCTGCCGCCCGAACAGGCCAGCGCCACGTCGTAGTTGGCCAGCGCCGCCCCGGACATGGTTTCGGCCGGCAGCACGGCCTGTTCGCCCGCGAACACCGGCACCGTGTTGCTGTTGGCCGACACCGAAGCAGTGGAAGTGAACGCCGAGGTGTTGCTGAGCAGGCCGCTGCTGGCGCCGAGCGTGGCGATGTCGCCATTGCGGCTGTTGGCAGCCCAGTTCTTGAACAGCCGCAGCGTGCTCTGGCGCCGGGTGTTGGTGAGGGTGCACTGGATGTTGGCGTCCGCCGCGCCCACCACCAAGGTGTTGCCGGACAGGCCGGAGGTGCCCGTGCACTGCAGCGTGGTGGCGTAGTTGGCCGCGTTGGCGGGCACCGCGAACGCCTCGGCCAAGGTGAGCGTCTCACCTGCGAACACCGTCTGCGCCGGCGCCGCGTCGATCTCGGTGGCGGTCTGCGCCACCGAATTGAGCGCGATGGGCGACGTGACGCTGCCGGTGGCCGTGAAGTCCACGATTTCGCCCACCAGCGCGTCCACCCAGGACTTGCGCAGCACCAGGTTCGCCGTCCGGCGCGTGTTGGTATACGTACACACCGTTGGCGTTGCGCTGTTGGTAATCGTGACGTTACGCGCCACTGGACCGCTTGCCAATGGCGAACCACCGGCACACACCAGCGTGGTGTCGTAGTTCGCCGCCAGCGCACCACCGCCAAAAGTTTCCGCTGGCAGCGTCACTACATCACCGGTGAACACATTCACCGTCGTACCGTTCAAGCCCGTTGCCGGTGCCGTCGCATTAAAGGTGGAGTTGTTCGTACCGCCAGTGGTCGTCACCGTCGCCGTATGACCAGCGACCGCATTCACCCACGCCTTCACTACTTGCAAGGTCTGACTACTGCGGCTGTTGGTGAAGGTGCAGGTGACATTGCTGTCGCCGGGCATGGTCACCGTGCCGGACAAGCCGGTGCCGGTGACTGGAACAACGGCGCCGCCGGTGTCCTTGGTGCACGTGAGCGCCGTGCTGTAGTTCGCAGGCAGCCCGGCGGTGAATGCCTCGGTGAGCGTCACGGTGGAACCGACGCGCAGGTTGGCGGTGGCGTTGACCGTGGTGGCTGGCGCAATGGACGAACCCGCCACGGCGCCGTTGATGTCGACGGCGGCGGCCGAGATGGTGAGGCTGACGGCGTTGCCGGCCAGGGCATCGGTCCATATCTTGGTGAGCGTAAGGCTGCGCGGCGTCACCGTGTCGGTGTCGCTGGCGCTGTTGTTGGTCAGGTCGGGATCGCTGACGTTGGTGGGCGCAGTGATGGTGGCGGTGTTGGTGACGCTGGTCTGCGCCAGCGCCGGAGCCACGCAGGTGAAGGCGATCGCCAGCAAGGATGCGGCCGCCGTTGCCATGCGCGAGAACCGCGCAGGCACCGTTGCCCCACTCATGACGAGCCGCTGCGACATCGTTTGCATCCCCCTGGCAAGGGCGCTATTGGCGCCCGACGCCCACCAAGCAATTTGGGCGGTCTGAAGCTTCCAGCTCAGGCTGGTTTTTTGATGGCTCATTGTTTCTGAAATGCAGGGCCTTGACTATCCCCAAGCGATTGGTGCAGCGGGGACTGGACGGCAATTCAGTAATGCGGCAGGCTCCTTCACGCGGATTTGGGCTATTTTCTGGGCTATGTGCCCAAGTTGGCGCCGCTGCCCGCCGACCAACGCGCCAATCGGGCAGCCGCCCGGCACTGGCACGACCTCTCTCATGGACCCGCCCATCAACAGTCCCACCCCCAAAATCAGCGCCTGCATCATCACGCTCAACGAAGCCGGGCGGCTGGCGGACTGCCTGGCTTCGCTGGCGTTTTGCGATGAGGTGGTGGTGGTGGATTCGGGCTCCAGCGACGGCACCGAGGCGCTGGCCACCGCGCTCGGGGCGCGCGTGCTGCAGCGGCCGTTCGACGGCTTTCGCAGCCAGAAGCAGTTCGCCGTTGAACAGGCACGCCACGACTGGGTGCTGTGCCTGGACGCCGACGAGCGCATCGACCCCACGCTGCGCGCCGCCATCGAGGCGGCACGCGACGGCGGCTTCGCGGATGCGGCGGGCTATCGCTTCGCACGGCTGTCGGAGTACTTCGGCCGCTTCCTGCGCCACGGCAACGCCTATCCCGACCGCGTGCTGCGGCTGTTCGACCGCCGCCGCGGTGGCTGGCGCGGCACCCGCGAAATACACGAGGCGGCCAGCGTGGACGGGTCGGTGGTGACCCTGCCGGGCGACGTCATCCACTACCCGTATCGTTCGCTGGAGCAGCAGCTGGCCAAGACCCAGCGCTACGCCCGGATGATGGCCGAACATGATTTTGCCCGCGGCAAGCGCGCCAGCCTGGTCAAGTTGGTGCTCTCCCCGGCATGGCGTTTCTGGCGCGGATACGTGCTGCGCGCCGGCTTCCTGGACGGCTGGCACGGCCTGGTCTATGCCTACGTGCGCGCCAACTACGTGCGCCAGAAAACCGTGATGTTGTGGCTGCTCCAGAACGGCCAGGCCGTGGCCGATCCGCCGCCGACGGACCCGGCGTGAGTCCGGGCCCCCACTCCTCCGTGGTCGGCTGAGCGCGCCGGCATGTGCGGACTGGCCGGCGCATGGCATCGAAGGGGCGCGAGCGCACCGGAGCTCACCGCGCTGGGCCTGCGCATGGGCGCCGCCATTGCCCATCGCGGCCCCGATGACGCCGGCGCCTGGGCCGAGCCCGAGGCGGGCCTGGTGCTGGCCCATCGCCGGCTTTCCATCCTGGACCTGAGCCCCGAGGGCCACCAGCCCATGGCCTCGGCCGACGGCCGCTGGGTGATCGCGTTCAACGGCGAGATCTACAACCACCGCGCCCTGCGCCAAGAGCTGCAGGCCCTGGGCCACAGCTTTCGCGGCCACTGCGACACCGAAGTGCTGCTGGCGGCGCTGGCGCAGTGGGGCGTGGAGGCGACGCTGGCGCGCGGCAACGGCATGCTGGCGCTGGCGGCCTGGGACCGGCAGCAGCGCGTGCTTTGGCTGGCCCGCGACCGGGTCGGCAAGAAGCCGCTTTATTACGGCCTTGCCAGCGACGGCAGCCTGCTTTTCGGCAGCGAACTGGCGGCATTGCGCGCGCACCCGGCCATGCAGGCCCAAGTGGACCCCGATGCGCTGGCGCTGCTGCTGCGGCTGGACTACATCCCCGCGCCGCACTGCATTCTGCGTGGGGTGCGCAAGCTGCCTGCCGGACATCTGCTGCGTGTGGACGCGGCCGCGGTGCAGGCGGGAAACCTGCCCGAGCCACGCGCCTGGTGGGATGGCCATTCGAGCCACCGCGCCGCGATCGCGCGCGGCTTCGAAGGCAGCGACGTCGAGGCCATGGACGCGCTGGATGCACTGCTGCGCGATGCCACCGCGCTGCGCATGGAGGCAGACGTTCCGCTGGGCGCATTCCTGTCCGGCGGCACCGACTCTTCGCTGGTGATGGCGCTGATGCAGGCGCAGTCCGCGCGCCCCGTTCGCAGCTATTCCATCGGCTTTGACCACAGCGGTCACGACGAGAGTAAACATGCCGCGGCGGTTGCGCGGCATCTGGGCGCCGACCACACCGAACTGCGGGTCGATGGCAACGCCGCGCTGGACGTGGTGCCGGAGCTGCCGGGCATTTATGACGAACCATTCGCCGACTCCTCCCAGATTCCCACCGCGCTGCTGTGCCGGCTGGCGCGCCAGCACGTGACGGTGGCGCTGTCGGGTGACGGCGGCGATGAGCTTTTTTTCGGCTATCGACGCTATGAACGCACCCTGCGCAACCAAGCCTGGCTGCAGCGGCTGCCGCGCGCCGCACTGGCGCGGCTGGCCGGCAACCCAGGCGAACGCGCGCGGCTGGGGGGCCTGGCTGCGCTGTGTGCGGAGCTGGCGGCGGGGAACCTGCAGGGCCTGGCCCGCCAGCGCGTGAGCCGATGGCGCAACCCCGAGGCCGTGGTGCTGGGCGCGCGGCGCCTGCCCACTGCTTACGACGATGCCGCCGCGCTTGAGGGCATCAGCGGCGATGCCGAGGCGCTGATGCGGATGGACTTCGCCTGTTACCTGCCCGAGGACATCCTGACCAAGGTGGACCGCGCCAGCATGGCGGTGGCGCTGGAAGTGCGGGCTCCGCTGCTGGACTGGCGCGTGGCCGAGTTCGCATGGTCGCTGCCGGTGGCCATGAAGTGGCGCCAGGGCCGGCTGAAGTTCCTGCCCAAACAGCTGCTGCTTCGCTACCTGCCGCAGGACCTGGTGCAGCGGCCCAAGACGGGCTTTGGCGCACCGGTGGGCGATTGGCTGCGCGGGCCGCTGCGGCCCTGGGCCGAGGCGCAGTTGGACGAGCGCCGGCTGCGTGAAGAAGGCCATTTCGATCCGGCGCCGCTGCGCGCCATCTGGGCCGAATTCCTCGCTGGCGAGCGCAAATGGCACACCCACCTGTGGGGCGTGCTGATGTTCCAGGCCTGGCGCGAGCAGCTGCGCTGAGTCCCGTGGCGAGACACTGAGCCGCCGGATCACTGGACAGGCGAAACCGACTCTTCCACTATCGGGCTTGAGCCAGCGCGGGCACCGCTGCTGGCAATCGCCGGGCACGCTCAGGGGGCGTAATGGCATCACTCGCGGAACTGCACGCGGCGCTAGTCGCGTTGGGCCAGGGCGGCAAGACCGCCAAGCTCTACTTCTACTTCACCGAGCCAGGCGAGCTGCGCCAGCGTTCGGGCTTCCTGTTCGTGGACCGCGGGCACACCTGCTACGTGTCCATGGATGGGCTGGATGCCGACACGGCGCTGGCGCGCCTTCCGCGGCTGGCTTTCTCCAAGGTGGCGTCGCTGCCCGCTATCCAGGTGGATGCGGCCATGGCGGCCACGCCAGCTTTTTCGCTCACCAGCGTGGTGGAGCGGCTGGATCCGGCGCGCCAGCCCAAGCTGGCGCCACCGCCCGAGCCTGAGCCCGCGCCAGCGCCCGCTCTGGCCGCTGCCGCGCCCCGGTCCGAAGCCCCGGCTGCGCCCGCCGCACGCGCCGAGACCAGCGAGCCACACGTGTTTTATTCCCACATCGCGCTGCAGAAGGACGCCCTGGCCGTGCTGGAGGGCATCTACGGTATCGGCGTGGCCAAGAAGCTCGAGAGCATCGCCAACACCACGCCGCCGCATCAGTACCCCATGGAATTCATGGCCAAGTGCCGCCAGCATGCCGCGGTGATGCTGGGCGACCGCAAGGCCGCGGAGCTGTTCCGCACCATCGAGGAAAAAGTGGCGGGGCATCTGCACTGAGCCCCGCCGCTATTGGCTAGTCCGTCGTTCCCACCGCCTTGCCGCAGGAGCCTGACCGATGTCCGCAATCGCCCGCACCGCCGCTGTGTTCTGGGTGCTAGCCACCCTGATGTTGCTGGTCTTCCCGTTCCTGGGCGTGTCAGATGCTTTTCGGCTGTACTACTCCAACGCGCTGCAGACATCGTCGAGCCTGATATCAGCGGCCATCTGCTTCTACGCCATGGCGGCGTTCCCGCCCGGCAGCCCGCTGCGCAAGGTATGGGCCGCCATGGGCACCGGCGTGCTGGCCTGGGGCATCGGCGCCACCCTCTTCGCGGCCTATCCGCTGCTCACTGGCGGTGAAGAAACGCCCTACCCCTACTTCTCCGACATCGGTTACCTGGCCACGGGCCCGCTGATGATCATTGGCCTGCTCATTTTCAAGCGCTCCACCGGGCTGGAGTCGCCGCTGTGGGGCAAGCTGCTGGCGGTGGTGCTGGTGGCGGCGGCGGGCGTGCTGGCCTATCGCGCCAATGCGGAAGGGCTGAGTGACCCCAGCCTGGCCATGCGCGCCACATCGCTGGGTTACTTGGTCTTCGACCCGCTGCTGCTGGCGGTGACGGCGCTCACGGCCACCGGCTTCCGCGGCGGCGTAGTGGGCGCGGCCTGGTGGTTCGCGGTGGTCGGCATCCTGCTTTATTTCATCGCCAACCAGGCCTACACCTTCCTGGTGCTGTCCGAGACCTATGCCACCGGCCACCCGATCGACATGGGTTGGATGCTGGGCTTTGGCTTCATCGCCTGGGCTGCGCTCAAGACCCGCCGCTTGGTGAGTTGAGCCCACGCGCCGGCGTCCGGCTCAGCCGGGCGTCGGCGCTTCGTACATGCGATAGCCGGCATCGGCCATGCCCAGGCCTTCATAAGTCTGCTGGGCGCCGCGGTTGTCGCGCTCCACGTAAAGACGCAGGCCGCACACGCCAGGCTCGGCCCGTGCGGCGGCCAGCACGTGGGCATATAGCGCGGCATAGACGCCCTGGCGGCGGTGCGACGGCGCGACGTAAACGCTCTGTATCCACCACCAGTCGCCGTTGCGCCAGTCGCTCCATTCGTAGGTGAGCATCAGCGTGCCCGCGGCGGCGCCATCGCGTTCGGCAATGAAATAGACACCGCGCCGCGGTTCGTCCAGCACCGCGTGGATGCCCTTTTCCACCGTGCCCGGGTCCAAGGCCTTTTTTTCGGTTTCCAGTGCCATGGCGACAGCCCAGTCGCGCAGCTGCAGCACGTCGTGCACCGTGGCTGCGCGGATGGTCCAGCCGCCGTGGGTCACTGCGCGGGATCCGCGTCGGTGGGCGCCGCGGTCTCGGCTTCGATCACGCCGCAGGCGATGCGGCCGCCGGCGTTGCCGGTGGGCTGGGTGGTGTAGTCGTCGGGGTCGGCATGCACGATGACGCCGCGGCCGATGATGTCCATTTCGCCGCCGCCGCCGATCTGCAGGCCGTCCAGGCGCTGGTCCACCGCGGCCACGCCGTCGGGGCCGGCCACTTGGTTGGGGATGTCGCCGGCGTGGTGTTCGCCCTCGCCCTCGCGGTTGCCATGCGGGGCCGCCGCCGGGTTGAAGTGGGCACCGGCGCTGGACGCATCGGCCGCCGTGCAGTTGCCGAACTCGTGGATGTGCAAGGCGTGCGTGGCGCCGGGCTTGAGGCCGGTGAACGCGCCGGTGACGCGCACGCCGCCGTTGTCCACTTCGAAGCGCAGCTCGCCGCCGACCGTGCTGTCGCCGACCGGCATCAGGCTGGAGCGGGCGGAGGCAGCGAGCGGGGTCTGGGCGACGGGCTCGGCGGGCGGCGCAGGCTCGGCCGAGGCGACCGGCGCGGGCGGGGCTTCAACCACGGGGGCATCGGCGGGCTTGCAGGCGCTGAGCGCGAGCGCGGAGCCGAGCAGCAGCACGGTGCGGAGGCGGGTCATGGGCGTTCCTATTGGCGGGGAGTGTCCCAGCTTGGGCCGAAGGCCATTAACAAACCATCAAGACGCCGGCGGCGCCGGCGAGTGCGGGAAATGCGCGATGCGACGAAAGTTCAAAGGTTCTTCCGCCCCCGCACCGCCCCCAACTTCCGCGTCACCGTATTCCTCCCCAACCCCAGCTTCTCGGCAGCCTGCTGCCGATGCCCCTCGGTATGGTCCAACGCGGTCTCCAACAATACTTGGTCAAAACGTTCGCGCAGGTTGGCGTGCAGGGTGGTGTCGCCGCGGGCCAGGGCTTCGCGGACGGCTTGGGCCAGGGGGCGGGTCCAGTCGCCGGGGTCTTGGGTGGGGGCGCTGCTGCGCAGGGCGTTGCCAAGGTCGCGGGGAGTAATGGCTTCGCCGGGAGCCAATGCGGCCAGGCGCCAGCAGAGATTTTCGAGTTCGCGCACGTTGCCGGGCCAGTCGTGCGGCTGCAGGCGCTTGAGCGCTTCGGGGTGGAAGCGCTTGGCGGGCGCGCCGAGTTTCTTCGCGGCCTGGGCAAGGAAGCGCGCGGCCAGGGCGGGCACGTCGCTCTTGCGTTCGCGCAGGGGCGGCAGCTGCAGGCGCACCACGTCCAGGCGATGCAGTAAGTCGGCGCGGAAGCTGCCGTCGCGCACCTTGGCTTCCAGGTCCTGGTGGGTGGCCGCGACCATGCGCACGTCCACCTTGATCAGTTCGCGGCCGCCAACGCGGAAGAATTCGCCCTCGGCCAGCACGCGCAACAGGCGCGTTTGCAGCGCGGCGGGCATGTCGCCGATTTCGTCCAGGAACAGGGTGCCGCCGTCGGCCTGCTCGAAGCGGCCGATGTGGCGCTTGTGTGCGCCGGTGAAGGCACCGACCTCGTGGCCGAACAGTTCGCTCTCCAGCAGTTCGGCCGGGATGGCGGCGGTGTTGAGCGCGACGAAGGGTTTGCGCGCGCGCGGCGATTCGCGGTGCAGGGCGCGCGCCTCCAGCTCCTTGCCGGTGCCGGTTTCGCCGGTGACCAGCACCGACAGCGGCGCCTGGGCCAGCCGGCCGATGGCGCGGAACAGTTCGCGCATGGCCGGGGCATCGCCCACCAGCGCGTCGCCGGGCTCGGGCGCCGGCTCGGGTGCGCTGGCCGCGGCGGGCTGGGGCAGCGCGCGCGCGGCGAGAGTCACGGCTTCATCCAAGTCGAACGGTTTTGACAAGAATTCGTGCGCACCGCCGCGGAAGGCGCCGGCGGTGCTGGCGATGTCGGTGTAGGCCGACATCACGATGACAGGCAGGTCGGGGCGGCCGGCCTTCAGGGCCTCGAGGAAGGACAGGCCGTCCATGCCCGGCATGCGTACGTCAGTGAACACCAGCGCCGGCGGCGCTTCGTCCTCCAGCGCCGCCAGTGCCGCCAGTGCGGCGTCGAAGGCCTGCACCACATAGCCCGCGTCGCGCAGGGCCTGCGCCAGCACGAAGCGCACGGCGCGGTCGTCGTCCACCACCCAGATGCGGGGCGCCTCAGCGGCCATCGTCGTCCTCCGGTTCATCCGGCACGGGAATCAACAGCGTGAATACGGTGTGCCCCGGCCGCGAGCGATAGCTCAGCGAACCGCGGTGTTCACGCGCCACCTGCTGCGCCAGCGGCAAGCCCAAACCCGTGCCCTCGGCGCGCCCCGACACCAGCGGCAGGAAGATGCGCTCGGCCAGGTCCTCGGGCACGCCGCGGCCGTCGTCGGAAATCTCCACCCGCACCACCAGCCGGTGCGCGGCATCGCCAATAAGCAGGTGGTGTTCGGCGCGCGTGCGCAGCTGCACCTGCGAGGCGCCCGACTCCAGCGCGTTGCGCACCAAGTTCCACAGCGCCTGCGACAGGCGGTCGGCGTCGCCGGGAAACTCGGGCAGCGAGGGGTCGAAGTCGCGGACGAGTTTGATGGCCCAGCCCGCCTCCACTTCCGCCAGCTGGCGCACGCGCTCGAGCACGACATGGATGTTGGTGGCGGTGAAATCGCGCGGCGGCGCCGGGTTGAGCAGACGCTCAACCAGCGCGGCCAGGCGGTCCACCTCGCTGCCGATCAGGCCCACCAGTTCGCGTGCTTCCTCGCCCTCCACCCGCCGGCCCAGCAGCTGCGCGGCGCCCTTCAGGCCGGCCAGCGGATTGCGGATTTCGTGCGCCAGGCCCTTGAGCGCCGCCGACAGCGCCGCCGGCAGCAGGGTGGCTGGATCTTCGCCGGGGAACTCGTCGGCCGGGTGTACTTCCAGCCGCAGGCCGGTCTCGGTGCGTGCCAGCCACAGGTCGGCGAAGCGCTCGGCATTGCCCGGGAACGCCAGCCGCGCGCGCCGCACGCGCAGCGCTTCGCCGGTATCGGGCAGGCGCGGCAGAAGCTGGGCCAGGCGGCCTTTCTCGGCGTCTATTTCCGGCAGCGACAAGCCGGCGAGGCGCCGCGCGCTGACGCCCAGCCAGCTGGCGAAGGCAGAGTTGCAGCCCTGGAGACTGCCGGTGGGGTCGGCCCAGGCCAGCGGAGTGCTCAGGGTGTCGGCAGGCGGGGGTAAGGGCTCGGGCATTGCACCATCGTAGTGCAATTCTGGGGCTGCGATACCGGCCGGAACGGCGACTCGCACCGCAGCAAAAGGTACTCTGACCCCGGTTTCTCCATGGGACCATGGGACCATGGGGCGATTGGCGGCTTGGGCGGGTAACGACAAACTTCTTTTAATGCCGAAATGGCTCGCCAAATACCGCTGGGACTGGCTGCGCGCTGACGCGGTGGGCGGGCTGACCACGGCCGCGGTGGTGATACCCAAGGCGATGGCCTGCGCCGTGATTGCCGGCCTGCCGGTAGAGGCAGGCCTCTACACCGCCCTGGCCGCCACCTTGGTCTATCCCCTGCTGGGCAGCTCACGAGCCTTGAGCGTCAGCAGCACCTCGGCCATCGCCATGCTGATGGCGGCCGCCATCGCCGACACCTCGGCGCCCCCTGGCACGGAGCCGGTGACCATTGCCGCGACGATGGCCCTGCTGGTTGGCGTGTTCATGGTGGCGGCACGGCTGATCGGGCTGGGCTTCCTGGCCAACTTCATTTCCAAACCGGTGCTGATCGGTTTTGCGGCGGGCGTGGGCCTGGCCATCATCATTGGCCAAACCAAGGGCCTGCTTGGCCTGCACCTCGAGAGCCACGGCACCGTGGGCATCCTGCTCGAGTTGCCGCGGGCGATAGCGGCGACCCACGGCTTGACCCTTCTGGTCTCCGCGGTTGGCATCGGGCTGCTGTTGGGGCTGCACCGCTATCTGCCGCGCGCGCCGGCGCCCTTGATCTGGGTCGGCCTGGCCATCCTCGCTTCCGCGGCGCTCAATCTTCGCGAACAGGGCGTTGCGCTGGTGGGCAGCGTGCCGCCCGGCTTGCCAGTTGTTGCGCTGCCGGACCTGGCCCTGATCCCGCAGCTGTGGCCGGCCGCGCTTGGCATTGCGCTGATGTCGTTCACCGAGTCGGTCGCCGCCGCCCGAACGTTCCGACGCGTGGACGACGCGCCGCTGGATGCGGATCAGGAGTTGCTTGCGATCGGCGCCAGCAACTTGGCGGTGGCGATGGTGGGCGGGCTACCGGCCGGCGGCGGCACCTCCCAGACCGCCGTGGCCGACCAGGCGCGCGTGCGCAGCCAGATGGCGCAGTGGGTGGTGGCAGCCGCCACCCTAGTCACGCTGCTGCTGCTTTCCGGGCTGATCGGCCTGCTGCCGCAAGCGGCGCTGGCGGCACTGGTGGTTGTGGTCTCCATCGGCATGATCAAACCGATGGATTTTCGCGCCATCCGGCAGGTCAGGCGGATGGAATGGCTTTGGGCGCTGGCCACACTGGTGGGCGTGGTGCTGATCGGTACGCTGGAAGGCATTGGCATCGCGGTCGTGATTTCGATGCTGACCCTGATCTACCAAGCCAACCATCCGCCGGTGTACGAGGTGGCGTACAGCAAGGACAAGGAAGTATTCCGGCGCGCCGGGGAGAATGCGCTGGATGAAACCATTCCTGGCCTGCTGATGCTCAGGGCCGAAGGTCGCCTGAACTTCGCCAATGCCGCCAACGCACAGGACAAAATGCAGGCCCTGGTAGCGCAGTCCAATCCCCGCGTCATCGTGCTCGAGTGCAGCGCCATTCCCGATATCGAATACACCGCCCTGGCGATGCTGACCGAAGCCGAAGCCCAACTGCGCGCGCGCGGCGTGAGCCTGTGGCTTGCCGCCATAAATCCCGATTTGTTCAACACCATCATGCGCTCGCCACTGGGGGCAGCGCTGGGCCAGGAACGAATGCACTTCAACCTTCGCATCGCCTTGGCCGCATTCGAGCGCGACGCTGTCGCACTTCCGGCGGCAACCTCCAAAGGGGACATACCTTGACGGACACCAACGAATCCGACGTCTCCCGGTTTTCCCTGCTCGGCGGCCCCCTGCATCAACTGGGGCGCCACCTGCGTTTGGTGCGCAACGGCCGCAACACCGTCCGGCTCGGCCTGGCTATCGGCTTGTTCCTTTGGTCGGTGACGATGGTGCTGTCGCTGGTGGATGGGCGCGACCCGTTTTCGTTGGAAGTCATCGGGGCGCACGTCCGTTTGCTGCTAGCCATCCCGCTGTTATTCATTGGGGAAACGGCGCTGGATCCGCGCTTCCGCGGCTTCATGCGGATGTTGGAGCGCTCAGGCATCGTGCCCAGCCACTGCGTTCCAGCTTTGAATGCTGAGCTTACCCGCGTCACCCGCTGGAAGAATTCATGGGTGCCGGAGCTGGTTTTCCTGGCGCTGGTTGCGTCGCTTGTTTGGCTGGGGCCCGCGATAGACATCTACGGCATGGCGGCCATCGTCGGCGACAGCGCGGAAATCAGCGGCAGTTGGTCCGGCTGGTGGTATGCGATGGTGTGCTTGACGGTCATGCGGTTCCTGCTTCTGCGCAGCCTCTGGACCTTCTTGCTTTGGCTGCGCTGCCTGTGGTTCGTGTCCAGACTGCCCTTGAAGCTCATACCCACCCATTCGGATGGCACCGCTGGCTTAAGCAACCTGGAGGTGGTGCACACGCACTTCGTGCCCTGGGTTTTGGCCATCTCGGTCGCGTTGGCTTCCTCGTTCGCGGTTGACTTGCACTCGGGAGAAATGCCGTTTGCCGCGGTTTATTCAGCCGTTGGCGCCATCCTGCTGCTGGATGCGGCATGGGTCTTTGCTCCGCTGCTGCTATTCACGCCGCAGCTTTGGCGCAGCCGCCTGAATGGAATGGAGGAGTACATGACTTTCGCCGAGCGCTACGCGGCTGACTTCGACAATAAGTGGCTGCGCAGCAAGGACAGCGCCGAGCCGCTGCTGGGGACTCCCGACATCCAGTCGCTGGCGGACCTGACGAGCTGCGTGGCAGTGGTGCGGGACATGCGGGTGGTGCCGATGACCCTGCGACTGGCGCTCTACGTCGCCGTTGCCGCGATACTGCCCCTGTTGCCGTTGATACTGTTCAAGTACCCGGTGACGGAACTGATGGGCGAGCTGATCGGCCGGTTGACCGGGCTCTAAGCGGCAATGGCTAGCCGGGGGAATGCTGCGCCGGAGTCGGTGCCAACGACATGGAGCCGCTGGCCACCGCATGCTCGGCCAACAATCGTTCCATCTTGGCGCGATGGTCGAGCATTCGCCTGGCGTGGCTGTGGAAGCTTGGGATGGCGATACTGGCCAACACGCAGCTCACGTAGGCGCCGTAGCAATCGGCATCGTCCAGACGGCTCGCGGCCGGCGCTGGCTCGGGCAATTCGCCACGGCGGATGGCCTGGCGATGCGGCTCATCGCAGTACGACGCCATGGCCGAAGCTACCCAGGCGTTCTGCAACTCCTCATCGAACAGGAAGGCTTTAAACAGCGGCTTGGTGGCCAACTGCCGGCCCAAACGCTGGCTCTGCGCTGCATGCATGCGGAACTCGCCCTTCAGGGCACTGCAAACCAGGAACTCAGCTTCGCCCAGCGGTGCCAGGGCTACGGCGCACTCCGGCGGTAGCGCGACATCGGGCGCCTCGCTGCGCATTTCCAGCAGCAGAACCGCCGCCGACTCGGCCAGCGCCTGGGCCACGCCGCGATCGAGCAGCACCGAGGATTCGCGGTTGATGCGCCGTGCGTTCGCCAGCAGCGCGCAGCCGCGGCGCAGTGCCTGGGGCTGGCGGCCTTCGTCGAAATCCAGCGCCACCGAAGTGAGCACCAAGCGCCAGCTGCCGAAGCTGGGTAGCGGTTCCTCCCCGGAAGGCGGATAGGGCGTTGAGAAACGCGGCGCAGCCAACGACCGTTCGGCGAAGTCCAGGCGTTCAGCGTGCCGCAGCAGCTGGGCGCGCAGCGCGTCCGGTTCCGCGCGCAGCTTG
>JANORD010000190.1:0-2410 GCA_031415095.1 Lysobacteraceae bacterium
CGGCATCGGCCTGGCGGGCTTGTTAGTCCTCCGGCCGGCAATGGCGCAGTCGCCCGATGAGTCGCGCGCGGTCGTCCTGGATGAACTGGTAGTCACGGGCGTGCAGCCGGGACCTGGCCTGTGGCGCGTGGCCAACAAGGACGATGAGGGAGAAGTGTGGATACTTGCCAGCCTGGTGCCCCTGCCGCGCGACATGCAGTGGCGGACCGCGCAGGTGGAATCCCTGCTCGAAATCGTCGATGAAGTGATCGCGCCGGCAGCGGTGGGAACCGACATTGGTGCAGGCGACATGTTCAAGATGGCGAGTCTGGCGCGTGCGGCCAACGCGGCCATCAAGCTGCCTGAGCGCCAGCGTCTCAACGACATCCTGCCGCCGGAGCAGTACGCTCGCTGGGAAATCCTGCGCGAGCGACATTTACCTGGCGAAAGCCGGCTCGATCGACATCGCCCGCTCTTTGCGTCGCAAGACCTCTACTACGCAGCCATCGTCAATGCCGGCCTTACGCGCGCGGACATCGCCTGGAAGCGCGTGGCCGAGCTGGCCGACCTGCACGGTGTACGCGTGGTGGATACCACGCTGCATTCGCCCCTGGCGATCGACCGCAAGGCGTATCGCGCCGGCATTCGTGCGCTAGCCGATTCGCGCGTGGACGACGTGGAGTGTTTTGTCGCCACGATGGACACGCTTGACGCCAGCCTGCAGCACTACATCCGCGCCGCCAACGCCTGGGCTACCGGCGATATGCCGCTACTTTTGCCGATGGAACTGGCCGCGCCTCTGCCACCCTGCAAACCGGTCTATGACCAGGCGATGAGCTTCCAGCAGCAGCCCGAACTTCGGCGGCAGGCGCTGGCAAAGTGGCGCACTGCCGTCGAGTCGGCTCTACGGGGCAAGCGAACCGCCATCGCTCTGCTGCCGCTGTCGGACCTGGTTGCGCCAGGGGGCCCGCTGGACCAGCTGCGCGCCGCCGGTTTCGAGGTAGAGGTGCCGCAGTAGAAGAACACCCCGCGGGGGCGCGCCGTCTAGCGGCCGCCACAGGCCGCCTGCGAATCCAGCCAGTGCGCGGCTTCCACCGCCACCTCGTCGTTGCTGGCGGCGTTGTGAGACGGCGACACTACTATCTCATCGGGCGTGACACGCTCGCCATACACCCTGCCCCTGCGGTCGGCCATGACGGCGGTGGTGATGGCCAAGGCCGATCCATCCGCCAAGCGGAATGGCTGGTTGGCGGTCGAGAGCCCATACGACGGCTCGCCAAACGTTCGGGTATTGGCGCGGCCAACGAAGGACAAAAGCGTGGCCTCGCCCGAGCTGGCGGTGTTGGGGCCGGCGAGCACGGCGACAGGGGCGTCCACTCCGCCTGGCAGGTCGCGAGGCCGGGCATCGCCAGGCGCCGAGAGCCCAATGTTCCAGGGTTCTCGTCCGTCCCTGCCAACGAAGTAGCCAAGGGTGCCTTCGCCCAGCAATCCCGACAGGCCGCGGATCATCGGATACATGTTGCCGCCGGTGTTGTCGCGCAGGTCAATGATCCATCCGCATACACCCCGCTGCGCCAATCCGGACAGTCCGTGGTGAAGTGCGGAGGCGTAAGCGTCGGAGCGCGCGGCGCCCGTGCCCATGAATCCAGGAACGCGCAGGTAGCCATGACGACCAACCACGGAAGCGCGAAGGTCCAGGTCTTCGAAATCGTCGTCGCCACCGTCCAGGCTATCCATCGTGTCGGACGAAACCAAAGCGCTGTGGTTGTCACCCAGTGAGCGGAGTACGTTCCTGATGACGTCATGCGTCTGTTCCGGCGTCTCCGCCCCCACGATGCTCTCGTGCGCGATGCGCCTTTCGACTGGCCAATCGATCCGGTCGGCGTGATAGGCGTGTTGCTGGATCAGGTCCAGTGCCTTATCGAGGTAGGCGACGGCGCTTGCGTTCGAAGGAGGCTGCTCCGGCGAATGCGCCGACAGTTCGACGTCGTCCACCCTGCCGCCCTGGGCTCCGGATATGCCGGGCCAGGCGGGCACCTCCGGCGATTCGATCTCTGGCGTAACCTCGAAGCCGGGGTTAGCGACAGGCAGGGTCTCGGCTTTCGCGGCGGAGAGAAGGGAAACCGCCAGCAAACCAATACAGGCACGCCTCATCCGGAAAGCCTCCACAAAAAGAAACCCCGGCCAGGCCGGGGTTCCAGAATCGCATATACCGCCGAAAAATCAGAGCAGCGGAATCAACAGCAGCGCCACGATGTTGATGATCTTGATGAGCGGGTTGATGGCCGGGCCGGCGGTGTCCTTGTACGGGTCGCCGACGGTGTCGCCGGTCACCGCGGCCTTGTGGGCTTCGCTGCCCTTGCCGCCGTGATGGCCGTCTTCGATGTACTTCTTGGCGTTGTCCCACGCACCGCCACCGGTGGTCATCGAG
>JANORD010000191.1:0-9564 GCA_031415095.1 Lysobacteraceae bacterium
CGACTACGTTTTCCGCGGCGTGTCCCAGACCGACGAAGACCCGGCGCTGCAGCTTGGCGGTGACTTCAGCTTCGGCTCCGGCTTCTACGTCGGCGCCTGGGCGTCGAACGTTGACTTCGGCACCGGCGGCCCGGACTTCGAGCTGGACACCTTCATCGGTTGGAACACCGACCTCAATGAGTCGTTCAACCTCGACCTGATGGTCAACCGCTACAACTACATCGGCAGCAACGACGGCTACGGCAACATCGACTACAACGAGTTCATCGCTGCGGTCGCTTACGACGAGGCTTACACGTTCACCTTCGGCTACACCAACGACATCTACAACCTCGGCGAGAACAGCTTCTACTACAACCTCGGCGGCAGCTGGGATATCGGCCGTGGCTTCGCGCTCGACGCCGGGTTCGGCCTGACCACGTTCAGCGGCTCCACGGGCTTCGAGGACTACCAGGACTGGTCGGTCGGCGTGAGCCGCGAGTTCGGCGCCATCACGGCCGCGCTGGGCTACTACGACACCAACAGCGACGGCAACGTCAACTTCGGCGACCTCGCCGACGACCGCATCGTGCTGACCTTCTCCATCGGCGGCTGATTCCGCGCCAGGCTCCAACAACGCGGGGCGCCCTTCGGCGCCCCGCTTTTTTTGCGCCTCACGCCCAAGAAACGGCGTCAGAGTGAGTTCCCGGAACTCACTCTGACACCGTTCTTTAAACCGTTCTCTCTAGGGCGTTGCCGTCAGTTCGAAGGCGCGCCGATACGGCGGCGAACCGGGGTAGGGCTGCCGCGACACCAGGCTCCAGCCGCGCTCGGTCAGTTCGTCCTGGGCCTCCGGACTCAGCGCGCCCGCCACCAGCACCGTGCGCCGCGGCTGGTTGCCCACGGCGGGCAAATCGAACCAGTCCTGGATCTCGGGCGTCCACGCCAGCCAATCCACCGCCAGCGGCAGCACGAATTCACCGCTGGGCGTGCGGTAGGCCAGCAGTGCCGCCTGCGGCACGAACGCGCCGCCTTTGGCGTCGTCGCCCAGCGCATGCGCCATCAACTTCAGGCTATTCACCATGAAGCGCGCCTGCGCCTCGTCCTCGGCCATCAGCGCGGTCTCCAGCAGCGCCTCGCAGCCGTCGGCCGGCGCCAGCGCCACGTAGAGGTCGGTGAGTTCGGTCTGCAGGCTGGGCGAATAGGCGCCATCGTTGACGAAGGCGCGCACCAGGCGCTCGTCCAGGCAGTAGCCCGCGAGCAGGTCATGGTTGCGAACGCGCAGTTTTTCCGGTGGTTCGGTGAGCACCAGCTGGTTCACCTGCACGGCGCCGGTGAGCAGCTCCCCGGCGGGCCCGGTCACCAGTCCCAGCAGTTCGCCGGTGGCGAACCGGCCGCTGGTTTCAGCCCACGCCAAGGCATCCAGCCGCGGCACGATGAGCGGATGGCGGGTGTACGGGTCCACCGCCAGGCGCTGCGCCAGTGCGGAGCGGGCCGCGGGGTAGCCGACTTCCTGCTTGGCCAGCTTGCCCAGCTCGCGGCCGCGCCGCTGCCACCAGTTGCGCGAAGTCCCTTCCTTCTCCAGGCCGGCGGCGCCCATCGGGCCTCCGGGATTGTCGTAGGGCGAACCGTCCACCATCACCAGCCGGTGGCCGCGATCGGCCAGCTTGCGGCTGCGGTTGCGCAGCTTCTCCCAGCGCTGGTCGAAGTAGCGCGCGACGCCGCCAGGCAGCCCGGTGGCCGCGCGCCCCGGTTCATCGATGATCGCGTCCACCGCGCCCACTGGCTCCCCGAAACGGTCGGCGGCCGATTCCACCAGCACCTGGGTCACGCTGGCGCGGTGCAATGCCTCCAGCGCCGGCATCTCGGCCACGCGCAGCGCCAGCAGGTCCACGCTGTCGGCCTCCAGCTCGCCCCAATCAGTGTGGATGCGAAAGCGCGCCTGGTAGCCGCTTACGGGCACGCGCGGATCCACGCGCCAGCCCGGGCCCGATAGCAGCGAGGCGTCCACCAGCTGCGCGGCGTCGAGCACCGGTTCGGATTCGGCCCATGCGGCAGGCGCCAGCGCCAGCACCGCAGCGGCGAGCAGGGGGCGCAGCAGGGCAGGGCGGGCAGGGCGTGCGGTGGTGCGGATCAGGACCAGCTGCACACCACTTTGCCGCATTGCCCGGACTCCATCAGGTCGAAGCCCTTCTGGAAGTCGTCGATGTGCACCTGGTGGGTGAGCACCTTCTGCAGCGGGAAACCCGACTGCACCAGCTGCGTCATCTTGTACCAGGTCTCGTACATCTTGCGGCCGTAGATGCCGTGCAGTGTGAGGCCCTTGAAGATGACCTTGTCCCAGTTGATGCCGGCGCCGTTGGGCAGGATGCCCAGCAGGGCGATCTTGCCGCCGTGATACATGCCGTCGAGCATGTCATTGAAGGCGTGCGGATTGCCGCTCATTTCCAACGCCACGTCGAAGCCTTCCATGTGCAGCTCTTTCATCGTGTCCTTGAGCGACTGCTTGGACACGTTCACCACGCGGGTGGCGCCCATGTCGGCGGCCAGCTTCAGGCGGTAGTCGTTGACGTCGGTGACCACCACGTTGCGGGCGCCGATGTGCTTGCAGATGCCCGCGGCGATGATGCCGATGGGGCCGGCGCCGGTGATCAGCACGTCCTCGCCCACCACGTCGAACTCCAACGCGCAGTGCGCCGCGTTGCCATAGGGATCGAAGAACGCCGCCAGCTCCGACGGGATCGAATCCGGGATCGGCCAGAGGTTGGAGGACGGCATCACGATGTATTCGGCGAAGGCGCCGTGGCGGGTGACGCCGATGCCCACGGTGTTCGGGCACAGGTGCTGGCGGCCGGCGCGGCAGTTGCGGCAGTGGCCGCAGACCAGGTGCCCTTCGGCGGAAACGCGGTCGCCCGGCGCGTAGCCGGTGACGCCCGGCCCCATCTGCACGATGCGGCCGACGAATTCATGGCCGATGACCAGGCCCGGCGTGATGGTGCGCTGGCTCCACTCGTCCCACTTGTAGATGTGCAGGTCGGTGCCGCAGATGGCGGTCTTCTCGAGCTTTATCAGGACTTCGTTCGGACCGGGCACTGGCACCGGCACTTGTTCCATCCAGATGCCCTTTTCCGCGCGGCGCTTCACCAGCGCCTTCATCATCAGCTGAGCCATGGTCGTGTTTCCGCCGGGGCCGATGTGGCCGTAAGGACCGCAATTATAACCAGCGCGCCCGGCCAAGCCGGAACGGCCCGTTCAGGGAAGCTCCATCCGCCAGCCCACCGACAGCAGCCGCTCCTGCAGGAAGTCGTGGCCAAAACGCTGGCGATATTCCACGAACGCCGAATGGCCGCCGGTGAACACGAAAACCGCGCCCACGCCAGCCTCGCCCCAGCCGGTATCGGCGTCGTCGGTATCGAACGCCACCCGCGTGCCGTTGGCGTCTTCGATGAAGCTCACGCCCAGCGGCCGCGCCGGATTGGCGAACTCGTGCCGCCAGCCCAGCCGCAGCAGCGGCTGCCAAACGCCCCAGCTTGCCGAAATGCTGCGGGCCAGCGCCGCATCCAGGCGGCCGCGGCGGCTGGTGATGGCGCGGCCGGGCACGAACAGGGCCAGGCCGGCGCCGCCGGTTTCACGATAGGGATCAATGTCGGTGCGCTGCCAATCCAGGCCGGCGCCCAGCTGCCATTCCCAGGCGCCGGCGGGCAGTGACCAGTTAACGCCCAGGCCGGCCAAATCGCGGTCCGCGTCGGCGCTGGCGCTGGCAAGGCTGTCCACGCTTACGCCGCTGGGCAAGCGGTAGGCGATGGCGCGCCGCAGGCGGTAGTCGCCGCCAAGGCTGCCGGCGTAGCCATCCAGCGACAGCTGGTCGGTGAGGCTCCAGCCCACCAGGCCCATCAGGCCGGTGTAGCGCGTGCGGGTGCTGCCCTGCGAAAGCGTGAAGTCCAGATCGTCGCGGGTGTGGTTGAGCAGCAGGCCCAGCCGCCATGCCGGCCGCGGCGCCCAGTCCACGCCGGCACTCAGTGCGCCGGTGTCGCCGTCGAAGGACGATTCGTTGATGCCGTCACGGCGCTTGAGCCGGCCCGCATCCGCGCTGAGGAAGACCGACCAGCCGGCGCCCAGTTCACTGCGCAGTTCGCCGTCGTCCGGCGCACCGTCGCGGGTGGCGGCGCGGCCCTGGCCCGGTATCTCGCCCAGGAAATTACCGGCGGCGGCGATGTCCCGGCTGCCCGGCCCGTCGGCGAAGATCTCGGCGCAGCGTGCGGCCAGCGGGCCAGCCGCCGCGGCGCCGGCGCACACGGTGTCCCAGTTCGCCGACAGCGCGGCGTCCGGAGACTGTGCGGCTGCCCGGCCGGCAAGCACCGAAGCCGCCACCAGCAGTCCTGACAGTAAGCGCAGCGACATGGTCGTACCCCGGTTGTCCCGTGCCGAAAGTCTAACCTGCCAGGCCGTACCGGCCCATCGCGGCGCTGCTACGCTTGGGCTTCTTGCAACCACCCTCAGGAAACACCAATGCGACTGGCCGTAATCGTTCTCGCCCTTGGCGCCTGCACCGCACAGGCGAAGGAAGGCATGTGGGTCCCACAGCAGCTCCCGGAGATCGCCGGGCCATTGCGCGCAGCGGGCCTGGAGCTCGATCCCGCCCAACTGGCCAGCCTCACCGGCGACCCCATGGGCGCCGTGGTTGCGCTGGGCGGCTGCACGGCTTCGTTTGTTTCGCCCGACGGCCTGGTGGTCACCAACCATCACTGCGCCTACGGGTCCATCCAGCTCAACTCCACCGCCGAGCGCAACTTGATGGCGGATGGTTTCGTGGCCGCCACCCGCGCCGACGAGCTTTCCGCCGGACCGGCCGCGCGCGTTTTCGTGATGGACCAGATTACCGACGTGACCGAACAGGTGCTCGCCGCCACCAAGCCCGACATGGAGGGCCTGGCGCTTCAGAAAGCGATTGAAGCGGCGCAGAAGTCGCTGATTGCCGCGTGCGAGAGCGAACCCGGCTTCCGCTGCACGCTGTATGGTTTTTACGGCGGCCAGACGTACCGTCTGTTCCGGCAGATCGAAATCAAGGACGTGCGCCTCGTCTATGCGCCACCAGGCGGCATTGGCAATTACGGTGGCGAAGTGGACAACTGGATGTGGCCGCGCCACACCGGCGATTTCGCCTTCTACCGCGCCTACGTGGGCAAGGACGGCAAGCCGGCGGCCTATGCGCCCGAGAACGTGCCGTTCCGGCCGCGGCATCATCTGAAACTGGCCAGCGAAGGCCTGGCTGCCGGCGATTTCGTCATGGTGGCGGGCTATCCAGGCAGCACCAGCCGCTACGCGCTGTTCGATGAATTCCAGTCCGTCGCCGAGTGGCAATACCCGGTGGTTGGCGGCTATCTGCGCGAGGTAGTGGCTTTGATGGAAGCGGCTGGCAAGGCCAACCCCGACATCGAGGTGAAGTACGCCGCCAACCTGCGCGGCTGGCAGAACGCGATGAAGAACTGGGATGGACAACTCGAAGGCTTCCGCCGCATCGATGCGGCGCAGACCAAGCGGAACGACGAAGATGCGGTGTTGGCCTGGTTGCGCACGCGCGGTGCCGAAGGCCAGCCGGCGCTGGAGGCCCATGCGCAACTGGTGGCGCTGGCCGCACAGGCGCGCCAGACCCGGGAACGCGATGTGGTGCTTGGCCAGTTCGCCGGCACCGGCTTGCTGGGCAACCTGCGCGGTCTGTACCGGCTTGCCAATGAGCGTGAAAAGCCCGACGCCGAGCGCGCGCCCGGCTACCAGGATCGTGACCTGCCGGGGCTGGAAGCCAACGTCCGCCAGTTGGAGCGACGCTACGACCCGGCGATGGAAAAAAAGCTGCTGGCGTTTTGGCTGGCGCAATACCAGAAGCTGTCGGCGGCGCAGCGCATTCCGGCCGTGGACGCATGGCTGGGCGGCAACGAGGCGGCCGATATCACCCGCGCGCTGGACGCCACCTACAGCGCCACCCGCCTGGCTCCGACCGACGCACGCCTGGCGCTGATGACGGCCGACCGCGCGGCCTTCGAAACCAGCACTGATCCGCTGCTCAAACTCGCGGTCGCCCTGCAGCCGGCCATGCTGGTCATCGAGGACGCTACCAAGGCCCGGGCCGGCAGCAGCAGCCGCTATCGTCCGGTGTACCTGGCCGCCGTGCAAGAGTTCAAGCGCAGCCAGGGCCAGGCCATTTATCCCGACGCCAACCTGAGCCTGCGCATCACTTACGGCAACGTGACCGGCTATGTGCCGCGGGATGGCGTGAAGCACACCGAGTTCACCTCGCTCGACGGCCTGGTGGCCAAGGCCACCGGCGTAGCGCCGTTCGATGCGCCCCAGCGCCAGCTTGATGCGATCGCGGCGATGAGCCCGGCGCAGCGGGCCGAAGTGCCGGTAAATTTCCTCTCCGACCTCGACATCACCGGCGGCAACTCCGGCTCGCCGGTGCTCAACGCCCGCGGCGAACTGGAGTGCCAGGCCAAAGACGGCAACAGGGAGAGCGTGAGCTCGAACTGGGTATTCGATCCCACGATGACCCGCATGATCGCCGTTGACCATCGCTACATGAAGTGGGTGATGCAGTACGCCTACCCGGCGCCGCACCTGCTCCAGGAAATGGCCGCCGGCCGCTAGGCACGCCCGGTCTTGACGCGACGGCCGGGCTTGCCCGGCCGTCGCTGTTTCTGCGCTACAGTGGCAGCGCACAAGACGGGAGGCTCCATGCGCGTACGTTTCCACGGTGCTGCCGGCGAAGTGACCGGATCCTGCCATGAGGTGGAGGCGGCTGGGCATCGCTTGCTGCTCGACTGCGGCATGATCCAGGGCAGCGAAGAGAACGAGCGCCGCAACGCCGAGCCGTTTCCGTTCGAGATCGCCGGCCTGGATGCGGTGGTGCTGAGCCATGCCCACATCGACCACTGCGGCCGGCTGCCGCTGCTGGTCAAGCGCGGCTACGCAGGCCCCATCTACACCCAGCTGGCTACCGCCGACCTGCTGCGGATCATGCTCGAAGATGCCGCGTCGCTCGCCGAGATGGACGCCGAGCAGGACAACAAGCACCGCCGCGACGGCCACGCCCGGCACCAGCCGCTGTTCACCGCGGCCGACGTGATACATGTGATGAAGAACGTACGCCCGCTGCCGTATTCGGTACCCGAGGAAATCCTGCCCGGCGTCGTCCTGACCCTGCGCGACGCCGGCCATATCCTGGGCTCGGCCAGCGTGGAGCTGCGCGCCCGCGAGGAGGGCGGTGAGCGCGTGCTGGTGTTCTCCGGCGACCTGGGCCCGAGGGGCACGCCGATCCTGCGCGATCCGGCACCGGTGCCGCGCGCCGACCTGCTGTTGCTCGAATCGACCTATGGCGGCCGCGCCCATCGCGACCGCAATGCCACCGTGGCCGAAATTGGTTCGGTGCTGGAGCAGGCCTGGCAGGGCGGCGGCAACGTCTTGATCCCGGCGTTTGCGGTGGGGCGCAGCCAGGAGCTGCTGTATTGGTTCGCCCGCTATTGGGACGAATGGGGCCTGGCGCGCTGGAAGATTTTCCTGGACAGCCCGATGGCGACCAAGGTGTCCGAGGTCTACGACCACCATGAATCCCTGTTCGATCCCGCCGCGCAAAAAGTATGGCGCGAAAAGCCGCATCCGTTCCGGCTGCCCAACCTGCAGTTCACCGTGGATGTCTCCGACTCGCGCGCCATCAACCAGCACGAGCGCGGCGCCATCATCATTGCCGGTTCGGGCATGTGCAACGGCGGCCGCATCCGCCACCATCTGCGGCAAAACCTCGGGCGCAAACAAGCGCACGTGATGTTCGTGGGCTACCAGGCGCGCGGCACCCTGGGCCGACGGCTGGTGGACGGTGCCGAGCGGGTGCACATCTTCGGCGAAGAGATCCAGGTGCGCGCGCAGTGCCACACCGTGGGCGGGCTGTCCGCACACGCCGACCAGCCCGCGCTGTTGGCCTGGTACGCGCAGATCGAGAATCGCCCGCCGGTGGTGCTGGTGCACGGCGAGGACGAGGCGCGCGAGGCGCTTGCGGCAAAGCTGCAGGAGCGTTTCGACACCGCCGCCACGCTGGCACGGCCGGGCGAGGAGCGCGAGGTCTAGGCGTTCAGGAGTTGAAGCCGATGGACGATCCGCAAGCAGACGCTCCGGAGCCTATCGAACGGCCGTTCGCGGCGCCCTGCAAGACCTTGGACATGGGCGCGCCGCTGCGCTGGCTTCGCCTGGGCTGGCGAGATCTTCGCCGGGCCCCCGGCCTGAGCCTGCTGTTTGGCGCGGTGATCCTGCTGGTGAGCCTGGGAGTGTCGGCCATGGCGTGGTGGTTGGGCCGTTTTGCCCTGCTGGCAGCGCTGCTTTCGGGCTTCATATTCGTGGCGCCGCTGATCGCCGTGGGCCTTTACTGCGTCAGTCGCGAGCTCGAGCGGGGGCGGCAGCCCAGTCTGGAGCATTCCTTCGTGCTGGCGCGGCGCGTTGCCGGGCAAGCGGGCGTGTTCGCGCTGGTGCAGCTGGTGGTGCTGATGCTGTGGTCGCGCGCGGGCATGATGGTGAACGCCTTCGTGCCGATCGAGGATGGCCAATGGCTGTCGCTGCTGGAATTCCTGGCGATAGGCTCGGCAGCCGGTTCGGTGTTCGCGGTGTTCACCTTTGCCACCGCCGCATTCTCGCTGCCCATGATCGCCGACCGCGACGTGGACATGGTCACCGCCGGTGTCTCGAGCGCCAACGCGGTACTGCGCAACAAGGCGGTGATGGCGATTTGGGCGGCGCTGATCGCCGCGCTAACGCTCGTGGGTTTCGTTACTGCCTATCTGGGGCTGGTGGTGATCATGCCGTGGTTGGCGTATGCCGCCTGGCACGCCTATCGCGAGACGCTGGATGCTTCGGGCTGGCCCAGCTTGCCCTAGCGAAGGCGCGAACGCTGCCGCGGCGCACCGGGCCTTTCGGGCCGCTCACCCAGGTTCGGGCAAGCGGTAGTTGAAGCGGTAGTAGTGCTTGCCATCGGTGATGTCGATGCCCATGTGGCCGCGCAGCCCGGTCAATTCCCCGGTGCCTGAGTCCGCCACCACCTGCAGGTCCAGCGCCATGGCGCCACGGTCGCGGGTGCCGCTGTGCTGGAGCACGAAGCTTCCGCTGCGCCCCTCCAGCGTGCCGCTGACCAACTCCATGGCCACGTAGCCCGCCGATCCTTCCACGGGGCTGCGGAAGGCCAGCATCTGGCCCTGGCTGTGCGCCTGCAGCGGCCCGTGGAACTGCTTGTCCAGGCTCATCCGGCCGATGGCGGCGCCGAGCTCGCGCTCATCCGCCGGCTGCGGCGCCAGCTTGACGTCGAACGCACCGGCGACCTCGCGGGTCACGGTGCCTTCTTCAGCAGGCTCAGTGCCGCCACCGTATTGGCCTTGGCACCCACCGGGATGGCCGCAAGATCCACGAAGAAATCCGGGTTGTGGTTGGCATACGGGAACATCTGCCCGGCAGCTCGCGCCTTGGCGAACAGCTCGGGCGGGGCAACACCCACCAGCAGGAACACATAGGGCGTGTTGATGGGCGCGAATGCTTCCTGGAAGTCCTCCGAGC
>JANORD010000192.1:0-23250 GCA_031415095.1 Lysobacteraceae bacterium
CCGCTGTCGAAGCCGCTGCTGCGGAAGCCGCCGCTGCCGAGTTTGCCGCTGTCGAAGCCGCTGCTGCGGAAGCCGCCGCTGCCGAGTTTGCCGCTGTCGAAGCCGCTGCTGCGGAAGCCGCCGCCGCCGAGTTTGCCGCCGCCGAAGCCGCCGCCGCCGCCGAAGCTGCCGCTGCCGAAGCCGAAGCTGCCGCTGCCGAAGCCGCCACTGCAGAAGCTGCCGCTGCCGAAGCCGCCGCCGCCGAAGAAGAAGCCGAAGCTGCGGCGCAAGCCGCGGCTGCGGAAGCCGCCGCCATTGCTTCGGCCGCCGCGTTTGCTGCTGCGGATGTAGCGCTGGTCGACGACTTCGGTGGTTTGAGCGACGAGGAGCTGGACGCGTTGACTTCGCCCCAGGGTTTCGCCGATGAGGCGCTGCAGCCCGAGGTGGCGGCCACGGTGCCGGAAATCCAGGAACTGGAGGCGCTGCCCGAGGCCGCGCCGGCCCTGCAGGTGCCGCTGGCCTTGGATCCCGACGACCCGGACGCTGCGCTCGACACCAGCGACATCGACACCGAGTTGCTGGATATCTTCCTGGAAGAATCGGGCGACCTGCTTGACCATTCCGACAGCCTGCTGGCCGAATTGCGCGACAAGCCCGCGGACCGCGAGCTGGTGGTTGGCCTGCAGCGCGACCTGCACACCCTCAAGGGCGGCGCCCGCATGGCGGGCATCTTCGCCATCGGCGAGCTGGGCCATGCCATGGAGTCCCTGCTCGAGGTGGTCGCCGAAGGCCGCCGCGAGCTCGACCAGACCGGCGTGGTGGTGCTTGAGCGCGCGTTCGATCGCCTGCACGGCATGGTCACCCGCGTCGCCGATCGCAAGGCCATCGTGCTGCCGGCCAACCTCATTGGCCAGATCGATGCCCTGGCCAAGGGCCGCAAGCTGGCAGAAGTGACGGCGAGCACACCGGCAGCCGAACCCACCGAGCGCTCGGCCACCACCACCGCGCTGGATCGCAAGGCCGCCGCGGACGAAGCCGCTGCCGTCGATCGCCAGACGGCTGCGCCGCGCACCGGCGCCGCCAACGAGATGGCGCCGCTGTCCGCGCCTATCGAAAGCCTGGCCGAAGTGGACGACGGCACCGGCGTGCGTGCGCCGCAGGAGCAGGTGCGCATTCGCGCCGACCTGCTCGACCGCCTGGTGAACTACGCCGGCGAGGTTGCCATCTATCGCGCCCGCTTGGAGCAGCAGCTCGGCGCGTTCCGCTCCAACCTGGGCGAGCTGGGCCAGACCACCACGCGTCTGCGCGAGCAGCTCCGCAAGCTCGACATCGAGACCGAAGCGCAAATCGTTGCCCGCTACCAGCGCGAAGGCGACACCGGCGACGAGACGTTCGATCCGCTCGAACTCGATCGTTTCACCACCCAGCAGCAGCTGTCGCGCTCGCTGGCGGAGTCTGCGGCCGACTTGGTCAGCCTGCAGGGCTCGCTGGACGACCTCACCCGCCAGTACGAAACCCTGCTGCTGCAGCAGTCGCGCGTCAGCTCGGACCTGCAGGAAGGCCTGATGCGCACGCGCATGGTGCCCTTCGATGCGCTGGTGCCGCGCCTGCGCCGCGTGCTGCGCCAGTCGGGCAGCGATACCGGCAAGCAGGTGAACCTGAAGGTGGACGGTGCCGCCGGCGAAATGGACCGCAACGTCCTGGATCGCATGACTGCGCCGCTGGAGCACATGTTGCGCAATGCCGTCGCGCACGGCCTGGAAACCCCGGCCGACCGCCGCAAGGCGCGCAAGCCCGATGAAGGCACCGTGCGCATCCAGGTGCAGCGCGAAGGTTCGGAAGTGGTGCTCAAGGTCACCGACGACGGCCGCGGCCTGGACAAGGACGCGATCCGCCGCAAGGCCATCGAGCGCGGCCTGCTCAAGCCCGAGGCCGAAGTCTCCGACGCCATCTTGTATGGCTTCATCCTGGAGACCGGGTTCTCCACCGCTGAAGTGGTCAGTTCCCTGGCCGGCCGCGGCGTTGGCATGGACGTGGTCTACAGCGAAATCCGCCAACTTGGCGGCTCACTCAACATCGAGTCCGCGGTCGGCATGGGCAGCACCTTCATCATCCGGCTGCCGTTCACGCTGGCGGTTACCCAGGCGGTGTTCGTCAAGATTGGCGACGCCAGCTTTGCGGTTCCCATCGCTTCGGTGCAGGGTGTGGGCCGCATGGGCCGCGCCGATCTGGACAAGCAGCTGGCCACCGACACGCCCAGCTTCATGTACGCCGGCGAGTCCTACGCCATCCACGACCTGGGCCGGTTGATCGGACACGCGCCGGCCAAGGCGCAGGACAGCCTGCAGATGCCGCTGTTGCTGGCGCGCTCGGGCGATCTGCGTGCCGCCATCTGCATCGACCAGGTGCTGGGCAGCAAGGAAATCGTGGTCAAGCCGGTGGGGCCGCAGGTGAACTCCATCCCGGGCATCTTCGGCGCCACCATCATGGGCGACGGCGGCGTGGTGGTTATCCTCGACGTCGCTCCGCTGGTGCGCCGCCAGGCCATCATCGATCGCGATGCCGTGGTGGTCGCACCGGCACCGGCGGCCCCGGTCAGGCGTATTCCGGCCGTTATGGTGGTGGATGACTCGATCACCATGCGCAAGGTGACCGGCCGCGTGCTGGAGCGCCACAACATGGAAGTGCTGACGGCCAAGGACGGTATCGACGCCATCGAGAAAATGGCCGAGCGCGTGCCCGACCTGATGCTGCTCGACATCGAGATGCCGCGCATGGACGGCTACGAGTTGGCGCAGAACATGAAGTCCGATCCGCGCCTGAAGGACGTGCCGATCATCATGATCACCTCGCGCACCGGCGAGAAGCATCGCCAGCGCGCCTTCGACCTCGGCGTCAATCGCTACCTGGGCAAGCCATATCAGGAAGTGGAGTTGATGCGTAACGTGTTCGAGATGCTGGGCGTGGAGCCTGCCAATGCTTGAAACATCGGTCCGCGTCGCGCTGCTGGCCCGTCCGGGCGATGCGCGCGACCAGCTCCGGCGCGCGCTGGCCGAACTGGGCGCGCAGTTGGTGGCTGAGGGTGATCCAGCTGAGCTGGACCCCGGCACCGTGGCCGGCGAAAACCCGAGCGTGGTGCTGGTGAGCCTGGAGCCGGCGCTGGAGGATTCCCTGTCGCGTTTCGAAGACCTGCTGGCGGCGCCCGGCATCGACGTGATTTATGACGACGCCGAAGTCACCCGCTCGCTGGGCGGCTGGGACTTGGCGCGCTGGGCGCGCCATCTGGCGGCCAAGCTGGTGGGCAGTGACCTGCTGCCGCCGGCGCCTGGAGGCGCCGACCAGTTACCCGAACTTGAACTCTCGCTCGAGCCTGGCGCACCGCTGACGCCCGCGCAGGAAATGGCCGGCGAAAAACTCGAAGACTACGCCGCCGAATCGCTGGACTTGTCGGAGTGGGTGCCGAGCGAGCCGTCGCTGGCCGGGCTGCCCATGCCTGAGGCACCGGAGGCCGCGGACGCCTTGGCGCTTGACGACGACGCGATGGATCTTGACCTGGACCTGGGCGACCTGGAGCAGGCGCTCGGCCGGATCGATGCCGATGTGTCCGCCTCGTTGCCCACTTTCAGCGCGGAGGAAGATGCACTTGAGTTCGATCCGAGCCTGCTGGACATCGACCTCTCGGCCTTGCCCGAAGAGGGCAGCCGACTGCCCACCCTGCGCGACGCCGACCTGCCCGAACTGTCGGCCGAAGAGCCGGCGCTGGCGGCATTTGATTTGGACGAGGCCCCAATAAAATTTTCCTCGTATGACGACGAGGAGCTGGCACCAGTGGCTGACCTCGACGATGACGTTGCCGCGCTTGCTGCGCAGCTGGACGCCTACGAAGGGCAGGACCACGGCGCTGCTCCCGCCGAGCCGGATTTCACCGGCGCGCGCGCGGAGGCGGTTGCGCCACCGCCCGTACAGTCGCAGTCGCAATCGCAATCGCAATCGCCTGCCGCCCCGCCAAGCTTGGCCGGCGCTGGTTTCGGTTCGCTGGAGTTGCTGCCCATGGACGCTGATATCGCGCCCGCCCCGGCCGCCGTCGAGCCGGTGACAGCGGCGGCGCCGGCGCCGGTGCTGAGTCGGTCCGGCCACCTGAGCCTGGCCGAGGAGGGCGCCACCGGGAATCGCACCACCGCCGCCGGCGCGCTGCTGATCATCGCCGGACTCGGCGGCCCCGACGCCGTGCGTCAGGTGCTGGCCGCACTGCCGCCCACGCTGCCGCTGCCGGTGCTGCTTTACCAGCATCTGGACACCGGAAAACATGACCGGCTGATGGGTCAGCTGGCTAAAGCCAGCAAGATGCCGCTTGACCTCGCTGCCGAGGACAAGTTGGCATTTTCTGGACGCGTGTCGGTGCTTCCGCCCACCACGGGTGTCCACTACAGCGACGGAAGTTTTCGATTCATCCGCGCCATTTCGCTAGCCCAGGTGGTGTCGGCCATGCCGGCAGCCGATAGCGGCGTGCTGGTGCTCAGCGGTGCCGACCCGGCCGTGGTGCCGGCGGTATTGGCGCTGCAGGCGGCCGGGGCGCTGGTCCTGGCCCAGGATCCGGCGTCCTGTTTCGATCCAGTGGCTGCCAAGGCCGCCATCGCTGCGGGCGCGGCCTCGGCGGCGCCCAGCGAACTGGCGCGCCTGATCAACGAGCGCTGGCCATGACTACGCGGCAACCCAGCAAAGATTTCGGAGTACAGCCATGAATGCCCAGCGCGATATCCGCGGCGTGTTGATCACCGTCACCCAGGGCCGGCTGCTGCTGCCCAACGCCAGCGTGGCCGAAGTGATCACCTTTTCCGATCCTGAGGTGGTGGCCAATGCGCCCGACTGGCTGCTCGGGCGCGTGCGCTGGCGCGGCTGGCGGCTGCCGCTGATGTCGTTCTCGCGCCTTGCCGGCTGGTCCAACGAGGACGGCCAGCTGGGCGCCAAGGTCGCCGTGCTCAAAGCGCTCGGGGGCGACCCCAAGATGCCGTTCTTCGCCGTGCTGTCCCAAGGTTTCCCGCGGTTGGTGACGGTGGCAACGTCAGCCTTGGTGCAGTCGCACGATCTCAAGCAGCTGCCCCTGGGCGTGCACTCGCGCGTCACTTTGAACGACGATCCCGCGGTGGTGCCCGACCTGATGAGCATCGAGCTGCTGATCCAGAAGGCCTTGGCTCGCGCCGCCTGACAGCCGCGCTTTCAGCCAGCCAGATCGCCGTATAGCGCCTGCAGTGCCGCTACGGCCGCCAGCCCGGCAGTTTCGGTGCGCAGGATGCGCGGACCCAGCCGCAGCCCTCGGAATCCCGCCGCCCGCAGCGTGGCCAAGTCGCGTTCTGACAGCCCCCCTTCGGGACCTACTACCAACGCGACGTGCACGCCCGGTGTCAGCGCCAACGCACGCAGCTCCAGCTCGCCGTGCGGATCGAGCGCCAGCTTGAGCCCGGCGGTTTCGGCTGCGGCATAACTGGCCAAGGGTTGGGGCTCGCGCAATGCGGGCAGCACGGCACGGCCGCTTTGCTCGCACGCCGCCGCCACCACGCCCTGCCAGTGCGCCATGCGCTTGCCGGCGCGCTCGGCGTCCAACTTCACTTCCGTGCGCTCGGTCAACACCGGCGCGAAGGCGAACGCCCCCAGTTCGGTGGCTTTCTGCAGCACCAGGTCCATTTTTTCGCCGCGGGCCAGGCCTTGCGCCAGGGTGATGTGCAGGGCGGATTCGCGCGGCACGGCGAGCTGTTCGAGTATCTCTGCCTCGGCGCCGCGCTTGGCGGCGCTGAGCAGCCGGGCGCGGTAGTCGTGGCCATCGCCATTGAACAGCGTCACCTCGTCGCCTGGCGCCAGCCGCAGCACCCGCAGCAGATGCACGCTGCTGTCTTCGGGCAGCGGCAGGCGCTGGCCGACGGCCAAGGGCAGGTTGACGTAGCTGCGGATGGTTCTCATGGCCGCGTCGCCTCCTCGATGGCCGATGCCGTCACCCGGGCCAAGCGGGTGAGCTCCTGCTCGCCCACGCAGTAGGGCGGCATCCAGTACAGCACGTCGCCCAACGGCCGAAGCAGCACGCCCTGCGCCAGCGCATGCCGGTAGGCGCGCAGCCCGCGGCGATCGGCCGCAGGGTAGGGCGAGCGCGTGTGCGCATCCGCCACCAGTTCGAAGGCCACGATCATGCCGGTCTGGCGCAGTGGAGCCACGTTGCGATGCGCGGCCAGCGGGGCTGCCAAGGCTGCCATGCGTGCAGAGGTGGCGCGGTTGCGCGCCAGGATGTCGTCACTCTCGAAGATCGCCAGCGAGGCCAACGCCGCGGTGCAGCCCAACGGGTTGCCGGTGTAGCTGTGCGAGTGCAGGAAGGCGCGCTCGCGCGAGTCGTCCAGGAATGCGTCATATACCGCCGCCGTGGTCAGCACCGCCGACATCGGCAGGAAGCCGCCGGTGAGGCCCTTGGACAGGCACAGGAAATCCGGCGATATGCCGGCCTGCTCGCAGGCGAACAGGGTGCCGGTGCGGCCGAACCCCACCGCGATCTCGTCGGCAATCAAGTGCGCACCATGGGCGGTGCAGATTTCCCGGGCACGGCGCAAGTAGGCCGGATGGTGCATGCGCATGCCGCCCGCGCACTGCACCAAGGGCTCCAGGATCAGGGCGCAGACGCTGCCCTCGTTGGCGGCGAAGACATCCTGCAGTTGGTCGGCCCGGCGCAGCGCGCAGGCTTCGGCACTCTCGCCCGGCTCGGCGTCGTAGGCGTCGGGCGAGGGGGCGAACAGCGGCTCAAGCAACAGCGGCGCATACACGCGCCGATACAGCGGGATGTCGCCCATGGACAGCGCGCCCAGGGTTTCACCGTGGTAGCCGTTGCCCAGCGCAATGAAGCGCGTGCGCCGGACATCGCCGCGGTTGGCGTGGCTGTGGAAGCTCATTTTGAGCGCGATTTCCACCGCGGCCGAGCCGTTGTCGCCGTAGAAAACCCGCACCAGTCCTGGCGGCGCCTTGGCGACCAGTGCCTCGGCCAGCGCCAGCCCCGGCGCATGCGAGAAGCCGGCATAGATCACATGCTCCAGCTCGTGCGCCTGGCGGGCGATGGCATCGGCAATCCGCGGCTCGGCGTGGCCGAACAGATTGGTCCACCAGCTGCTGACCGCGTCGAGGTAGCGCTGGCCATCCACGCCTTCAAGCCAAGCGCCGCGGCCGCGGCGGATGGGCACCAGCGGCAGCGTGTCGGGGTGTTCGCGCATCTGCGTGCACGGATGCCAGACAACGGCCAGGTCGCGGTCGCGCCAGGCTTGCGCTTCGGCAGCGAGGGGGTCGGTGGCAGGGGGTGTAGTCATGCCGTGATGATCCGTGCCCCGGCCCGGTCTGTCCACGGCGGTGCGCGATGCGCCATGTAGAATCGAGCCATGGCTTACCCCAACGACCCACCGGATCCCGGCGCCTCGCTGCGCCCGCTCCCCATCGTCCACGCCACCGAGGAGCAGGACGTCGGCGGCACCCGCCGCGAATTGCTGGACCTGGAATTCAGCAATGGCGAGCGCCGTCGCTACCACCGCATCCGCAGCGTCGGCCATGGCTCGGTGATCATTGCCGCCATACCCGACCGCGACACCGTGCTGCTGGTGCGTGAATACGCCGCCGGCACGCATCGCTACGAGTTGGGCCTGCCCAAGGGCCGCATGGACGCCGGCGAAACCGCCCTGGACGCCGCCAACCGCGAGCTGAAGGAAGAAGTGGGCATGGGTGCGCGCAAGCTCACCCGCCTGCGCGCCATCACGCTGGCGCCGGGCTACATGACCCACGAGATCCAGCTGGTGTTGGCCGAAGACCTGTACCCCGAACGCCTGCCAGGCGACGAGCCCGAGCCGCTGGAAGTGGTGCCGTGGCGCCTGGATCGCCTGGATGAGCTGATGCTGCGCGACGATTGTTCGGAGGGACGCTCGCTGGCGGCGCTGTTCATCGTGCGCGAACTGCTGGCGGCCCGCCGGTGAACACCTGGCGCGAGGCCTGCATCGAGCTCTCGCTGGCGGCGGGCGCCGCCATCCTGGCGGTATATGCGAAGGATTTCGAAGTAATCGGCAAGGCCGACGCTTCGCCGCTGACCGAGGCCGACTTGGCTTCGCACCGCCTCATCGTCGCCGGGCTGCGGGCGCTGACGCCGCAAATCCCGGTACTGAGCGAAGAGGCCGCCGACGTGCCTTGGTCCGAACGCCGCACGTGGACGCGCTACTGGCTGGTGGACCCGCTGGATGGCACCCGTGAATTCGTGAAGAAGAACGGCGAGTTCACCGTAAACATCGCGCTGATTGATCGCGGCCGGCCGGTGCTGGGCGTGGTGTATGCGCCCGTGTTCGACTATCTGCTGCACGCACAGGCCGGCGAGGGCGCCTTCCTGCGCCAAACGGGGGAAGACATCGCAGTACAGGTGCGTCAGCCGGCGACGCTGCCGCTGCGCGTCGCCGCCAGCCGCTCGCACCTGGACCCGCGCACGGCGGCGTTTCTTGAGCGCATTGGCGACGCCGAACGCCACGGCCTGGGTTCTTCGCTGAAGTTCTGCCGCATCGCCGAGGGCCGCATCGATCTCTACCCGCGCTTTGGACCCACCAGCGAATGGGACACGGCGGCCGCGCAGTGCGTGCTGGAGGCGGCCGGCGGCGCGGTGCTGCGGCTGGACGGTACGCCGCTGGATTACAACGCCAAGGAATCACTACTGAACCCTGATTTCATCGCCGTGGGCGATCGCTCGCTGCCCTGGCAGGACTGGCTGGGGGATGCGGCCGGTGGCTGAGATAGGCGAACTGCTGGCCATCATGGCGCGCCTGCGCGATCCCGAGCGCGGCTGCCCGTGGGACGTGAAGCAGGACTTCGCCTCCGTCGCGCCGTACACCATCGAGGAAGCCTATGAAGTGGCCGACGCCATCCAGCGCGGCGACATGGCGGATTTGCGCGACGAACTGGGCGACTTGCTGCTGCAGGTGGTCTTCCACGCCCGGATGGCGCAGGAAGCCGGGCATTTCGAGTTCGCCGACGTGGTGGCGGCGATCAACGACAAGATGGTCCGGCGCCATCCGCATGTGTTCGGCGATGTCGCCGCACAGGCTGACGCCGAGGCGCAGCTGGCCAACTGGGAAGACCTCAAGCGGCAGGAGCGCCTGGCGCGCGGCGAAGCCGACACCAGTGCGCTGGCGGGAATCGCCCGTGGACTGCCGGAGTGGCAGCGCGCAGTGAAGCTGCAGAAGCGCGGCGCCACGGTTGGCTTCGACTGGCCCGGGCCGACCCCGGTGATTGCCAAGTTGCACGAAGAAATCGAGGAAGTGCGGGTGGAGTTCGACGCGGTGGCGGCCGGTGATCCTGCCGCCCGCGATCGGCTGGAGGATGAGTTGGGCGACGTGCTGTTCGTGGTGGCCAATCTCACCCGCCACGCCAAGGTCGATTTCGGTGCGGCGATGCGCCGGGCCAACCACAAGTTTGAGCGTCGCTTCCGCCGCATGGAGCAGCTGGCGCAGGCCGAGGGGTTGACGCTGGAGTCGCTGGACCTGGCGGCCCAGGACGCCTTATGGAACCGGGCCAAGGCCGAGGAAAAGGCCGGTCTGCTGCCCTTTGCGCCGATTTGAGCGAGAATCAGCCCAGTCCCTGCGGAGCAAGCCCGATGAGCCAGGCCTTCGGAAGTTTCAGCGAGTTCTACCCCTTCTACCTCGCCGAGCACGCCAATCGCACCTGCCGCCAGCTGCACTTCGTGGGCAGCTGCATGGCCCTGGGCTTCCTGGCGGCGGCGCTGGTGCTGGGCAGCGCCTGGTGGCTGCTCGCGGCCTTCGTCAGCGGCTATGCGTTCGCCTGGGTGGGGCATTTCGTCTTTGAGCACAACAAGCCCGCCACCTTCAAATACCCGCTCTATTCCTTTGCCGGGGACTGGGTGATGTTCAAGGACATGCTGACCGGCAAGATCCGGCTCTGACCTGCCCATCGCGGCAGCTTCACGCTGGAATCACCGGCGCCGAGGATAATCTTCACAAACCTGAAGACCCCTCTTCGGCATAGGAGACCCCCATGCGACGCGACGACCCGGCTGGCCTGATCCTTGTTGTGGAAGACAACCGCAACCTGTCCGAAATGGTGGGCGAATACCTGGAATCGAAGGGCTTTGGCGTGGACTACGCCGGTGATGGCATGGATGGCTACCGCCTGGCCGTGGACAACAGCTACGACGTGATCGTGCTCGACCTGATGCTGCCCCGTCTGGATGGCGTTGAAGTCTGCCGCCGCCTGCGCAACGAGGCCAAGAAATCCACCCCGGTGCTGATGCTCACCGCGCGCGACACGCTCAACGACAAGGTGACCGGCCAGGAGGCCGGCGCCGACGACTATCTGGTCAAGCCCTTCGCTATCCAGGAACTCGAAGCCCGCGTGCGCGCGCTGATCCGCCGCGACCGCCGCCAGGTGAGTGCGGAAGTGCTCAAGGTGGCCGACTTGGTGCTCGACACCGCCAGCCTGCGAGTTACCCGCGCCGGGCAGGAGCTCGCGCTCTCGCCGATTGGCCTGCGCCTGCTCACCATTCTGATGCGCGAGTCGCCGCGCGTGGTGACCCGCCGCGATATCGAGCGTGAGATCTGGGGCGACGGCCTGCCGGACTCCGACACCTTGCGCAGCCACCTGTACAACCTGCGCAAGGCCATCGACCGTCCCTTCGAGCGGCCGCTCCTGCACACCGTGCAGACCGCGGGCTACCGCGTCGCCGACCTCGATATGCCGCCGGCCGGCTGACCCACTGCCCCTGATGTTGAACGCGCGCACCGGACTACGGCGCAAGATTTGGGTAGCCTTCATCCTGCAGGCCGCGGCAATCAGTTTTGCCGCGGTGCTGGGCGTTTATGGCGCCTCGGCGGTGCTCAAGCACGTGCTGATCCAGCAGGCGCTGCAGGAAGAGGCAGGGCACTACTGGAAGCGCCTGCAGGCCGATCCACAAGCCCAGGTGCCCGACACCTACAACATGACGGGCTTCCTGATCCCCGCCGGCGGCAGCAAGGCCGCGCTGCCCGAACCGCTCAAGCCACTCGCCGTGGGCTTCCACAGCCTGCCGCGCTCGCAGGGCGGTGCACTGGTGCTGGTGGAGAAGGACGACCACGGTCACTTCCTGTATCTGCTGTTCAAGCAGGAGCAGGTGGACAGTCTGGCATTCTGGTTTGGCATGGCGCCGCTGGCCATCGTCCTGGTGGTCATCTACATCATCGCGTGGTCCACGTATCGAACTTCAAAGCGCGCTGTGTCGCCCGTGATCTGGCTGGCCGGGCAGGTGCAGCGCTGGGACCCCAAGCGGCCGGAGGCCAGCGCGCTGCGGCCGGAGAACCTGCCGCTGGACGTGGAGGGCGAAACCCTGGTGCTGGCATCGTCGCTGCATGATTTCGCGAGCCGAATCGAGAGTTTCGTCGAGCGCGAACGCGACTTCACCCGCGATGCGTCCCATGAACTGCGCACGCCGCTCACGGTGATTCGCGTCGCCGGCGACATGATGGATGGCGATGAAAGTCTTTCGGTGTCCACGCGCCGCGCGCTGCGCCGCATCCAGGGCGCAGGGCGCGACATGGAGGCCTTGATCGAAGCCTTCCTGATCCTCGCGCGCGAGGGCGACACCGGCCTGCCGGACGACGATTTCGCCGTCAGTGAGGTGGTGGCCGAAGAGGTGGAGAAGGCCCGTCCGCTGGTGGGAAACAAGCCGGTGCAGCTGCATTTCGTCAGCGAGGACGATTTCGAACTTCATGCGCCGGCGCGGGTGCTGTCGGTGCTGCTGAGCAACCTGCTGCGCAACGCCTGCCACTACACCGACGAGGGCAGCGTCACGGTGACCCTGCGCCGCGGCAGCATCGCGGTGGCCGACACCGGGGTGGGCATGAGCCCGGAGGAGCTGGCGCGCGTGTTCGAGCCCTTCTACCGCGCCGGCGACCGCAACAAGGACGGGCAGGGCATCGGCCTGTCCATCGTGCAGCGGCTTTCCCAACGCTACAACTGGCCGGTGACGCTGGAGAGCCAGCCCGGGCGCGGCACCGTGGCCACCATCCGCTTCCCGCAAATGCTGGCACTGGCCTGACAGTCGAGGCGTCAGGCCGGGCGCGGTTGGCTGACGCTACACTGCGGGTCGATTTCCCCTGCCGGAGCAGCCCCATGCGCACTGCCCTCCTCGCCTTGGCCCTGTCACTGGCCGCAGGCCAGGTAACCGCCGCCCCAGCGCGCACCGCGCTGGTCATCCACGCCGGCGCCGGCGTCATCGACCGATCGTCGCTTTCCGAGGAGGACGAAGTCGCCGTGCGCGCGGACCTGGACCGGGCGCTGGACGCCGGCCATGCCGTGCTAGCCGCCAAGGGCAGCGCCCTGGACGCAGTCACCGCCGCCGTCCTGGTGCTCGAAGAGTCGCCGTGGTTCAACGCCGGCAAGGGCGCCGTTTTCAACGCCCAGGGCGGCCACGAACTCGACGCGGCGGTGATGGAAGGGCACACGCGTCGCGCCGGTTCGGTGGCGGGCGTGAGCACGGTTCGCAATCCGGTGCGGCTGGCGCGTGCGGTGATGGAGCACTCGCCGCACGTGATGCTGGCGGGCCCCGGCGCGGAAGCCTTCGCCGACACGCGGCCGGAGATAGCGCGTGTGGCCAATGACTGGTTCGGCACACCGCGCCGCCTCAAGCAGCTTGAGGAGGCCCGTGCGCTCGAGCGCGCGGGCCAGGCGCGCGCGCCCGGAGCGTTCTTCGGCACGGTGGGCGCCCTGGCGCTGGACTCCCAAGGCCACCTCGCGGCAGCCACCTCCACCGGCGGCATGACCAACAAGCGCTGGGGCAGGGTGGGCGATGCGCCGCTTATCGGCGCCGGCACCTGGGCCGATGCGGGCTGCGCGGTTTCGACCACCGGCTGGGGCGAGTACTACATCCGTGCCGCCGCGGCGTACGACCTCTGCGCCCGCGTGGCCTATCGCGGCGACACGCTGGCAGTAGCGGCCGAAGAAGTGGTGAATGGCGTCATTCCGCGCCTTGGCGGCAATGGCGGCGCCATCGCGATGGACGCCGAGGGCAACATCGCGATGCCGTTCAACACCAGCGGCATGTATCGCGGCTGGATCCATCCCGATGGCCGGCGCGGCACGGCGGTGTTTCGCACGCCCTGATTGCGGCCAGGGCGCGCGGCAGGAACGCGCAGTCAGAACTTGCGGTCGCCCGACAGGATGCCGCCCAATCCACCCAGCACCGAACCCTCGTCGCGGCTGCCGCCTTTCTGGTAGGCCGCGCTGAGCATACGCCCGGCCAGTCGCGAGAACGGCAGCGACTGCAGCCAGATCTTGCCCGGTCCGGTGAGCGTGGCCAGGAACACGCCTTCGCCACCGAACAGCATCGATTTCACCCCGCCCACCGGCTGCACGTCGAAGTTCACGGTGGTGGTCATGGCCACGATGCAGCCGGTGTCCACGTCCAGGCGCTCGCCCGGACGCAGCTCGCGCTCCACGATGGTGCCGCCGGCGTGGATGAACACCAGGCCATCGCCCTCGAGCTTCTGCATGATGAAGCCCTCGCCGCCGAACAGCGCCGTCATCATCTTCTTCTGGAAGAAAATGCCGATGGAAACCCCGCGCGCCGCGCACAGGAAGCTGTCCTTCTGGGCGATGATGCTGCCGCCGTAATTTGAAAGTGTCATTGGCACGATGGTGCCGGGGTAGGGCGCCGCGAAGGCCACCTTGGCCTTGCCGCTGCCGCCGTGCGAGAACACCGTGGTGAACAGCCCCTCGCCGGTGACCAGGCGCTTGCCCGCGCCCACCAGCTTGTCCATGAACCCGCCGCCGCTGCTGGCCTGCGAGCCGTCGCCGAATACCGTTTCCATGCGGATGGCGGCGTCCTTGTACATCATTGAGCCGGCTTCGGCCACGGCGCTTTCGCCCGGATCGAGCTCGATCTCCACGAACTGCATGTCTTCACCGAAGATCCGGTAGTCGACGCTGTCGCTGCGCGCGCCCGCGGCCATCGCCCTGGCCAGCGGCGGCGGCGCGGTCAAGGCACCGGGCGCGGATTCGGCGCGCAGTTCAGTGCAGGCGCTGATGGGAATCCATTCCGGGAAACCCTGGCGCCAACAGTGGCCGCTGGGGTCCTTGCTGGCCTGCGCGATGGCGGCGGCGTGGTCCAGCGGGCCCATCTGCTGGCCGTGATAGCTCAAGTACCACTGGTGCATGGTGAACTCCTTGGGGGGATCAGGCGATGCCAAGCTGCGCGTGGATTTCGCGCCGGGCGGACAGCTCCAGCGGCAGCGCCGCCGCCAGCCGGTCCAGGAAGGCGATCTCGTCGGGCGTGTCGGCGCCGATGGTGAGCAGGGCGGCGGCATACACCTCGCCGCGCTGCGCCGGCGAGGTGCGCACGGCCAGCTGTTCCAGAGTGAACGGTGCGCGGATCTCGGCGTCCAGGGCCCGCAGGTCCTCGTCGCCCAGGCCGGCCTGGCGTGCGCGGCCCAGGATGGCCTCGCGCTCGCCGCCGTCGATCAGGCCGTCGGCGTGCGCGGCGGTGATCATGGCGCGCAGCAGATGCATGGCTTCGGCCAGGCGCTCCGGCGATGCCGCAGCGGCGGGCGGAGGCGGCGGGGGAAGCATCGACGTACCGCCGGGCGGCGGTGGCGGCGGGCCACCGGCACCCGCCAGCGTATTAGGCGCCGCTGCCGGCTGCTGGTAGTGCTGGTAGGCGGCCATGGCGATGCCCAGCAGGCCCATGCCCAACTTCGCTTTGCCGGCGCCGGACATGCCGCCCAGCAGGCCGCCCTTGCCGCGCTTGCGCTGGCTTCCGCCCAGTTGGCCCGACATCGAATCGCCCAGCAGTTGGCCGAGTAACTTTTCCGGATTGAACATGGGTATGCCTGAGGTCGGGAGGATGTTCCTTCCGTGGGGACGCCAGTGGCCGGTCGCAAGGCCGGGCAGGGGGGGATGTGGCAAAATGCCGGTATTCCTCGGGCGGGCCCTAGCGCGCAATGGCAGACAGCACCGGCACCCATGCCCCCCGCAGTCCGTTCCGGGCCTGGCAGGCTTTCCTCTGGTCCATGAAGGGCCTGCGCGCCACCTGGGACCTGGAGTCATCGTTCCGGCTGGAGGTTTACCTGTTCTTGCTGCTGGCGCCACTGGCGCTGTGGCTGGGCGAGAGCGGGCTGGAGCGCGCCGTGCTGGTGGGCTCGCTGATGGTCGTGCTGGTGGTCGAAGTGCTCAACTCGGCCGTGGAGGCCGTGGTGGACCGCTGGGGCAGCGAGCACCATGATTTGGCGGGGCGGGCCAAGGACATGGGATCGGCCGCGGTGTTCCTGTCCGACATGAACGTAATCTTGTGCTGGGGCCTGATCCTGGGTCCTCGTTTCTTCACTTAAGGCGGCACGATGGACTGGCTGTTCAGTACCGAAATCTGGGTTGCGCTGTTTACGCTGGCCATGCTCGAAATCGTGCTGGGCATCGACAACCTGGTGTTCATTTCCATCGCGGTGAGCAAGCTGCCGCCCGAACTGCGCCCCAAGGCCCGCAAGTTCGGGCTGGCGCTGGCCTGCGTCACCCGCATCATGCTGCTGCTCTCGCTGGCGTTCCTGGCCAGCATGGAAAACAACCTGTTCAGCCTGTTTGGCAAGGATTTTTCAGTCCGCGACCTGGTGCTGATCGCCGGCGGCCTGTTCCTGCTGGTGAAGGGCACCATGGAGATCCACGACTCCGTGGAGGGTCGCAGCGAGGACGAGGATATCGGCACCAAGCCCTCGGCGGTGTTCGGCTATGTGATTGCCCAGATCGCGGTCATCGATATCGTGTTCTCTCTTGATTCGGTGATCACGGCGGTGGGCATGGTGGACAACCGCTGGGTGATGGTGGGCGCCATCCTCATCGCGGTCGCGGTGATGATTTTCGCCGCCAATCCGATCGGTGATTTCATCGATCGCCATCCCACCGTGAAGATGCTGGCGCTGGCCTTCATCATCTTGGTGGGCGTGGCCCTGATCGCCGACGGCTTCGACTACCACATAGATCGCAAGCTGCTTTACTTCGCGATGGCCTTCTCGGGCGGCGTGGAGACGCTGAACATCCTCTCGAACCGCAAGAAACGACGGAGCGGCTAGGCCGCCTTCCGCTGGAGCCGGCATGACCCTGCTGCACGACATCAACCCCATCGCCGTTGCGCTGCCGTTCTGGCCGCACGGCATCCACTGGTACGGCTTGATGTACCTGCTGGCGTTCGGTGCCGCCTGGTGGATCGGGCGGACGCGCGTGCGCGCCGGGCGCCTGCCGGGCGTGGGCGAGGACGGCTTTGGCGACCTGTTGTTCTACGGCATGATGGGCGTGGTGCTGGGCGGCCGCATCGGCTATGTCCTGTTCTACGGGCTGGAGGATTTCCTGGCCAATCCGCTGATGCTGCTGAAGATCAACCAAGGTGGCATGAGCTTCCACGGCGGCCTGCTGGGCGTGATGGTGGCGGCGGCGTGGTGGTCGTGGAAGCGGAAGCTGCACTTCTTCGACACCATGGATTTCGTTGCGCCCATCGTGCCGTCGGGGCTGGGTTTTGGCCGCCTCGGCAACTACATCGGCGGCGAACTGTGGGGCAAGCCCACCGGCGGCAGCTGGGGCGTGGTGTTCCCCGACAGCCTGCCCGCCGAGTACGCCGCACTGCCCATGGACCAGCTGCGCAGCCTGCATGAGAGCGGCGCCTTGGACCGTTTCGCGCGGCATCCCTCGCAGCTTTACCAGATGGTCCTGGAGGGCATCATCATGATGGCCATCCTGCTGCTGTACTCGCGCAAACCGCGGCCGCGCTACGCGGTCTCGGGCCTGTTCGCGCTGCTCTACGGCGTGTTCCGCTTTGCGGTGGAGTTCGTGCGTGAACCCGACCAGCATTTGGGATACCTCGCGTTTGGCTGGCTCACCATGGGCCAGCTGCTGTCGCTGCCGCTGGTGGGCCTGGGCCTGTTCCTGCTTTGGCTGTCGCGTCGTTCGCCTACGCTTCATCCCGCCGGGACCCTCTGATGCAGCCGTATCTGGAGCTGCTGCAGCAGGTGCTGGAGCAGGGGGCTGAGAAGGCCGACCGCACCGGCACCGGCACCCGGTCGGTGTTCGGGCGCCAGCTGCGCTTTGATTTGTCGCAGGGCTTCCCGCTGGTCACCACCAAGAAGGTGCACCTGCGTTCGATCGTGCATGAGCTGCTGTGGTTCATCCGCGGCGAGACCAACGTGGCCACTCTGCGCGAGAACAAAGTGAGCATCTGGGATGAGTGGGCCGATGCCGACGGTGAACTGGGCCCGGTGTACGGCAAGCAGTGGCGGCGCTGGACCGGAAGCGACGGCCGCGAGATCGACCAGCTGCGCTGGGTAGTGGACGAAATCAAGCGCAATCCCGACTCACGCCGGCTGATCGTGAGCGCCTGGAACGTGGCCGACCTGCCGCAGATGGCGCTGATGCCCTGCCACACGCTGTTCCAGTTCTACGTGGCTAACGGCCTGCTCAGCTGCCAGCTTTACCAGCGCTCGGCCGACCTGTTCTTGGGCGTGCCGTTCAATATCGCCAGCTACGCGCTGCTCACGCACATGGTGGCGCGCCACTGCAGCCTGGCGGTGGGTGATTTCGTCCATGTGCTGGGCGATGCGCACCTGTACAGCAACCACTTCGAGCAGGCGCGCGAGCAGCTGTCGCGGGCGCCGCGGTCGCTGCCCACGCTGGCCTTGGCGCCGGAAGCGACCGATCTGTTCGCCATGCGCTATGAAGACATCCTGATCACCGGCTACGACCCGCATCCCGCCATCAGGGCGCCGGTGGCGGTGTGACTGCGCTGGTGCTGGTGGCGGCGCTGGACCGCGCCGGGGCGATCGGCCGCGGCAATGCGCTGCCGTGGCGGCTTCCCGATGACCTGCAGCGCTTCAAGGCGCTCACCTTGGGCAAGCCGGTGCTGATGGGCCGCAAGACGGCGCAGTCGCTGGGTCGCGCGCTGCCGGGGCGGCTGAATCTGGTGCTGACGCGATCGGGACAGGTGCCGTTCGAAGGCATGCACGCGGTGGCGACGCTGCAGCAAGCGCAGGCGCGCTGCGAGGCGGCCGAACTGATGGTGATTGGCGGTGGCGAGGTCTACGCGCTGGTGTTGCCACAGGCCGCGCGCCTGCACCTCACCCACGTGGAGACCACGGTGGTGGACGCGGATGCTTTTTTCCCGGCGCTGCCGCCGGGGCAGTGGCAGGTGACGGCGCGCGAGCGTCACCCCGCCGATGCGCGCCACGCGCACGCGTTCGAGTTTGTTGATTACGCCCCCGGCGCCTAGGCGCCGCAGGAGTCAGGGCAGGGTGGCCGCGACGTCGTAGTTGGCGATCGCCGCGAACTTGGCTTCGAGCTGGAGGTACTGCAGCGCCTTGGCCGGGCCAATGTTGCGGCGCAGGCGGCTGTAGGTGCGCTCGGTCAGCTGGGCCTGTTCACGGGCAATCTCCAGGGCTTCGTCGGCCAATTCGTTGGCCGCGTCCTCGTCCAGTCCGGCGGCGGCGCGGGCATAGGCGGCGGTGTTCTCGCGGTGGCGCCGGTTGAGTTCTAGCAGTTCGCTCTGGTGCTCGTCGTAGGCGGGCCAGAAACCGGCTTCCTGTTCAGAGTCCAGCGCCATCTGCCTTGCCACGACAATCTGCTTGCCTTGGCCCAGTTCGGCCTTGAGCGCGGCCAGGGACGGGGCCGGGTCTTGCGCAGCGGCAGGGGCGGCGGCAAGCGCCAGCGCGAGCGCCAGGGCGCCGAGGATGCGGTTCATGCGGTGCTCCGGGGAATCGTTTCGCGAACGATACCGGCTTCGGGTCGAGAGGCGGCACTAAACCCGCCAAACTGTGACTCAGTCCTCGCCCCGCGGGCCACTGGCCGGCACTTCACGGCCGGAAACCTGGAAAAGACGCAGTTCGGGGCCCAAGGCCATGGCGGTGAGCTTGCCGCCCCAGACCGCACCGGTGTCGATGGAGTAGATGCCCAGGCCCATGAACAGGCCCAAGGTGGACCAGTGGCCGCACACCACCGGCAGTTCGCGCGGGGCGTGGCCGGGAACTTCGAACCACGGGTACATACCCGGGGTCTGGGTGCCGGGACGCCCCTTGTCCATGAAGCCGATGCGGCCGCTGGGAGTGCAGTAACGCATCCGGGTGAAGACGTTGATGATGGCGCGGTAGCGGTCCACGCCGGTGAGCTTGGGTGACCAGGCCGGCTTGTCGCCGTACATGTTCTTGGCCAGCTTGAAGAACGCGTCGGACTGCAGCTTGTCCTCCACTTCGCGGGCGCGCGCCTCGGCCAGGCTCAGCGTCCACTTGGGCGCCAGGCCTGCGTGCACCATCGCAAAGCCGAGCGTGCGGTCGACGTGGAAGAGCTTCTGCCGGCGCAGCCAGCCGATCAGCACTTCATGATCATCGGCGAACAGAACCCGCTGCAGGTCCGCGTTCACCTTGCGCTGGTCCACCTCGCGGCGGGTCGAGATGGCCAAAAGCGAAAGATCGTGGTTGCCCAGCACCACGGTGCTGTGGATGGACAGCGAGTGCACCAGCCGCAAGGTCTCCAGTGACTGGCCGCCGCGGTTCACCAGGTCCCCGCAGAACCAAAGCCGGTCCACGGCCGGATCGAAGCGGATTTTTTCCAGCAGTTTCTGCAGCGCGTCATAGCAACCCTGGACGTCGCCGATGGCGTAGGTGGCCATCAGTGCAGCGTCCGCGGCATGGACAGGGTGAATACGTCGATGGCGGCGTCGAACTGGGTGCCGTCGTCGGCCAGCATCCGGTAGCTGCCGCGCATGGTGCCCAGCGCGGTTTCCAGCACGGCACCGGAGGTGTATTCGTAGTTCTCGCCGGGCTCTATCCGCGGCTGTTCGCCCAAGACACCTTCGCCGCGCACTTCCTGCACCTTGCCGTTGGCGTCGGTGATCAGCCAGTGCCGGCTGAGCAACCGTGCCGGCAGCTGCCCGGCGTTGTGGATGCGCACGGTGTAAGCGAACACGTAGCGGTCGTCCTCGGGCACCGACTTGTCGTCGAGGAATCGAGTGGCAACAGCGACTTCAATGGCGTGCGGGGACTGCGGCATGCCGCCATTCTACGCGGGCAATTGTGGCGGTGGCAGCGCCAGGGTGCCGATGTGCGCAGCCAGGCGGACGAACTCGGCCACCGCCAGCTGCTCGGCGCGGGCGTCCGGGCGCAGGCCCGCGGCTTCGATGTCGGCGCCGCTGCACACCTGCGACAGGGCGTTGCGCAGCGTCTTGCGCCGCTGGCCAAAGGCCTCGCGCACCACGCGCTCGAACAGGACCGGGTCGGCGATGCCGATTTCACCGGGCGCCTTGGGTACCAGCCGCACCACTGCCGAGTCCACCTTGGGCGGCGGCCGAAATGCCTCGGGCGGCACGTCGAACAGGGAGGTGACGGTGCAATACGCCTGCAGCATCACGCTGAGCCGGCCGTAGACCTTGCTGCCTGGTCCGCAGGCCATGCGGTCCACCACTTCCTTCTGCAGCATGAAGTGCATGTCGCGCACCGCGCCGGCGTGCGCCAGCGCGTGGAACAGGATGGGCGATGAAATGTTGTAGGGCAGGTTGCCCACCAGCCGCAGCGGGCCCTCGTCGCCGGCCAGGCGGCTGAAGTCCACCTGCAGCACGTCCTTGTGGATGATGGTGAGCCGGCCCAGGCCCTCCGAGGCTTCCATTAGCGGTGTGATCAGGTCGCGGTCGAACTCGATCACGATCAGCTCGCCGTGCTTGCGCAGGAACGGGAACGTGATGGCGCCCTGGCCCGGGCCGATTTCCACCAGGCGGTCGCCGGGCTTCGGATTCACGGCCATTACGATCTGGTCGATGTAGCGGCGGTCGGCCAGGAAGTGCTGGCCGAGGTTCTTCTTGGGCGGCGCCTTGAAGCCGCTCATGGCGGGCTCCGGCGCGCACCCAGGGCGCTACATAGGCTGGCCGCGGCGAACAGGCTGGACGGGTTCGCCACGCCTTGGCCGGCCAGCGCCAGCGCCGTGCCGTGGTCCACGGCGACGCGCGGGTAGGGCAGGCCCAGCGTGATGTTCACCGCCTGCTCGAAGCCCGAGTGCTTGAGCACCGGCAGGCCCTGGTCGTGGTACATCGCCAGCACCGCATCCAGGTCCGCGAGCGTTTGCGGCAGGAATGTGGTGTCGGCCGGCAGCGGCCCCAACAGATCCATGCCGCGGGCGCGCAGCTGGGCCAGCACCGGCGCGATGACGTCGATTTCTTCGCGGCCCAGGTGGCCGTCTTCGCCCGCATGCGGGTTTAGCCCCAGCACCGCGATGCGGGGCGTTTCCAGGCCGAAGTCGCGCTGCAGCGCCGCGTGCATGATCTCCAGCGTGCGGGTGAGGCCCACGGCGGTGATGGCGTCGGGCACCGCGCGCAGCGGCAGGTGGGTGGTGGCCAGCGCCACGCGCAGTTTCGGGTTAGCCAGCATCATCACCACGTCAGTGCCGGCCTGGCGGGCCAGCAGTTCGGTGGTCCCGGAAAAAGGGATGCCGCCGGCATTGATGCTGGCCTTGTTCACCGGCCCGGTCACCATGCCCTGCAGTTCGCCCGCCAGGCAGGCCGCGCCGGCCTGCAGCAGCGCCTCCACCACGGCGGCGGCATTGGCCGGGTCGGCGTGGCCAAAGCGCGTCAGCCGGGCCTGCGGCACCGGATGCAGGGCCAATTCGCCCGGCTGGCAGGAGGCGCCGGGCTCGCGCAGGCTCAGCGGCAGGCCCAGCGCAGACGCGGCGGCCAGCAGCGCGCCCGGATCGGCGTAGGCAACGAAATCAGCGTCATACCGGCGCTGCGCCAACCGCACGCAAAGCTCCGGCCCGATGCCGGCCGGCTCGCCTGGAACCAGGGCCAGCCGGGTCCGCATCGGCGTCAGGGCGCGGCCGCGACCAGCCGGCTTTCGACGAAGGCTTCCGAGCGAGTCTGGCGAAGGAAGCGCTCGAACTCTTCTTCGGCCTTGCGCTGGCCGATGAGTTCACGGGCCTGGTTGCGGCGGTTCTGCTCGGTCACGTCCTGCTCGCGCGAGCCCTTGCGGCGCACCACGTGCCAGCCCACTTCACTCTGGAACGGCTGCGAAAGCTGGCCGTCCGCCAGTGCCTGGACCTGGTTGCCAATGGCGCTGCCCCAGGCGTTGATGACAAACCAGCCCATGTCGCCGCCGTCGGCGCGGGTCAGGCTGTCGTCGGAATTCTCGCGGGCTATCTTGGCGAAATCTTCGCCTGCTGCCAGGCGCGCGTGCAGCGCCTCGGCTTTCTGGCGCGCGGCCTCGGCCGGAAGGGTGGGCGAGACGCGCACCATCAGGCCTTCGGCGCTGAATTCGGTGACGGTCTGCTGGCCCTGCTGGCGGGTCTCCATCAGCTGCAGGATCTGGTAACCGCTGGGGCCGCGCAGGGGCTCGCTGACATCGCCGGGCTTCATGTTCTGGATGACGGCGACGAAGTTGGGCGGGATGGCGTCGTACGCGCGCCAGCCGATTTCGCCGCCCTCGAGTGCGTTCTGCGAATCCGAGTAGCGGATGGCGGCGGCGCGGAAATCCAGCTCGCCGCGGCTGATGACGTCACGGATGCCCTGGATCTTGGTGCGGGCCGTGGCGACCTGCTCGGCCGTGGCGCCATCGGGCAGCGCCACCACGATGTTGGCCAGCCGCACTTCCGGGCCACCGATGGCACGCACGGCCAGCAGTTGGTCGATTTCCGCTTCGCTCACCTGCACGCGCGACTGCACGTAGCGCTGGCGCAGGCGCTCAACCACCATTTCCTCGCGCAGGCTGGTGCGGAATTCGTCATAGCTCAGGCCATCGGCGGCCAGGCGGTCGCGCAGCTGGTCCTGGGTGAGGCGGTTGCGCGAGGCCACGCTCTGGACGGCCTGGGTCAGCTCGCCATCGCTGACGCGGATGCCGGTTTCCTGGGCGCGCACCAGCTGCAGGCGCATCAACACCAAGCGATCCAGCACTTGCCGCTCGAGCACGTCGCGCGGCGGCAGCTGCTCGGGCTGGCTGGCGTACTGCTGCTGGATATTGGCCACCGCGCGGTCCAGTTCACTGCGCAGGATGACGTCCTCGTCCACCACGGCGACGATGCTGTCCACCGCGGTGGTGGCTTGGCCGAAGGCGAGGGCCGGTGCAAGGGCGGAACCCACGGCCAACAGGGCGGCCAGGAGGGGAGTGAAGGCGTTGTTCATGGGGGTCGCGGGGCCGCCGCCCCAGCCGGCGCCGGGGGGTGTAAAGCTGGGATTAAATTAAAGAATAAAGAAAAAAAAAGCCCCGGGTGGGGCGCAAAACAACAAAAAAC
>JANORD010000193.1:0-18119 GCA_031415095.1 Lysobacteraceae bacterium
CCGAGAACTTCAACATGCAGATGCGGCTGTCGCTGGAGGGCATCGGCGCGGTGCTGCAGCGGCAGGAAGAGTTCGTGGTCATCCGCACCATCGTCCCGGGCGGCCCGGCCGGCACCGGCGGCAAGCTCAAGGCGGGCGATCGCGTGGTGGCCGTGGGCCAGGGCGCCGACGGCCCGATGGTGGACGTGGTGGGCTGGCGCATCGACGACGTGGTGGAGAAAATCCGCGGCAAGAAGGGCACCCAGGTGCGACTGGACGTGCTGCCCGCCGACGCCGGCACCGACATCGCCCCGCAGCGCGTGAGCATCATCCGCGACAAGGTGAAGCTGGAGGAGCAGGCGGCGCAGAAGCGCGTTATCGACGTCGGCGGCCGCCGCATCGGCGTGATCGAACTGCCCACCTTCTACCTGGATTTCGAAGCCAAGCGGCGCGGCGACAAAGACGCCCGTTCGGCCACCGCCGACGTCGCCCGCCTGCTGCGCGAACTGCGCGCCGAGAAAGTGGACGGCGTGGTCGTGGACCTGCGCGACAACGGCGGCGGCTCGCTGGTGGAAGCCGTGGAGCTCACCGGCCTGTTCATCGACCAGGGCCCGGTGGTGCAGGTGCGCGAAACCGGCGGCCGCGTCAGCGTGCAGGCCGACGACCTCACCGGCGTGGCCTGGGAGGGCCCGCTGGCCGTGCTGGTGAACCGCAGCTCGGCCTCGGCGTCGGAAATTTTCGCCGCCGCCATCCAGGACTACGGCCGCGGCCTGATCATCGGCGAGCCCACTTTCGGCAAAGGTACCGTGCAGAGCCTGATTGACCTGGACCGGTTCCCGCGCAGGGACGACGCCAAGTTCGGCCAGGTCAAGCTCACGGTCGCGCAGTTCTTCCGCGTCGATGGCGGCACCACCCAGCATGCCGGCGTGGTGCCGGACCTGCAGTTCCCGGTGACCCTGGACGCTAGCGATTTCGGCGAAAGCAGCTACGACAACGCGCTGCCCGCTACCCGAATCGCCCAGGCGCCGCACGCCAATGTCGGCAACTTCGCCGCGCTCGCCCCGCAGCTGCGCGCCAAGCACGACGCGCGCGTGGCCAAGGATGCCGAGTTCAGCTGGTGGGCGCAGGACGTGGCTACGTTCCGGGCCGAGCGCGACAAGAAAACGCTGTCGCTGAACGAAGGCGTGCGCAGCGCCGAGCGCGACCGGCTGGAGGCGGAGCGCAAGCAGCGCGAAGCCGACCGCAAGGCCGCTGGACTGGACGCGGATTCCCTCGCCCGGGCCGACGATGGCCTGTCCAGCAGCGAGCGCAGCGTGGCTTCGCAGGCCGCCGACGAGGAAGCCGCCAAGACCCGCCCGGATCCGCTGCTGCGCGAGGCTGCCGCGATCCTGGCCGACGCGCTGGGCCTGCTGTCGGCCGACCGCGGACTAACCGCGCAGGTGCTGCCGGTGACGCGCCAGCCCACGATCTGGGCGCAGTAGGCAACGCCGCAAGATACGGATAGCCGGCGCGGTTCGCGCCGGCTAGCCTGAGCGCATGGAACTCGCCAACGCGCCGCAGCCCGACCCCCGTCTCGAACGCGCCCGCCGCCTGCTCGACCAGCAGGCGCTGGGTCTGGACGCCCTGGGCGCCGCCGTGGGACTCAGCCCCAGCCACTTGCAGCGGCTTTTCCGCCAGCATTACGGCTTGAGTCCGGCCGAGTACCTCGCACAGCGGCGCCTCGCCACGCTCAAGCGCGGCCTGCGCCGCGGCCAGCCGGTGACGCATGCGCTTTATGACGCCGGCTACGGCTCGCCCAGCCGCGTTTACGAAGACGGCGCGGCGCGCCTGGGCATGCCGCCGCTGGTTTATGGCCGCGGCGGCGCTGGCTTGGATATTCGCTATGCCTTGGTGGACACGGCCCTGGGCCAGGCGCTGGTAGCCGCCACCGCGCGCGGCATTTGCACCGTGGCGCTGGGCGAGGATGCCGCGGCGCTGGAGCGTGAGTTGCGCGATGAATTCCCGCAGGCGCAGCTGCAGCGCGTGGACAGCGGCCGCGATGAGTTCCTGGCGCCGCGCCTGCGCTCGGTGGCCGATGCCTTGGCGCAAAAACACGCCAGCGTGCCGGTGGAGCTGATTGGCACCGCGTTCCAGCAGCGGGTGTGGCAGGCGCTGATGCGCATCCCGGCGGGCGAGACCCGCAGCTATGCCGAGCTGGCCGCCAGCTTGGACGCGCCCAAGGCCGCACGCGCGGTGGCCGGTGCCTGCGCCAGCAACCGGGTGGCGGTGCTGGTGCCCTGCCATCGGGTAATTCGCGGCGACGGTTCGCTGGGCGGCTACCGCTGGGGCCTGCCGCGCAAGCAGGCGCTGCTGGCTGCGGAAGCGGCGCCGGCCGCCGTCGGCAAGACCCCGCGCGCATGAACTTGCCCAAGCCGGGAGCGCCCTCGGCCTTTTCCGTCGGCCTGGCGCTGACGTCGGTGTATCTGGTGTGGGGCTCCACTTACCTCGCCATCCGCGTCGGCCTGGAAGGCTACCCGCCGTTCCTGATGGGCAGCCTGCGCTTCCTGGCGGCCAGCCTGGCCTTCTACGCGTTCCTGCGCTGGCGCGGCCACGCGCCGCCCACTCGCGCGCAGTGGCGCAACGCCGCGGTGATGGGCCTGTACATGATGCTGCTGGGCAACGGGCTGGTGAATTTTGCCGAACAGTCGGTGTCGTCGGGATTGGCGGCGATCGCCGTGGCCTCGATGCCGCTGTGGGCGGCACTGTTCGGCGTCATGAAGCGCGAGCATCCCAGTCGCGGCGAATGGCTGGGCCTGGCGATCGGTTTCATCGGCGTGGTGTGGCTCAACCTGGGCAGCGAAATGCGCGCCAGCGCGGGCGGCATGCTGGCGCTGCTGCTGGCGCCGATCGCCTGGGCCTGGGGTTCGGTGTGGAGCCGCGGGCGCGACTTGCCTGCGCCCTTCATGAGCACCGCGGCGCAGATGCTCTGCGGCGGCGTGGCGATGTGCGCCGTGGGGCTAGCCTTGGGCGAACGCATCACCGAGGTGCCGCCGCTGCGCGCCACGCTGGCGGTGGGCTATCTCGCGGCCTTCGGCTCGATCGTCGGCTTCAGCGCCTACGTCTGGCTGCTGCATCATGTGCGGCCCGCGCTGGCCACCAGCTATGCCTACGTGAACCCGCCCATCGCGGTGCTGCTGGGCGTGCTGCTGCTGGGTGAGCGGGCCCAGCCCAGTGCGATCGGTGCGATGGCGGTGATCCTGGCCGGCGTGCTGATCATCACCCGCGCCAAGGCGCGAGCGGCCTGAAGGGTTAGACGGGCCGCTCGCTTTCCTTGGGCGCGGCCGCACCGTCGCAGGAAGGCACCTGCTCGGCGCAGTGCTCCAGCGCGGCCTGCACCGGCTGCAGCCGCGAGCGCCGCCAGCCGTCCAGCGCGTAGATGCCCAGCGCCAGCCAGATGCAGCCGAAGCCCAGCGCCTGGGTGCGGGTGAAGTCTTCGCCCAGCAGCCACACGCCGCTGATCAGCTGCAGCGTGGGCGCGATGTACTGCAGGATGCCCACCAGCGAATACGGGATGCGGCGCGCGCCGTAGGCAAAACCAATCAGCGGCAGCGCGGTGAGCGCACCGCCGAACACCAGCAGCGCATCGCTGCGCCAGCCGGTCTGGCCGAACGCGCCCACGCCCTGCGACTGCGCCCAGCCCAGCCAAACCAGCGCCGGCAGCAGCAGGATCAGGCTTTCTATCGCCAGGCCTGGCACCGCGTCCACGTTCGCCACTTTGCGGATGAGTCCATAGAACGCGAAGCTGAAAGCCAGCGCCAGCGCGATCCACGGCGGGTCGCCGTGCAGCAGCGCCAGCCACAGCACGCCGATGCCGGCCAGGGCCACGGCGGTCCACTGCGCGCGATTCAGGCGCTCGCCCAGCACCAGCACGCCAATCAGCACGTTCACCAGCGGATTGATGAAATAGCCCAGGCTGGCGTCCACCACCCGGCCGTTGGTGACGGCCCAGATGTAGATGCCCCAGTTGATGCTGATCAGCAGGCTGCTGGCCAGCAGCATCCAGCCCACCCGCGGCCGCGACAGCGCGGTGCGCAGCCAGCCCCAGCCTTCGCGCAGCACCAGGAAGCCCACCACGAACAGCGCGCACCAGACGATGCGGTGGGAAATGATCTGCAGCGACGGCACGTGCTTGAGCAGGTACCAGTACAGCGGGAACACGCCCCACAGCACATACGAAGCGATGGCGGCCATCAGGCCGGGGCGGTGCAGGGCAGGGGCAGTAGGGATCACGAAAGACTCCAGGGCGACGGCGGCATTATCCGCTCCCTTGTTGCACGTGTGCGGCCGCAAGTTGGTCGCTTTGTCGCAGCGCCGGCCCCCACACACGTGGGATCGCTGCCCGGCGTCTTGCTAAGCGCCATCCATGGCAGCAAACGCCGGCCGTTCCGGCATCCTGCCTTCACTTCTGCGATACCACGTGTGTGGAGGCCGTCGCCCCGGAGTTCGTGGTGCACCGAAGCCAAAGAGCCAAGAACGGTGATGACGGCGCCAGATCCCCGCGCACTCGCGCCAGCGCCCGGGGCTACTGCCCGCGGAGGGCGGAGGTGACCTGCATGCGCGCGGCGCGGATGGCCGGCAGCAGGCCGCCGACGAAGCCGATGAAGAGCGCCAGGCCCAGCCCGGTCATCACCAATCCGGGCGTGACCGCGAACTTGAACGCCACTTGGGTGAAGCCGCTGCCCAGCGTGCTTACCGAGTAGCCGTTGAACAGCACGTAGGCCAGCGCCGCGCCGAGGACGCCGCCAGAAATGGCCAGCGCCAGCGCCTCCGCCATCACCGACGCGATCACCGGCATGGCGCCGAAGCCCAGTGCGCGCAATGTGCCGATTTCCGCGGTGCGCGCCGACACCGCCGAGTACATCGTGTTGAGTGCGCCAAAGGTGGCGCCGATGGCCATGATCAGCGCCACCAGGCCCGCCAGCACGCCGATGATGGCGGTGAGGCCGCTGGACTGGCCGCTGAAGAACGCGCGCTCGCTCCGCACGTCCACGCTCAGCTGCGGGTTGGCCTCGAGGCGCTCCTTCATCGGCGCCACGCCGTCTACGCTGGCCAGCTGGGCCAGGATCGACGAATAGCCGCTGCGGTTGAAGGCCGACTGCGCCGTTTCGGCGTCGGTCCAAAGTTCGGACTCGCGCGCGTCGCCGCCGGTGGAGAATACGCCCACGATGGTCCAGGTGGAGCCGCGGAAGCGCAGCGGCGTGCCCACCGTGAGCCCTTCGAACTGACGGCTGGCTGCCTGCCCGACGATGATCTCGCGCAGGCCGGGGCGGAACCGCCGGCCCTCCACGATGCGCAGCTCCGGACGAATAATGAAGCCCACGGGCTCCACGCCGCGCAGCGTCACGTTGGCGCCGGTCTTCTGCCCGAAGCGCGGCACTTCCGTGATGATAATCAGCTCGCCGGACGCCAACGGCAGGCCGTCTGCACCGCGGGCGATGGCAGGGTCCTGCTTGATGAGCGTGCCCGAGGCGCGGTCCAGGAAGCTCGATAGCTCGCCGTTGGAGCCGCCTCGGGTCACCACCACGCGGTCGTCGCGGCCGGTGCCGTTCAGGGTTTTTTCCAGGCCCGCCGACATCGACAGCAGGGCCACCATCACGCCCACCACGCCGGCGATGCCAATCACGATGACCAGCGACGCGCCCAGCCGCTGCGGCACGCTGCGCAGGTTCATCATCACGATCTCGCGAACCTGGGTGTATGCGCTCATCAGCGGCCCGCCAGCGCGTCGACGATCTTGATGCGCAGCGCATGCAGCGCCGGCGGCACGCCCACCAGCAGCGACAGCACCACCACGCTCACGCCCGCCACGCCCCACACCCGCAGGTCGGTTTCGATCGGGAACTCGGGCGGCACCACCTGGGTGAGCACGCCGGCCAGCAGCATGCCCACCAGTGCCCCCAGGAAGCACAGCATGAAGGCCTCGGCCAGCACCAGCGCCATCACCGAGCGGTCGGTGAAGCCCAGCACCTTGAGCACGGCAAGCTCCGGCACCCGTTCGCGCACGCCCTGGGACATGCTGACGCCGGTGAGGAACAGGATGGAGAAGAACACCGCGCTGGTGATCAGGTTCACGATCAGGCCGATGTCGCCCAGCTGGCGCGCAAAGCCCAGCTGGAACTCTTGCTCGCTCTGGGTCTTGGTTTCGTCCGAGGAGTTCTCGAACTTTTCGTCGATCAGCGCCGACACCCGCTCCGAGGCCTGCGGGTCGTCCACCATCACCACGAACACGCCGGCCAGGCCCTTGCCGCCGGCGCGGCCCTCGTCGAACTGGCCGTAGTTGAGGTACATCAGCCCGGCGCGCTTCTGCCATTCGGCGTCGCGGCCGTCGAAGATGCCCACCACCTCCCACTCCCACACGCGGGTGCCGTCGGTCTTGGTCCAGATGAAGGAGTTGAGCGGGATGATGTCGCCCACCTTCCAGCCGAACTTGTCGGCCAGGTTGCGGCCAACGATGGTGCCGTTGCGGGTGGTGATGAAGCGCCGCCAGCTGTCCTCGTCCATCACCCACTCGGGGTAGGTGTCGCGCAGGCGCTGCGGGTTCACCGCGAACTGCGGGAAGAAATTGCGCGGGTCTTGGTACACGCCGCCGAAGAACTGCGAATGCGACACCCGCGCCACGCCCGGCACCGCTTCGATCTGCGGCAGCAGACGCATGGGCAGCGGCTGGGTGAAGCTGGTGCGGGCCTGGGTGATCAGGCGGTTGGCGCCCAGGAAATCGGCGCCGCCCGAGAACAGCGAGTTCACCGCCTGCAGCAGGCCCAGCAGCACGAAGGCGCAGATCAGGGAGAACAGCGTCAGCGTGGTCCGCAGCTTCTTGCGGAACAGCCCAGCCCAGATCAGCCCGAAATACTTCATGCCTCAGTGCGCCGGGGCGTCATCAACCAGCGTGCCCTTGTCCAGGTGCACGGTGCGGCTGGCGAACTCGGCCGCCTTGGGGTCGTGGGTGACCATCACGATGGTCTTGCCGAACTCGCGGTTGAGCTGCTGCAGCAGGCGCAGCACTTCGTCGGCGGTCTTGCGGTCCAGGTCGCCGGTGGGTTCGTCGCAGATCAGGATGCGCGGGTCCGACACCAGCGCGCGGGCGATGGCGACGCGCTGCTGCTGGCCGCCGGACAGCTCGTTGGGCTTGTGCCGGGCGCGGTCTTCCAGACCCACCAGCTTCAGCGCCACGGTGGCGCGGCGCGCACGCTCGCTTGCGCTCATGTCGGCCAGCAGCAGCGGCAGCTCCACGTTCTTCTGCGCGGTGAGCACCGGCATCAGGTTGTAGCTCTGGAAGATGAAACCGACGGTGCTGGCGCGCCAGGCGGCGAGTTCGTCGCTGCCCAGGTCGTCGATGCGCTGGCCTTCCACGGTGAGCACGCCGCCGCTGGGCGAATCCAGCCCGCCGATCAGATTGAGCAGGGTGGTCTTGCCCGACCCCGACGGACCCATCAGCGCGACGAAATCGCCGCGCGGGATGTCCAGGTTGATGCCGTGCAGCACTTCCACCCGCTGCTTGCCGCGCACGTAGGCCTTGGTGAGGCCGCGGATTTCCACCAGGGGAGCGGACATAGCCGGCCCTTACTTCGTGGCGACCCGGTCGCCGTCGCCCAAGCCCTTGGGCGGCGACAGCACCACGGTCTCGCCGCCCTTCAGGCCGGTGAGCACCTGCTGGTCGGTGTCGCGCTTCTCGCCCAGGGTCACCGCCACGCGCGTGGTGCGACCGTCGGTGACGGTGAACACGTGCGAGGCGCCGTCTGCGGTCACCACCGCGCGCTCGGGCACGAAGGCGCCGGCCGGCGGCGGCGCGTCGGGGGTGGTTTCGTCCAGGAAGCTCACCCGCACGCCCATGTCGGGCACGATCCTCGGGTCCTTGGACTTGAGCGCGATGCGCACCTTCACCGTGGCCTTGCTGCGGTCGGCGGTGGGCACGATGGCGATGACTTCGGCGGGGATCTTCCAGTCCGGGTAGGCGTTGAGTACCGCTTCCACCGGCATCTTGGGCGTCACGCGGCCGATGTAGGCCTCGTTCACGTCCACCTGCACTTCCAGCGATTCCATGTCCACCAAGGTGCCGATGCCGGTGCGGATGGAGCCACCGCCGGCGCTGATGGGCGAAATCATTTCGCCAGGCTGCGCGGCCTTGGCAACGATGACGCCGGCGAAGGGCGCGCGGATGACCGTGTTGTCCACGCTGAGCGCCGCGATGGCCAGCTGGTCTTGCGCCACTTCCACGGCGCGCTGCAGGCTCACCAGGCGCGCAGCGCGCGAAGCGCGATCGGCCACGGCGGCATCCAGCGACGACGCCGACACCAGCTTGGCCGCGGCCAGTTCACGCTGGCGCTTGAGGGTCTGGTCGGCCAGCGTGAGCTGGGCCTGGGCTTCAGCCAGCTGCGACTGCGTCGATGCCACCTGGGCGCCGGCGAGGTCGCGCTGGGCTTCGGCGTCGGCCGGGTCCAGGTAGGCCAGCACTTCGCCTTCCTTCACGCGCTGGCCTTCTTCGATCAGCACTTCCAGCACCTTGCCCGTGATCTTGGAGGACACCGTGGCGATGCGGCGGGCGGTGATGTAGCCCGAAGCGTCGAGCACCGAGGCCGTGCCCAGCTCAGCCGCGGCGCGCGCCATCGCGGTCTCCACGGTGGTGGGTCGCATGGACATCAGTAGCGTGGCGCCGATGGCCAACACCACGATCACGGCCAGCGGCAGCAGCCACCAGGCGCGGCGCTTTTTCGCGCCCGGGCGGCGATCGATATGCAGCTGCTTGAGCAGGTCTTGCGAGGAATCCATGGGTGGCTCCAAAACGAGGCCGGCGCAGTCTGCGCCGGTGGGGGTCAGGGCATTGTGAGCCGATGGCAGGGCAGGGTCATCCTGCCGTTTGTCATGACTTGGGGTAGCGGGCCTTGAGCAGGGCCCAGGCCGCACGCAGGCCCTGGGCCTCGCCGCCCGCGGGTCTGCCGGGGCGGTCGCTGTCGTTCCAGGAGTACACGTCCACGTGCGCCCAGGGCTGGCCCTCAGGCACGAAGCGCTCCAGATACAGCGCGGCAGTGACGCAGCCGGCCATGCGCGAGGCGCCGGAATTGGCGAGGTCGGCGATGCCCGACTTGAGATAGCTCAGGTACGGCCGCCACAGCGGCATGCGCCACAGCGGGTCGCGCGTGCGCTCGCCGGCTGCGAGGTAGTCGGCGGCCAGGGCATCGTCATTGGCGAACAGCGCCGGCAGGTCCGGACCCAGCGCCACGCGCGCAGCGCCGGTGAGCGTGGCGAAATCGATGATCAAGCCCGGCTTGGACTCCGCCGCGTAGGTGAGCGCGTCGCACAGCACCAGCCGCCCCTCGGCGTCGGTGTTGTCCACTTCCACGCTCAGGCCCTGGCGCGTGGCCAGGACTTCGCCGGGGCGAAACGCGTTCGGGCCGATGGCATTCTCCACCGCCGGCACCAGCAGCTGCAGGTGCACGGGCAGCTGCAGGCCCATCACCAGCTGCGCCAGGCCCAGCGCGTGCGCGGCGCCGCCCATGTCTTTCTTCATGTTGCGCATGCCGTCGGCGGGCTTGATGTCCAGGCCGCCGGTGTCGAAGCACACGCCCTTGCCGACGATGGCCAATGCCGGATGCGCCGGGTTGCCCCAGCGGATTTCCACCAGCCGCGGTGCTCGGTGGCTGGCGCGGCCCACGGCGTGGATGGCCGGGAAGTTCTGAGCAAGCAGCGCCTCGCCGGTGACCACGGTGAGCTTGCCGCCATAGGCCTGCGCCAGGCGCGCGGCGGTGGCTTCAATCTCGTCGGGACCCATGTGTTCGGTGGGCGTGTTGATGAGGTCGCGCACCAGGGTGCTGGCCTTGAGCAAGGCATACGCCTCGGAGGCCTCGGCCTGCGCGGGCTCCAGCACCAGCCGGGCCGGCGCACGGCCGGGCTTGAGATAACGATCGAAGCGATAAGCGCCCAAGCCCCACGCCAGCAGCGCGCTGCCGGCCTCGACAGCGGCCGGCGAGGTTGGCGAAATGCGATAGCTGCCGGGCGGCAGCAGGCTGGGCAGGTGGGCCAGCGCCAGCGGATCCTGCGGGTCGCTGATGGCGGCCAGGGCGTAGTCGGGCGTGCCGTCGGCGGCGGGCACCAGCAGCGGTGCACCGGGCTGGGCGCTGAAGCCATGCGCCTGCAGCCAGGCCTGCACCGCGGCGGGCTGGCGCTCGCGCCAAGCCGGCAGCGTGGCGCGGTCCACCAGCACCAGCGGCAGGGTGCCGTCGGCGCTGTCGGGGCTGGCGAAGCAGGGCGGCAAACTCATGGCGACTCCGGGGCACGAACTGAAGGGGCGGAGAGGCGTTGATCCAACCAATCCGCCACCCCAGCCAGCGTAGCGAATTCAAGGTCGGGGCGCGGCAGGTCCACCGGCCAGCGCTCCTTCTTGCGGTTGATCCAGCAGCTGGGCATGCCGGCGCGGCGCGCGCCCACCACGTCCAGCAGCGGGTCGTCGCCGATGTGCAGCACCTGCGATGGCGCCAGCCCCAGGCGCGCGCAAGTCGCCATGAAAATGGGCGTATCGGGCTTGGCGTGGCCGTGTTCGCGGGCGCTGACGAACACCTGGAAATGGCCCTGGATGCCGATGCGGCCGAGGTCGGCATTGCCATTGGTGAGCGCAGCCAGCGGCAGCCGGGCCGACAGCCGCGCCAGCGCCGGCATCACGTCCGGATAGAAATCCACCTGGTTGCGGGCGACGTGGAAGCTCTCGAACGCCGCCTCCGCATGCTGCTCGCCGTCGCCGCATTCGTTGAGCGCGTGCAGCAGCGACAGCTTGCGCTGGTGGGTGAAGTCATGGGCGTACTCCGGGTGCGCCAGCGCGATCTTCTCGCGCAGCCGACGCATCTTGTGCACGGGGTAGCGCTGCGCGGTGCGCGGGCAGTGCTCGCGCAGGAAGGCGTCCAGCGCCTGTTCGGCGCGCTCGATGGAAGGCCAGATCGGCCACAGGGTGTCGTCGAGGTCCAGGCTGAGAGCAAGCGGGGTGGGATTCACCCTAGGAGCATAGCGCGGGCGCGGTGTCCGCCGCGTCAGGCGGCGTCCGGATCGGTTGGCGTGTCCGCGTCCTCGGCTTCCACCGTGGCTGCGGCGGTGAACCCGGCGAGCAGGCCCGGCAGCACCGATTCGAGCACCATCGAGAACAGCGGGCCGGTGACGAAACGACCCCCGGCCGAGCCCAGCGCCCCGGTCCCCGGCACCCCGACGCCGGTGGCCACTCCCAAGCTGAAGCCCGAAAGGACGATGCGCATCGGGGTGGCGCTGCGCTTGAACTCGGACTTGAGGTGATGCAGCGAGGCTTCGGCCGCTGCATGCTGGCTCAGGCACTGCGCTTCGCAGCGCGCCACCGCCGCGACCTTGTCGGCCAGGCTCACGGCGACTCCCCCGGATCCAGCCCGATGCCAAAGCCGCGCTTGAGCTCGCGCCGCGTCGCCTCGAAGTCGGTGAACTTCAGCGCGGCGCGCGCCCGGACCAGGCCAAAAACAGCCACGCCGACGCTCATCGCCAGCGGAATGAAGATGGCCAGTGGCCACGGCGCGCCCAGCGCGCGCAGGCCGCTGACGAGCAGCGCGGTCAGCAGCAGGTAGGCGGTGCCCAGCATCACGGTGGCCACCAGCAGGTACACCAGCGCCTGCACCAGCGCTTCGCGCGCCAGGCCCACTTCGGCAGCGACCAGGCGGCGCAGCGTGTGCAGCGTGCCGACGTAGGCACCGGCCGTGGCGCGGGCGGCATTGAGCACCGCCTGCGCGTCTTCGCCCAGCTTGCCGGCCTCGGTCGGCGGGACCTGTTCGCTCACGGCGGGGCGCTTACTTGCGGCGGGTGAGCGCGGCCACCAGGTAGCCGGCGGCGAAGGCGACGCCGAACGACGCCAGCGGCTTGCTGCGGATCAGGTCTTCGGCCTGGCCCAGCATGGCCTTGCCCTGGTCGAGCAATCCCTGCAGTTTTTCGTCGAGCTCGGCCTTGGCTTCGCGCGCGGCGGCGGCGCCGGCATCCAGCGCATCGGACACGCCCGAGGCCAAGGCATCGCGCGCTTCGCCGAGGTTTTCCCTGGCGCTGTCGAGGTGGCTGTCGTCTTGGGTCTTTGAACGATTCATGGAAGGACTCCCGCGTTGTTCAGGCCATTACCTTACACCGTCGCCGCACGCCGGCGCCGGGCCTACTGCATCACCAAGTAGCCGAAGCGGCTGCCGCGGGCGACGCTGAGCACCAGCTCGCGCGGCGGTGCTGCCAAGGCGCCACGGAAGGCCGCCAGGTCGGTCACGTTCTGGCGGTTGATCTGGCCGATGCGGTCACCGGCGCGCAGCCCGCTGGCCGCCGCGCGGCTGCCCGGCGCCACTTTGCTGGCCACCACGCCAAACAGTCCCTGCTGGCGGAACCGCTCAGGCAGTTCCACCACGATGGCGCCCTGCAGGCGCGGGTCGATCTGGCCGCCGTCCACTTCCTTGGCCTGCGCCCGCAGCACCGCCTGCAGGTCCAGTCGCTGGCCGGCGCGCAGCAGCTGCAGCTGCACCGGCTGGTCCACCGGCAGCAAGCCTTCGAGATTGCGCAGCGCCTGGGCGCTGTCCACGCGTTCGCCGCCTGCGGCCGTGATGACGTCGCCAGGACGCACGCCCGCCGCCTCTGCGGGCGAGCCGCGGTACACCCGCGCCACCAGCGCGCCGCGCTGGTCCTTGGCCAGGCCCAGCTGCTGCGCGGCGAAGGCGCTGATGTCCTCGCTGTCCAAGCCCAGGGTGCCGCGCCGCACTTCGCCGTAAGCCATCAGCTGGCGCATCACTTCGCGCGCCAGGTTCGCCGGAATGGCGAAGCCCAGGCCGATATTGCCGGCGCCGCTGCCGCGCGGGTTGAAGCTGGCGGTGTTGATGCCCACCAGCTCGCCGCGCAGGTTCACCAGCGCGCCGCCGGAGTTGCCCGGGTTGATGGACGCGTCGGTCTGGATGAAATCCTGGTAGCCCAAACCCTGCAGCCCGCTGCGGCCCACCGCCGAGACGATGCCGCTGGTGACGGTCTGGCCCAAGCCGAACGGATTGCCCACGGCCACCACGAAATCGCCCACCCGCAGCTCGCTGGAGTTGGCCAGGTTCAAGGCGGTGAGTTTGTCGGCGGGAATCCGAATCACGGCCACGTCGGTGTCGGGGTCGGCGCCCACCAGCTCCGCATCTTGGGTGCGGCCATCGGCCAGGGTCACCGAGACTTCGTCGGCGTTTTCGATGACGTGATAGTTGGTGAGCACCAGGCCGCGCTCGGCGTCCACGATCACGCCCGAGCCCAGCGACTGCTCCAGCCGCTGCTGGGGCAGGTCACCGCGCCCGAACAGTTCCTGCAGCGGGTTGCGCACCCGCACCACTTGCCGGGTGTAGATGTTCACCACCGCTGGGGTGACGCCCTCGAGCATGGGCGCCAGCGAGGGCATCAGAGGCCCGCCGGCGGGCGCGGGCACGGCGGCCTGCGCGGCGACGGGCAGGGTTGCGGACGCGGCAGATGCCAGCGCCATCTGCGCGCGGCTGGGGGCCGGTGCGCCGGCCGCAGGCGCGTTGGCGGGAGCGGACAGCCAGCGGCTGGCCCCGGCTCCGGCGACGGCGGCAAGCAGCAGACAGGCGGCGGCGGGCAGCAAACGCATGGGGACTCTCCGGCTTCAGTAAGGGGGCGCGTGGTAGCAGATGGGAGCGCGAACGGCGCGTCACAAGAGTAACCGGGACCCGGCTGGCCCAGCCCCGTTGGCTTGCGCTAGGGTGGAGCACAATGAACTTGCCCGTCGAAGAGCTGCCCACGCCGCCGCGTCGCAAGCGCGACCCCGAATTCTGGATCGCGCTGGCCGCCTTGGCGGTGAGCGGCCTGGCGATGCTGTCTTCGTTGATGCAGGTGGGCGTGCAGCGCAACCAGGAACGGGCCATGGTTTGGCCGCATGTCACGGCCGGCCCGGCGTTTTCGGGCCGAGGGTTTGCCCTGGAGGCGCGCAACAAGGGCCTGGGTCCGGCCCTGGTGCGCGACGTGCAGCTGCAGCTGGACGGTCGTGACGTGGCCGATATCCCGGCGCTGATGGACGCGCTGCTGGGCCCGGGCCATGGCTATGGCTGGGACAAGATCAGCGCCAGCGACCTGGAAAACACCGTGCTGGCGGCCAATGAGTCGCTGGTGCTGCTGGCCGTGCCCTGGGATCCGCGAATCCGAGAGGCTTTCCAGTCCGGCAGCCGGGTCACCGCCCGGATCTGCTACTGCTCGTTTCTGGACGAGTGCTGGATCAGCCGCGGCGGCCTGGATCACGACCGCGTCGATCGCTGCCCGGCCCCTCCCGTGGGGCCCTGAACCGCCCATCTGGCCGGGTCGGCGCTGGTTCCACGGCCCGCCCGGCGGCCCCACGCCCCTGCGTTTCAGGTTTATGGCGATTCAGGCCAAGTCTGGGAGTGCCGTGGAACATCTTGAAGTGCCTGCGATTTCGGCGCTTCCGGGCGGTTGACAGACCCCCCCGGCAGGGGTAGCTTTGGCCCCCGCTGCCACTACATCTTGTGTTGGGCAGCGGGGGACGGCCCCAAGGCTTGGGGTCGTGAAGTCGGCGCGGCCCGATAAGAATTCACACAAAGGCACCCCCACCGAAGGGGTGCCCCGGGAGGAAGAAGGGACTATGAGCACGGTTCGCCTGGAGGCGGTCAAGAACACCGAGACGCAGGGCATCGAGATGCAGCCCGCGTCCTACGACATCTGGGACAAGAAGTACCGCCTGAAGACCAAGAAGGGTGAGCCGGTGGATGCCACCATCGACCACACCTACCAGCGGGTGGCCAAGGCCCTGGCCGAGGCCGAGCCCACGGCCGAGAAGCAGAAGTACTGGTACGAGCGCTTCCTCTGGGCGCTGCGCCGCGGGGCTATCCCCGCCGGCCGCATTACCTCCAACGCCGGCGCCCTGGAGCACAAGCCGGCCACCAGCACCATCAACTGCACGGTGTCGGGGATCATCACCGACTCCATGGACGACATCCTGGGCAAGGTGCACGAGGCGGGCCTGACCCTGAAGGCCGGCTGCGGCATCGGCTACGAGTTCTCGACGTTGCGCCCGCGCGGCGCCTACGTGGCCGGCGCCGGCGCCTACACCTCGGGCCCGCTGTCGTTCATGGATATCTACGACAAGATGTGCTTCACGGTGTCCTCGGCCGGCGGCCGCCGTGGCGCCCAGATGGGCACCTTCGACGTCAGCCACCCGGACGTGAAGGAATTCATCGGCGCCAAGCGCGAGGACGGCCGGCTGCGGCAGTTCAACCTCTCGCTGCTGGTCACCGACGAGTTCATGCAGGCGGTTGAAAACGACAGCGACTGGCCGCTGGTGTTCCCGGTGAACATCAAGGAAGCCAGCGAAGTGGACGTGGACGACCCGGCGCAGGTGGTCTGGCGCGACTGGCCGCACAGCAACAACTACGTCACCCGCGACGACGGCCTGGTGGCCTGCAAGATCTACGGCCATATCCGCGCCCAGCAGCTGTGGAACCGGATCATGGCGTCCACCTATGATTTCGCCGAGCCGGGTTTCATCCTGATTGATCGCGTGAACGAGATGAACAACAACTGGTGGTGCGAAAACATCCGCGCGACCAATCCTTGCGGCGAACAGCCGCTGCCGCCCTACGGCGCCTGCCTGCTGGGCTCCATCAACCTCACCAACTTCGTGCGCGATGCCTTTACCGAGCAGGCGAGCTTCGACTGGGAGGAATACAAGGAAGTGGTGCGGGTGTTCACCCGCATGCTCGACAACGTGGTGGAAGTGAACGGCCTGCCGCTGGAGCAGCAGCGCAACGAGATCATGCGCAAGCGCCGCCACGGCATGGGCTTCCTGGGCCTGGGCAGCACGGTGACGATGCTGCGCATGAAGTACGGCGAGGCCGGTTCGGTCGCCTTCACCGAGCAGGTGAGCCGCGAAATGGCGGTGGCCGGCTGGGAAGTGGCGCTGGCGCTGGGCAAGGAAAAGGGCGCCGCGCCGATCATGGACGAGGACTTCACCGTCACCGCCGCGATGCTGCGCCAGCGCCCGGAAATGAAGCAGGACGGCTGGAAAGTGGGCCAGGCCATCAAGGGCCGGGTGCTGCACGCCAAGTATTCGCGCTACATGCAGCGGGTGGCCGAAGTGGCGCCCGAGCTGGTGCACGAGCTGGCCGAGAACGGCGCGCGCTTCACCCACCACAGCTCCATTGCGCCCACCGGCACCATTTCCCTGAGCCTGGCCAACAATGCCAGCAACGGCATCGAGCCTTCGTTCGCGCACCACTACAGCCGCAACGTGATCCGCGAAGGCAAGAAGTCGAAGGAAAAAGTGGAGGTATACAGCTACGAGCTGTTGGCCTACCGCACCCTGGTGAACGCCGAGGCCATGCCCTACGGCACCGACGACGCCACCCGCCTGCCCGAGTACTTCGTGTCGGCCGACGACATCACGCCCAAGGCGCACGTGGACATCCAGGCCGCCAGCCAGAAATGGGTGGACAGCTCGATCTCCAAGACCGCGAACGTCCCCACGGACTATCCGTACGAGGACTTCAAGGACATCTACATGTACGCCCACAAGCAGGGCCTGAAGGGCTGCACCACCTTCCGCTTCAACCCGGCCGCTTTCCAGGGCGTGCTGGTGAAGGAGTCGGACCTGGAGAACACCACCTACCGCTTCGAGCTCGAGGACGGCACGGTGGTGGAGGCGCGCGGCAACGAGGAAATCGAATACGACGGCGAGCTGCATAGCGCTGCCAACCTGTTTGATGCGCTCAAGGAAGGCTACTACGGCAAGTTCTGAAACCTGAACGCGTGCATTTCGATGCGCGCATTCGGCGCCAGTTCGCGGTAAGTTTGTTTGGCCCGCGGCATCGGCTGCGGTTTCATTGACGAGGAGAGCGGTATGAGCAACGGCAACGGTGTGACGGCGGCCATTTCCAGTGCCGCTGGAAGCGTCAGCGACAAGGCGTCGGAGATTGGCGGCGCCATCGCCAACAAGGCCAACAAGGTGATCAAGGCGGCCAAGAAATCCGCGGCCCCGACGATTAAAAAAGCCAAGGCCCAGATTAAAAAGGCCGAGAAATCCGGCGCTGGCAAGGCCGTGAAGAAGGCCGTGGACGGCGCCAAGAAGTCCGCAGCGGCGGCCGTGAAGGCGGTCAAGGCCAAGGTGGGCGGCGGCAAGAAGCCGGCGGCCAAGAAAGCTGCCCCGAAGAAGGCCGTGAAGAAGGCCGCTCCGAAGAAAGTCGTGAAGAAGGCCGCCGCCAAGAAGGCCGCGCCCCGCAAGGCCGCTGCCAAGAAGGCGCCGGCCCGCAAGAAACCGGCCGCCAAAAAGGCAGCCGCGAAGAAGGTCGCCAAGAAGCCGGCGGCCCGCAAGACGACCGCCCGAAAGGTTGCCAGGAAGCGCTAAAGCCTGAGGCTGTCCCGATTGTCGCACCCGTCCCCCCGCCGCTCGCGGCGGGGGGCTCCGGGGGCAGTTCCCACCGAATCGCATAAGCAAAAATAAAAAGAACAATGACCATCAAGATCAGCAAGAAAATCAAGTCCTACGCCGTCCAGAAGCCCGAAGACAAAGCCGCCCAGGCTGCCGCCGCGCTAGTCGCGCCCGCGCCAGTGGTGGAGTTCGCCGGCGCCGACATCATCCAGATGCACGAGAAGGTGGAGCGCCCCGAGGTGCTCATCGGCAGCACCTACAAGATCAAGTCACCGCTGGTGGAACACGCCATGTACGTGACCATCAACGACATCGTGCTCAACCACGGCACCGAGCACGAGCTGCGCCGCCCGTTCGAAGTATTCATCAACTCCAAGAACATGGACCACTTCCAGTGGATCGTGGCCCTGACGCGCATCATGAGCGCGGTGTTCCGCAAGGGCGGCGACGTCACCTTCCTGGTGGACGAGATGAAGGCGGTGTTCGACCCGCGCGGCGGCTACTTCAAGGCCGGTGGTGTCTATATGCCGTCCATCGTTGCCGAGATCGGCAGCGTGGTGGAGGAGCACCTCAAGTCCATCGGCATGATCATCGACCCCGAGCTCAGCGACGCCCAGCGCCAGCTGATCGCCGACAAACGCGCGGCCTACGAGAATCGCGCAAAAAAAAAGTCTGAATCCAGCGGTTTGAGCGGCGACCTCGCCGGTCCCGGCACCGA
>JANORD010000194.1:0-4283 GCA_031415095.1 Lysobacteraceae bacterium
ATCACGATGGCGTCTTCGCGGCCTTTTGCGGCGGGGTAGTAGTTCGGGCGCAGGCCAATCTCGTTGAAGCCTTCGTCGCGATAGAGCTCGATGGCGCGCGGGTTGGACGGCCGCACCTCCAGGAACACCTGGTGGGCCTGGTGCCAGCGCGCCAGGTCCACCAGACGGCGCAGCAGCCGGCGGCCGTGGCCGTGGCCCTGGTACTCGGGCGCGATGCAGACGTTGAGGATGTGCGCCTCGCCCGCGGCGGCGCTGAGTACGCCGTAGCCCAACAGGGTGCTGCCGGCTTCCAGCACCCAGCAGTGGTGGCCGGCGCGCAGGCAGTCGCGAAAAATGCCCGGCGTCCAGGGAAAAACGTAGGAGCGCTTTTCAATTTCCGACACAGCGTCGATGTCGGACTGGCACATCGGCCGCACCTGGGTGCCGGGGGCGGGCCGGGCGTTCACCGGTCAGGGCTGGCGGCGCAGGGCCCGCAGGACCGGCCAAAGCGCCCGCTTGGCCGCGGCGCTGGCGCGCAGTTGCTCCAGCGGCGGCAGCGGCAGCGTCGAGGCATCGCGGCCGCCAGCGGCACGGACCAGGGCCTGAAGCAGGCGCGAGGGCGCAGAAACCAGCGCCGGCGTCACGGATTCGGCAACGCTGGCGACCAAGGGTGCCGCGCCCGCCTGCCGATAGAGCACATAGCCCATTGCCGACAGCATGGCCTGCTGCTGCGGGCTCCAGCTCATGCCGCGGGCTTGCGCCGTGAGCGCAGCCAGAGCCAGTAGACCGGCCCGGACAGCGCATAGACCAGCGCGATGGCGAACAGGCCCTTGGCCTGGGCGATGAACAGCGCGGCAAACGCCAGCACGATCAGCAGCAGGAAGAAAAACGGCACCCGCTCGCCTTTGGGAAAGCCCTTGAAGCTGAAGTATTTGATCTGGCTCACCATCAGCAGCCCCGCCGTCACCGTGACCGCCAGGGCCAGCCAGCGCAGGCCCGGACCGCTGAAGCCAAAGCTGTTCATGGCCCAGACGAAGGACACCACCAGGCCGGCTGCGGCCGGGCTGGCCAGGCCGATGAACCAGCGCTTGTCGGTGGAGCCCACCTGGGTGTTGAAGCGCGCCAGCCGCAGCGCCGCGCAGGCGGCGTACAAAAAGGCCGCGGCCCAGCCCACTTTGGCCAGCACCGGGCCGTCGGCCCGGAAGCCCACTAAGGCCCAGTGGTACATCACCAGGGACGGGGCCATGCCGAAGCTAACCAGGTCAGCCAAGGAGTCGTACTGCACGCCGAACTCGCTGGTGGTGCCAGTGAGGCGAGCCACCCGGCCGTCCAGGCCGTCGAACAGGCCGGCTATGAACACCGCGATGCAGGCGTTTTCATAGTTGCCGCTGGCCGCCGCCAGGATGGCGTAAAAGCCCGCGAACAGGCCGCCCGTGGTTAACAGGTTGGGCAGCAGGTAGATGCCGCGGCTGCGGGCCGGGCCGTTTTCGTCGGAAGGTTCCATGGCGGCAGTGTAGCGGCTCCCGGATACCGTCCATAGCCCGCGCCTTGCGGGCGGGGGGCTGGGGTGGTTTCATGGGCGCACCGCGCTTTCGGAGCCCCGCCATGTCCCGCCCCATCCTGCTGATCGCCCTGTCCGCCGCCCTGCTTCCGGGCCTGCTGCATGCCGAAGAAACCACGGTGTTCAAGTCCAAGAATGCCGACGGCACGTCGGTCTACACCCAGATCGAATCCAGCGGTTCGCAGGCGCACGACGTGACTGGGCGCGACCCGGCGCTGCCGGCCGCCGAGGCCAGCCCGAAAACCGAGACCGACATCGCCTGCGAACGCTCCAAGGTGAACCTGGCCCTGCTTGACTCGGGCAAGACCCTGCAGCGCGACAAGAATGGCGATGGCACGCCCGAAGACCTCACGCCCGAAGAGCTTGCCAGCGAGCGCGACCTCGCCGAGCGCCAAGCCACCGCCTACTGCAAAGCCCCGCCGGAAGCCTGAACCCGCGCGTCGCCGGGCCCTGCGCCCGGCGTCCGGCCCGCGCCGCCGCTACAATGGCGGCCCTACTGCGGCCCGGCCAACCGATGCGTCTTTCCCAGTTCCACCTCAACACCAGCAAGGAAACCCCCGCCGACGCCGAAGTCATCAGCCACCAGCTGATGCTGCGTACCGGCATGATCCGCAGGCTGGCCGCCGGCCTGTACACCTGGAGCCCGCTGGGCCTGCGGGTGCTGCGCCGGGTGGAAGCGGTGGTGCGCGAGGAAATGGACGCCGCCGGCGCCATCGAGATGCTGATGCCGTCCATCCAGCCGCGCGAGCTATGGGACGAGACCGGCCGCTGGGAAAAGTTCGGCGGCCAGCTGCTCAAGATCAAGGACCGCAAGGACGGCGAGTTCTGCTACGGCCCCACGCACGAGGAAGTGATCACCGACTTCGCGCGCAACGAGCTGCGCAGCTACAAGCAGCTGCCGGTGAATTTCTACCAGATCCAGACCAAGTTCCGCGATGAGATCCGCCCGCGTTTCGGCGTGATGCGGGCGCGCGAGTTCCTGATGAAGGATGCGTACTCGTTCCACCTGGGCCATGAAAGCCTCGCGCAGACGTACCAGGCCATGTACGACGCCTATTCGCGCATCTTCACCCGGTTGGGCCTGAAGTTCCGCGCGGTGAACGCCGACACCGGCGCCATCGGCGGCAGCGCTTCGCACGAGTTCCACGTGCTGGCCGATTCGGGCGAGGACGCCATCGCGTTTTCGGACGGCAGCCAGTACGCGGCAAACGTTGAAATGGCCGAAGCCGTGGCGCCTGGCGCGCGGCCCGCGCCGGCCGAGGCAATGGCCGACGTGACCACCCCCTGGCAGCGCACCTGCGAAGAGGTGGCCAAGCTGATGGGCACCACGCTGCAGCGCACGGTGAAATCGGTGGCGCTGATGGCCGAACCGGGCTTCGTGCTGGCGCTGGTGCGCGGCGACCATGTGGTGAACGAGATCAAGCTGGCCAAGCTGCCCAGCCTGGGCGAGTACCGCCTGGCCACCGAAGCCGAGATCCTGGAACACCTGGGCTGCGAACCCGGCTTCCTGGGGCCACTGCAGCCGCTCAAGCCCATCACGGTCATCGCCGACCGCACCGTGGCCGCGATGGCCGACTTCGTGGTCGGGGCCAACCGCAAGGGCTTCCATCTTTCGGGCGTGAACTGGGGCCGCGACTTGCCCGAGCCGGCGCAAGTGGCCGACATCCGCAATGCGGTGGAAGGCGACCCGTCGCCCGATGGCCAGGGCACGCTGCGCATCGCCCGCGGCATCGAGGTGGGCCACGTGTTCCAGCTGGGCCAGAAGTACGCGGAGGCAATGAAAGCTACCGTGCTCGACGCCGAGGGCAAGGCCCAGGTAATGCACATGGGCTGCTACGGGATCGGCGTGTCGCGCATCGTCGCGGCCGCGATCGAGCAGAACTTCGACGCCAACGGTGTCTGCTGGCCGGCGCCAATGGCGCCGTGGCAAGTTGCCGTCTGCATCATCAACCCGAAGAACGACCCGGCCGTGGTGGCCGCAGCTGACGCGCTCTACGCGGAGCTGCAGCAGGCGGGCCTGGACGTGGTGATGGACGACCGCGGTCTGCGCCCAGGCGTGATGTTCGGCGACATCGAGCTGATCGGCATCCCGCACCGCGTGGTGGTGTCGGGCCGCGGCCTGGAGTCAGGCAGCTTCGAGTACCGCGGCCGCCGCGACGCCGACAGCGAAAACCTCGACCGCTCCGCGCTGATGGCCAAGCTCGGCGTTGGCTGACCGGCTGTAGCGCGCGAACTTGTGGCTTCATCGCAGCGCCGGGCTTGTCTGCATTGAGCTCGCTAGATTGTGACTTCGTCGCAGCGCCGCTCCCCACACAGAGGGGATCGCTGCCCCGGATGTCTTGGGCACACCGGATCGAAAGCGTTTAAGAACGGTGTCAGAGTGAGTTCCGAAATTCACTCTGACACCGTTCTTGCGGATTCCTGGCCAGGAAGGGCGAAGAGTTGGGACTGGCCCGCACACTCGAACTTGCGCCGAAGCATCCTAAAAGCGTCCGAAGGGACGCGCCGCGCTGGGCAAGGTCGACCCTCGAAGCAGGCGACGATTCAACCAAGCCGGATCGGCAGGAAAGATGCCGCAGGAAGTAGCGCGATGCCACAGGCGCAAGCAAACCGCGACGAACGTCCCGTGGTGCCAATCAGCCAACCGCAGCGCCCCGCACCGGGGGCGCCGTGGAGGCGAGCGTCGTCTCCTGCGAAATAAAGGCTCCACTGAGCAGGAGGCGATGCTCGCCTCCGCGGTGAC
>JANORD010000195.1:0-3065 GCA_031415095.1 Lysobacteraceae bacterium
GACGGTCGCCGTACTTCTCGGCGTTGCGGCGGATGTCCTCCACGTCCACGTTGCCGTTGGCGTCGCACTGGGTCACCACCACCGTCATGCCGCACATCTGCGCGCTGGCCGGGTTGGTGCCGTGGGCGGATTCCGGGATCAGGCAGATGTCGCGCTGGTGGTCGCCGCGGCTGCGGTGGTAGGCGCGGATGGCCAGCAGGCCGGCGTATTCGCCCTGGGCGCCGGAGTTGGGCTGCAGGCTCACGGCGTCGTAGCCGGTGCACTCCACCAGCATGGCCTCGAGCTCTTCAATCAGCTGGGTGTAGCCGGTGGTCTGCGCGGCGGGCGCCAGCGGATGGATGTTGCCGAACTCGGGCCAGGTCACCGGGATCATTTCGGCGGTGGCGTTTAGCTTCATGGTGCAGCTGCCCAGCGGGATCATGGTGCGGTCCATTGCCAGGTCCTTGTCGGACAGCTGGCGCATGTAGCGCAGCAGTTCATGCTCGCTGTGGTGGGTGTTGAACACCGGGTGCTGCAGGAACTTCGACGTGCGCACCAGGCCAGCGGGCAGCGCATCCGCGGCCGCGGCATCCAGCGCCTCGATGTCGGCGTTGGCGCCGAATAGCGCCGCCACGGCCACCACGTCCTCGCGCGTGCTGGTTTCGTCCAGGCTGATGGCGAGGCTGCTGGCGCTGATCCGGCGCAGGTTGATGCGCGCGGCCTCGGCCTTGGCATGCACCGCGTTCGCGTCCACGCCCACCACGTGCAGGGTGTCGAAGAAATCGGTGCCCACGGTGACGCCGGCGCCGCGCAGCGCGGTGGCCAGGATCGTCGCCAGGCGGTGCGTGCGGCGGGCGATGCGGGTGAGGCCGTCGGGGCCGTGGTACACGGCATACATCGAAGCCATCACCGCCAGCAGCACTTGCGCGGTGCAGATGTTGGACGTGGCCTTCTCGCGGCGGATGTGCTGCTCGCGCGTCTGCAGGGTGAGGCGGTAGGCGGCCTTGCCTTCGGCATCAATGGACACGCCGATCAGGCGGCCGGGCATGGAGCGCTTGAACGCGTCCTTGCAGGCCATGAAGGCGGCATGCGGGCCGCCGAAGCCAAACGGCACGCCGAAGCGCTGGGAGTTGCCCACCACGATGTCGGCGCCCCATTCGCCCGGGGCGGCGAACAGGGTAAGCGCCAGCAAGTCGGTGGCCACGGCCACCAGGCCGCCGCGCGCATGTATGGCGTCGGCCAGGGCCCGGTAGTCATGCGCCTGGCCGAAGGTGTCGGGGTACTGCAGCAGGGCGCCAAATACGTCCATTCCGGCGGCATCGGCGTCATCGGCCACCACCAGCTCGATGCCCAGCGGCTCGGCGCGGGTCTTGAGCACTTCCAGCGTCTGCGGATGCACGCCGCGCGAGACGAAGAACAGGCTGGACTTCGACTTGCACGAGCGCTTGGCCAGGGTCATGGCTTCGGCGCATGCGGTAGCTTCGTCCAGCAGCGAGGCGTTGGCGATCTCCATGCCGGTGAGGTCGGCGCACAGGGTCTGGAAGTTGATCAGCGCTTCCATGCGGCCCTGGGAAATCTCGGCCTGGTACGGGGTGTACGCGGTGTACCAGGCGGGGTTCTCGAGGATGTTGCGCAGGATCACGTTCGGCGTGTGGGTGCCGTAGTAGCCCTGGCCGATGAAGCTGCGGAAGACCTGGTTTTTGTCGGCGATCTTCCGGATCTTGGCGATGGCCTCGACTTCGGTGATCGGCGCGGGCAGGGCCAGCGGGCCCGGGGACTTGATGGACGCCGGCACGATGGCGTCGGTGAGCGCGTCCAGCGAGGCCTGGCCCACCACGCCCAGCATGTGGGCAATCTCGGCGTCGTTCGGGCCGATGTGGCGTTCGAGGAAGGCGTCGTGGTGCTCGAGCTGGATCAGGCTGTCGCGGGTCATGGCAATTCCAGGCAAAAGGGACGGGCCGCGCATTCAGCACGGGGTGCCCCTCTGTCCTTTTGCCTGAGAGTTTTGGGCCCAAACCCTGCAGGCTTGGCCCCATGCCCCTTCGGCGCCGGCTGGTTCCGGTCTCTCCAGAGTTGCTCGCGCGGTACGGTTCCGGGTTCCTGAGCGATTACGGGCGTTACGCCTTCGGCGCTGGCGTGTTCGGCCAGCCTCTCCCGCACCACGCATTGAGCTCGCGCATTCTACCTCCGGGCCAGGTGATTGTGGCGTCTGGTAGGGTAGGAGGGACTTCAGTCCCGATAGCCTTCGCAGGGAGCGATCGGGACTGAAGTCCCTCCTACAAGGGGAGTCCCTCCCGCGGGTGCCCCCCGTGGTTGGGGGGGGCAGGTTTGGGGCAGTGACGGGACTACTGCGCGGTCAGGTCGCGCTTTTCGCGCTCGCCGGCGGGTAGTTCGCCGTGGACCAGGAACCAGGTGTTCTCGGCGATGTTGGTGGCGTGGTCGCCGATGCGCTCGATGTTCTTGGCCATGAACAGCAGGTGGGTGCAGGCCGTGATCTGGCGCGGATCCTCTGCCATGTAGGTCAGCAGCTCGCGGAACAGGCCGGTGTACTCGGCGTCCACCTCCGCGTCGCGGCCGCGCACGGCCAGGGAGCGGTCGGCGTCGCGCAGGCGGTAGGCTTCCAGCGCCTCGGCCACTAGCGCGTTGGCCAGCTTGGCCAGGCCCGGCAGGCCGCGGGCGGCGGACACCGGCGCGGTCTGGTTGAGCACGATGGAGCGCTTGGCGACATTGGCGGCGTAGTCGCCGATGCGCTCGATGTCGGAAGAAATGCGCAGCGCGGCATACACCTCGCGCAGGTCGCGGGCCATTGGCTGGCGCAGCGCCAGCAGCCGCAGCACGTCATGGCTCACTTCATGCTCCAGGACGTCAATGGCCTCGTCGTTGGCGACCACGCGCATGGCGGCGTTGCTGTCCCGGCGGATCAGCACATCGATGGCGGCATCGAGCTGGGCGATGGCGATTTCGCCCATGCGCTTGATTTCGCCGTCCAGGCGCTTGAGCTCGCTGTCGAAACTCTTGACGATATGGTCGTTGCTGGGGGTCATGGTGGCGTCCTTGGCTTAGCCGAACCGGCCGGTGATGTAGTC
>JANORD010000196.1:0-2054 GCA_031415095.1 Lysobacteraceae bacterium
GCATCGGGACTGAAGTCCCTCCTACAGGGGGTTCTGGGGGTGAAATGAAGGCGTCGTCGTCTGCGGTTACAATGGCGACTTCGCCGTATGGCGCCTGCCCCACCCCGAATGTCCGAAGATTCCCCCAGTAGTCCGCCGGAACGCCGCTCGTGGCTTGAACGCCTGAGCCTGGCCTTCTCCGGCGAACCCCAGACCCGCGACGACCTGATCGAGATCCTGCGCGACGCCCAGGTAAACGGCCTGCTCGGCGCTGACACCCTGAAGATGCTCGAGGGCGCCCTGTCGGTCTCCGAGCAGCAGGTGGGCGACATCATGGTGCCGCGCTCGCAGATGGTGTCCCTGCCCATCGACGGCAAGTTCATGGACCTGATGAACATGGTGGTGGAATCAGGCCACTCCCGGTTCCCGGTGCACGGCGAGGACCGGGATGAAATCCTCGGCATCCTGCTGGCCAAGGACCTGCTGCGCGGCATGGTCAGCGACGGCGGCCCCGGCAGCGTGCGCGAGCTGCTGCGCCCGGCGGTGCTGATCCCCGAATCCAAGCGCCTGAACGTGCTGCTCAAGGAATTCCGGCTGTCGCGCAACCACATGGCCATCGTGGTGGACGAACACGGCGGAGTGGCCGGCCTGGTCACCATCGAGGACGTGCTGGAGCAAATCGTCGGCGAAATCGACGATGAGCATGACGATGCCGACGAAGAAAAGCTGATCGCCGCCCAGGCCGACGGCCAGTTCATGGTGGACGCGCTCACGCCGATTTCGGACTTCAACGACCAGTTCGGCGCCAGCTTCGACGATGACGAATACGACACCATCGGCGGCCTGGTCACGGCCGCCATCGGCCACTTGCCGGAAACAGGCGAAAACCTGGCCCTCGGTCGCTTCCATTTCCGCGTGGGCCGGGCCGACCAGCGCCGCGTGCACAACTTCGTCTTGAGCGTGCATGCCCCGGACTGAGCTGCGGCTGTGGCTGGCGCTGGCGCTGCTGTGGCTTTCGGGCCTGGCGCAGGCCGCGCCGCGCATCGGCGTGGTGACCATGGAGCCCGGGGAAATCTTCTTCGAGCGCTTCGGCCACAACGCCATCGTGGTGGCGGACGTCGACACCGGCGAGGCGACGGCCTACAACTTCGGCTACTTCGACATGGGCGAGCCGGGCTTCTTCGGCAACTTCGTCCAAGGACGCATGCAGTACCAGCTGGTGGCGCTGCCGCTGGACCGCGACCTGGCGCGCTACGACCAGTTGGGGCGCGGCGTGGGCCTGCAGTGGCTGGACCTGACGCCGGCGCAAGCAACCCGCTTGGCCGCCGTGCTTGCCGAGCACGCAAAGCCGGAGAACGCCCGCTACACCTACGATTACTACACCAGCAACTGCTCCACCAAGGTGCGCGACGCTTTGGACGAAGTCCTGGGCGGCGCGCTGACGCAGCAGCTCACCGGACGCTCGCAGGGCAACACTTACCGCACGGAATCGGTGCGGCTGGCCACGCCGGCGCCGTGGATGGCGCTGGGCTTCCACCTGGGCCTGGGCGGCTACGCCGACCGGCCGCTGTCGCGCTGGGACGAGTCCTTCATCCCCATGCGCCTGCGGGATGCGCTGCGCGAAGTGAAGCTGGCGGACGGCCGGCCGCTGGTGAGCAGCGAGGTGACGCTGCTGCCACATCGCGTGGGCCAGCCGCCTGACGAAGCGCCGCGGCTGCAGGTGCCGGCTTTCTTCGCTGGCCTGGCCCTGGCCGGTCTGGTGATTTGGGCCGGCCGGCGCTGGCCGCGCACCCTGGCGGCGGGCGCGCTGGCGTTCTGGACGGTGGCCGGCGCGGCCGGCGTGGTGATGGCGCTGATCTGGGTGGCCAGCGCGCATGTGGCCGGCTACGCCAACCAGAACCTGCTGCTGTTCAGCCCGCTGTGCCTGGCCCTGCTGCCGGGCGGCTGGGCGCGGCTGCGCGGCCGGGACCCGAGCCAGCGCTTTGTCTGGCTGCTGCGCGCCGTGGTGGCTGGCGCGGCGGTGGCGGGTTTCCTCAAGTTCCTGCCGTTCCTGGCCCAGCAAAACACCGAATGGG
>JANORD010000197.1:0-17012 GCA_031415095.1 Lysobacteraceae bacterium
CAGCGCATGTCGGTCATCAGCTCGACGCGGCGGGCGTCGAAGCCCGGTTGGTCCAACCGCAGTTCACGCCCGGCAAAGCACTGGAATAGCGTCGCGCCGGACCATTGGCTCGCCGAAGGCGGCCGCGTGTCCACCACAAACGGCGCGTGTAGCCGCCCCGCGCTGGTGGTGACCATCACCTCCTCGCCCACGCTCTCCACGGCGCTGGCCCGGGCGCCCAGGATCAGCCTGATGTTGGGGGTAGCGGCAAGCGCACGTACGGCGGCGCGATAGAAATCGATGCTGCGGACATAGGCATAGCGCCAGCCTTTGGCACGGCACGCCACGCTGGCGCCGTCTGGCCGCGAGAACAGCCACTGGTTCCATTCGTGGGCGGGAGCCACCGGCAGCGCCTTGCCCCGCGGCGTCCAGAACGCCCAGCTGCGGTCGTCGATGTACTGCTCGCGCGGCTCAAGCACGCGCACCTGGCCGCGGTAGCCGGACTGCGCCAGGCGCATCGCCAGCGACAGCCCCGCCAAGCCCCCGCCAACCACCACCAGGTCGGCGCGGTCAGCCATGGGTATCCGCCGTCGGCGCCAGCGCGAACTGCAGTGAGGCGTCATGCACCGCATCGCGACGATGCAGCCGCGGCGAGACCGCAAAAGACAGAAGCGCCTGCGCGAGGTAGCCCGACTTGGCCGCCGAACCGACTACGGCCCGCTGGTCCCAGCTGCGGTAGCCGCTGGCGGCAATGCGGCCACCAATAGCGCGATACATGCGCGCGGCGGCCAAAATGGCGAGCCGCGCACGCGGGGGCAGGAAGCCGAGGCCAGACTCACCGCTCACGTAGTAACGCTCGGCCAGGGCCAGCAAGCGCTGCGTCCCGGCAGACAGCGCCCGCTGCAGCGCCGGATCTGGCGCGCAGATGTCCGCCGGCTGCGCGTCGCCAATCCAGCTCGATGGTAGGTAGCGACGGCCCATCCGGGCATCCTCGCCGACGTCGCGGGCGATGTTCGTCAGCTGCATGGCGATGCCGAGGTCCACGGCGAAGGGATAGGCGCGCGGGTCCTCGACGTCCAGCACCGCGCACATCATCTTCCCCACGGTTCCCGCCACCTGGTAGGCATAGCGAACCAGCGCGGCTTCATCTTCAACGCGCACCGGATCCAGATCGCTGCATACGCCCGCCACCAGGTCCAGCCCCGGCGCCATGGCCATGCCCGTGCTGGCCTGCAGCGACAGCATGGCCGCGGTCCAGGGGTCGTGCGGCTGGCCCGTGCGCAGCGCGTTGACAACGGCGGCCAGCGCCCGGCGCGCGGCGGCCGGGTCGTCGGCGTCGTCAGCCAAGTTGTCCACGTGGCGGCAGAACGCATAGAGCGTGGCGGCGCGCTCGGTGTGCCGGGGCCCAAGCAAGTGGCTGGCGAAATGGAAGGTGCGGCCATGGCGACGCAGTACGTCGCGCGCCGCGCTGGACGCTTCCATGCCGACACGCGGGTCCGCCGCCAAGGCGCTCATGCGGGTGCCAATTCCGGACTGCGGCGGGCAAGCTCCTCGGCCGCGGACGGCAGCAGCTGGTCTACGACCTTGGCCGACGACAGCACGCCAGGCAGCCCGGCGCCGGGGTGGCTTCCGGCGCCCACGAGATAGAGGTTGCGGGGACCTTCACCGCGGTTGTGGAAGCGGAACCAGGCCGACTGGCTAAAGTGCGGCGCAATCGAAAAGCCGGCGCCGGCGGGCGACAGATAGCGGGATTCGAAATCCTCCGGGGTCATGAAGAAATCTGCGCGGATGGTCTCGGCCAAACCGGGCAGGAGGGTGGCACCCAGCGCGGCGACGACGCGCTCCTGCAGGCGCGGCCCCTCCACGGCCCAATCAATCCCTGCGGTGAGGTTAGGCACGGGAACCAGCGCGTAGAAGCTGTCGCAGCCCTCGGGCGCAAAGCTCGGGTCGGTCGCGGTGGGGCGGTGCAGGTAAATCGAGAAGTCCTCGGCCAGGACCTTTCGGTGGAAGATGTCGTCCAGCAGTTCGCGATAACGGGGCCCCATCCAGATGGTGTGGTGGGCCACGCCGGGATACTGGCGGTTGGTGCCGAAATAGAGCACGAACAGGCCCATGGACTGCTCGCTGTGCCGGGCCTTGATCCGCGACGACAGCTGGGTGGCTGAACGCGGCAGCAGCTTGTTGTACAGATGCACGGGATCGGCGTTCGACACCACGTGGTCCGCCGGAAGCACGGCCCCGGCCTCGGTCACCACGGCGCGCACCGCGCCGTTCTCAACCTCGATGGAGGCGATCGTGGTATCGAGCTGGACTTCGATGCCCTGTTCGGACATCAGTCGCGCCAGCCCATCCACCAGCGCGCCGGTGCCGCCCATGGCGAAGTGCACGCCGTGGGCGCGCTCGAGGAAATGGATCAGCCCGTAGATGCTGGTGGTGTCGAAGGGATTGCCGCCCACCAGCAGCGGCTGGATCGAGAAGGCCTGGCGGATCTTGTCGTGTTTGACGCAGCGAGAAACCATCTGCCACACCGAGCGATACGCGCCCAGCCGGAGCAGGTGCGGCACCTGCTTGAGCATGAACCAGAACCGGTGGAACGGCGCATCGGCCAGCGCGGTGAAGCCCACGTCGTAGATCTTGCGCGACTGCTCCAGCAGCGCCAGGTAGCCATCCGCGTCCGGCGGGTGGATGCGGCGGATTTCGGCCAGGGTCTGCTCGATGCCGCCGCCATAGTCGAAGGTGTCGCCATCATTGAAATGGAACCGGTACCACAGCGGCAGCGGCACGATCTGCACGTAGTCGCCGATGTCCTTGCCAAACAGCGCGAACAGCTCATCGAACAAAAAGGGCGCCGTCAGCACGGTGGGGCCGGCGTCGTGCCGGAAGCCGTCTTTCTCGAAAACCTGGGCCCGGCCGCCGAGCCGCGGGCAGCGGTCGACCAGCGTCACCTCATGTCCCTTGGCTCGCGCGCGCAGCGCTGCCGCCATCCCGCCGAAGCCGCCGCCGATCACCACCACGCGGCTCATGTGGTTGCCAGCGCGTCCGACAGTGACGACGCGCGATGCAAGGCCTGCGCAGCCAGAAGCCCGCCGCAGCCCATCGGCAGCGCGTCTGCCGCGGCGTGGGCCTGCCGGAATCGGCGGATGGCCAGGTCGCGCGCGTACTGTTGGGGGTCTTCTTCTCCAGCGGCGGCAAGCACGGCCACCACGTTCAGCTCTTCGTTGAGGGCGTCGCGCTCGACGTCTTCCAGGTCGTCGGCCACCTGGTAGCCAATTGCGAACAGCGTGCAGGCTTCTACCGCCGTGGCGATGGCATCCTCGCGGCCGGCCAATGCCAACGCCAACTCGAGCGGAAGGATCAGCAGAGGCGCCGACTTCCCGCTGGCCACGTGCTCATAGCTGCGCAGCGAGCTGGGCAGGCCGCCCTGCAGCGCGAGGTCGTCGCATTGGCCGCCAATCACGGTGCCAACGCGCTGGTGCATGCGGGCAATGAGTGCAGCGGCTTTGGTCCCGGTGCCGGCCAGTGCGCCGTAGGCGGCGGATAGCAGCAGGTCACCGGCGCAAATGGCGACAGCGTCGCCAAAGCGGCGCCAGACCGCCTCCTGGCCGCGGCGATGGGTATCGCGGTCCTGCAGGTCGTCATGGACCAGGGACGCGTTGTGCAGCAGTTCGCAAGCGGCGGCGACCGCGATGGCCTCGCGTCCTGAGCGCTGCAGCGACTGGCTGGCATGTAGCGCCAGATGGGCCCGAACTCTCGAGCCTCCGGCGGAAAGATGGTGGGCGGCGGCCTTGCCGGCCTCGCCGGTGCCTTGGGACACAAGTTCGTGCATCCGTTGCTCGACTTGCTTGATGCTGGATGTTGCGCCAAAGCTATACATGGACGCCTCGCAGAACCGCTCCGTTAGGAGAAAGGCGGGGCCCGGTTGAACCGGGCCCCGCCCCGCGCTTTGGACTACGCGCGAAACTTCAGGCTTTGAAACCCTCGGCTTCGGACTTGCGAACGGCGATCGCGTAGATCACCAGGCCAAACACAGCCTTGGCGGTGATGTCGGCGATGGTGTAGCCCACTTCGATGGCGGCCGTGGTGGTGCCGCCGCCCAGCGACAGTGCGAAGGGCAGGAAGTAAACGATCGGGTAGAAGAACCAAGACACGACCACCAAGTTGCGCGCGAGGCGAATGAGGCCACGCACGGACTCAGGCTGCCGCTCGATGGCTTCGCCCAAGCTGCTGTAGAGCGTAAAGACGATGTACAGGAACGGAATCATCGACAGAGCGCCCCAGACCAGGCGAGTCGAATCGATACCGCCCGAGACTTCGCCCGGGTAGCCGAGCAGGATCATCAGCGCCGCGGCGCCGCCAAGCTTGACCGACTTCGAGACGGTCTCGGACTGGGAAAGGCGCATCACCAAGATGAGCTCGACCAGCAGCAGCGGCACGGTGAGGAGCCAGTCGACATAGCGGTAGGCTTGGTTAAAGACCACGCCGGTGGCCGTGACTACGCCATCAGTAACTTGATAGGCCGCACCCCAGCTGTCGAAGATCCGCCAGTAGTGGTAGAGCGCGATGAAGGTGACCAAGCCGGTGACCGTCATCGCGGTCCGGTAATGATGCGAGACCTGCGAACGGCCGAACCAAAAGAAAATGGTTGCAGCCGCGAATGTTGCGATACCAAACGAAAAAGCGTTGTAGACCAGCGAGAACTGGCCTGCAGTCATAGCTTCCATTTTGTTACTCCCAGTGCCGGTGACGGCGTGCGTTGTTGTTCTTGGCTGCGCGATAACCGCAAGACCAAACCGCCGAGTAGCCTCAGATGGTGCCGGGAGGACGCAGCTGCATGGGAGTGGCATCGGCTCCCTTCCTTGGAAGCCGGCAGAGTTAGCGCCCGCCCAAGTGCAGGAAATGTGTAATCAACGTCAACGTCGCGTCACGACACCGAGGCACAGCCCGATTGGGCGGGGGGCGTGGCCCCGCTACTTCACCGTGCCCACGTGGAGCAAGGCCGACCCCGACAGCACCACCTGCGGCAGCGACATGCCGATGACCACGCCGTCTTCCGTGGCGCGGATCTCGTGAATTTCGTCGGTGACCGGGTCGGCGATAGTGGCCACCAGTTGGCCGGCCTTCACCGCATCGCCCACGCCCACGGTGGGCAGGTAGATGCCGCCCTGGCCCTGGGGCACCCGCAGCCAGCGCGAAGACTCCAGCCACTGCGCCGGCTGGCTGTTGGGCGGGTCATCGGTCATGCCCAGGTAGCTCATTACGTTTTTCACGCCCTGGGTGCCTCGGGCGATCTCGGGCTCCACGAAGATGTAGGGCGGGCCGCCTTCGTAAATGATGGCGGGGATGCCGAGCTTCATGGCCTCCCGGCGCAGGCTGCCATCCGGGCCCTCGCCCGCCACCACCATGCCCACGCCGAATTGGGTGGCCAGCTCCACCGCCTTGGCATTGCTGGCGTCCACCCGCACCTGCGGCTGGTTGGTGCGCAGGTTGCTGCCGGTGTGCAGGTCGATAATGTAGGAACAATCCTTGATCACGCGCCCGAACACTTCACCGGCCACGATGGAAGCGACGCTGCCGTTGAGGTTGCCGGGGAAGGCGCGGTTGAGGTCGCGGCGGTCGGGCATGTTGCGGCCCTTGGTGCGGAAGCCATAGGAGTTCACCGCCGGCAGCACCACCAGCATGCCGGCCAGGTCCTGGCTGTCCACGCCGGCGAACACGCGGCGGGCGATCTCCACGCTGTTCACTTCGTCGCCGTGGATGGCCGAGGTGATGCACAGCGTGGGGCCCGGGCGCACGCCGCGTGCGACGAACACGGCCACTTCGATGAAGGCCGCCTCGAAGCCGCGCGCGCCCGACAGGGTGAAGCGCAGGGTCTGGCCCGGGGCAATCTCGGTACCGGCCACCGAAGCGGACCCCCAGTCGGCGGCAGTGGTGGACGTGGTAGAAAGCGCGCTGGCCAGCAGCACGGGAAGCAGGCGGCGGAGGTTCATCGGCAGTGGGCTCGCTAAGGGGCAAACATCGTCGTTAGCGCAATACTACAGCCGGCGCCGTGACTGCCGGATGTGACGGCCGCGCCCTATCGCCGTCCACCGCAGCCGGTTACAGTCGGTCTCTGGCTTCCGGGGGGAAAGACATGGGTTTGGCAGGGCTGTGCATCTTGCTGGTGGAGGACCACGGCTTCCAGCGTCGGCTGGGCCTGCGCCTGCTGGCCGACCTGGGCATCACCCACCTGCACGAGGCCGCCGACGGCTTCGAGGCCCTGGACCTGCTGCGCGCCCTGCCCGCCAAGCCCGACGTGGTGCTGGTGGACCTAGATATGCCGGGCATGGACGGCGTGGAGTTCATCGGGATTGTTGCCCAGGAGCGGCTTGCCCACTCCATCGCCGTGGTCAGCGCCATGGAGCCCGCGCTGCTGCACACGGTGCAGGTGATGGCCCATGCCTCGGGCCTGCGGGTGCTGGGCTGCGTGGAAAAACCGCTCACGCCGGGCAAGCTCACCACGGTGCTGTCGGTGTACGAAACCGATGCCGGCGGCGGCGCCGTGGACCTGGACGTGGAGATCACGCTGGAGCAGGCGCGCGAAGCCCTAGCCCGCGGCGACATCGAGCCCTGGTTCCAGCCGCAGGCCGAATTCAGCAACGGCAAGATCGTGGGCGTGGAGGCGCTGGCGCGCTGGCGCATGGCCGACGGCCGCATGGTGCCGCCCACCGTGTTCGTGCCAGTGATGGAGGCCGGTGGGCTGATTGATGAACTCACCAACCTGATGCTGGTGCAGTCGTGCGCGTGGTGGAAGCGCTGGCAGGCGCGCGGGCTGGACCTGCGTATTTCCGTCAACGTCTCCGCGCAGAACCTCACCGGCCCGGAAGTGGCGGATCGCTACGAAGCCATACTTCGCGAGCACGGCCTGGCGCCCGACCAGGTGGTGCTGGAAATCACCGAGAGCTCGGTGATGAGCGACACGGCGCGCGGCCTGGGCATGCTGGCCCGGCTGCGCCTGAAGGGATTCGGTTTGAGCGTGGACGATTTCGGCACCGGCTATTCCTCGCTGTCGCAGCTTTCGCAAATTCCTTTTTCGGCGCTGAAGATAGACCGCGGCTTCGTCAGCGGCGCCTGCACCCAGCCGCGCAAGCGCGCCATGATCGAAACCAGCCTGGACCTGGCCCGCAAGCTAGACCTCAGCGTGGTGGCCGAGGGCGTGGAAACGATCGAGGAATGGCAGCTGCTGGCCCAGTTGGGCTGCGACTACGCCCAGGGCTACCTGATTTCGGCGCCCGTGCCGGGTGAACAGCTCCCCGACGCCATCCAGCGCTGGCGGCAAACCCACCACTAGCCCGGCCATGCCGCGCGCGCGCCCCAAGTTCGGCATCCGCATGCAGCTGCTGGGCCTGTTCGGCCTGCTGCTGGTCACGGGTGCCGGCGTGCTGGTGCTCGACGAGTTCGAACGCCAGCAGAACCAGCGCGCGCTGCTGCAGCTCAAGGACGACTCGCTGGCCGGGATGCGTCGCATCAAGGCGGTGTCGGACGCCTACGGCATGGACATCGTAGACACCGCCTTCCGGACCCGAAACGGCCTAATGGCTTGGGAAGAAGGCGTGCAGGTGGTGGAAAACGCGCGGCTGCGCATCCGCGAGCACTGGGCGGCGCTGGAGGGCATGCCGCATACGGTGGAACAGCGCGAGCTGTTCAAGCAGATCGCGCGCGCCCGCATCCGCGCCGACACCGCGGCGCAAACCCTGCACGGCATCCTGGAAGCCAAGGACGTCGTGGCGCTGGGCCGCTTCGCCGACACCGAGCTTTATCCGGCCATCGACCCGGTGACCACGCGCATCAAGCACCTGGGCGACCTGGAGATGATCGAGGCCGAGCAGCGCGTGAGCGCCCAGGAAGAGCGCGCGCGCCGGGCGGCGTGGATTCGCACGCTGATGAGCTTCTTCACCCTGGGCGTGGTGGCGTTGGTGGGCCAGAAGCTGGTGCGCAACATCTACAAGGGCGTGGAAAGCCTGACCGCGCTGGCCCAGCAGATGCGCCGGCACGACTACCAGGCCGTGCCGCGCTTCCATCCCAGCGGTGAACTGGGCGAGGTGATGGACGTGTTCCTGGGCATGCGCGACGACGTGCGCAAGTTCGAGGGCGAGCTGAACCAGCAGCTGGTGCGCAACGAGCAGGTGCGGGCGGCGCTGCAGGAGCGCGAGGTGTTCCAGCGCTCGCTGTTCGCGGCCGCGCGGGTGGCCATCATGTCCATTGATCTGAACGGCAAGTTCACGAGCTTCAACCCGTATGCCGAACGGCTCACCGGCTACCGCGCCGAGGACATGATCGGCAAGCGCAGCGCCGAGCGCCTGATGCTGGCCGAGGAAGCCGTGAGCGTGGCCGATGAACTCACCAAAGCCCGCGACCAGCGCGTGCTGCCCGACGCCAGCATGATCCCCATCCTCATCGAACAGGGCTCGCCGCCGCTGGAGTGGACCTTCGTGCGCAAGGACGGCAGCCACGTGCCGGTGCTGCTGGCCACGTCGGCCATGCGCGACGGCAGCGGCAAGACCGTGGGCTACCTGGCCGTGGGCACGGACCTCACCCAGATAAAGCAGCTGGAGCAGCGGCTGCGCAGCAGCGAAACCCGCGCCCGCGAGGCCAGCGACGCCAAGTCCAGCTTCGTGGCGGCCATGAGCCACGAGATCCGCACGCCCATGATCGGCGTCACGGGCATGCTCGAGATCCTTTCGCACAGCAAGATGGACGACGACCAGCGGCGCACCGTGCAGGTGATCCAGGAGTCGGCGCGCTCGCTGCTGCAGATCATCGGCGACATCCTGGATTTCTCGAAGGTGGAAGCCGGGCGGCTGGAGCTTTCGCCCAGCACGATTTCATTGCCCAAATTGCTGCAGTCCACCGTGGCCAACTTCAGCGGCTCGGCCTCCAGCAAGGGGCTGGTGCTGTTGTGCGAAGTGGACGACCGCATCGGCCCCGCCCACGTGGCCGACGGCCTGCGGTTGCGGCAGGTACTCAGCAACTTCCTCTCCAACGCCATCAAGTTCACCGAATCGGGCGTGGTGGAAGCGGCGCTGGAGTGGCAGGGCCGCGATGGCGACAGCGACCGCGTCTGTTTTCGCATCACCGACACCGGCATCGGCGTCACGCCCGAGCAGAAGGCGCGGCTGTTCCAGCCGTTCCAGCAGGCCGAGGGCAGCACCACGCGGCGCTTCGGCGGCACCGGCCTGGGGCTGGTCATCTCGCGCCGGCTGGCCGACCTGATGCAGGGCCAGGTAGAAATGGACAGCACGCCCGGCGCCGGCACCACGCTGCGGCTCACGCTCACCGTGCCGCGCGGCAACGAAGCTGAGCTGGAGCCCGATGCGCCGGCCGAGCCCAGCCAGGGCTTCCTGGCGCGGCCGCTGCCCACGGTGGAGCAGGCGCTGGCCGAACGCAGCCTGGTGCTGATCGTGGACGACCACCCCACCAACCGGCTGGTGGTGGCGCGCCAGCTGGCGCTGGCCGGCTATGCCAGCGAATCGGCCAACGATGGCGTGCAGGGGCTGGCGGCGTGGCGCACCGGCCGCTACGCGCTGGTCCTTTCCGACGTGCACATGCCGGAGATGGACGGCTACGAAATGGCGCGCGCGATGCGCAGTGAAGAAAGCGCGTCAGGCCAGCCGCGCACGCCGGTGATCGCGCTAACAGCCGCCGCGCTCAAGGGCGAAGCCGAGCGCTGCATGGCCGCCGGCATGGACGAGTTCCTGTCCAAGCCGGTGAGCATCCCGGTGCTGGTGGCCTGCCTGCGCCGCTGGCTGCCGCACACGCTGCCGCTGGCCGGCGATATGCGTGCGCCCGCGCCGCTGCCGCAGGCGCACGGCGAGCCGCTGGCCCTGGACCCGGGCGCGCTGGACCCGCTGACCGGCGGCGATGCCCGCGAGGCGCGCCTGCTGATGCAGGATTTCCTCACCGCCACCGACGCCGACCTGCTGGAGCTGCAGGCGGCGCGCATCGTTGGCGATTTGGCCCAGGTGGCGCGCCAGGCGCACAAGATCAAAGGCGCATCCGGGCTGGTGGGCGCGCAGCAGCTGGCGCAAGCCGCCAGCGAGGTGGAAGCCGCGGCCAAGCAGGCCGACTGGGCCCAGGTGCTGCCGTATTGCGCTGACATTGAAACCGCGGTGGAGCGGCTGCGGCGGCATGTGGATGAGCGCTATCCGGCGTGACCGGCGCTCAGTAGCCGGCGGCCTGCCCATCCTTGCGGCTTTCGCTGGCGCCGATGTACATGCCGGTGGCCGGATCGCGCGCAATCGCCTGGTAGCCGCCAAACGGCCCGTCGGCGAACTCCACGCGGTGGCCCTTTCCCATCAGCGCTCGCACCGTGGCGTAGTCAAAGCCCGACTCCAGGTTCAGCACGCCGCCGTCGCTCATCGCCACCAGCTGCCCCTGCGGCTCGGTGCTGCCGTCGTGGTGGATGCGCGGCGCATCGCCGGCCTCCTGCAGGTTCATGCCGAAATCCACCAGGTTCATCACGATCTGCGCGTGGCCCTGCGGCTGCATCGCGCCGCCCATCAGGCCGAAGCTGATCCACGGCTGGCCATCACGGGTGATAAACGCCGGGATGATGGTGTGGAAGGGCCGCTTGCCGGGCGCAAACGTATTGGGGTGGCCCGGCGTGAGCACGAACTGCTCGCCGCGGTCCTGGAAGATGAAGCCCAGCCCCGGTGGCGCCATGCCGCTGCCCATGCCGCGGTAGTTGCTCTGGATCAACGACACCATCATGCCGTCCTTGTCGGCCACGGTGAGGTAGATGGTGTCGCCCTGGTTGAGCTGGCGGCCGGCGTCCACGGCCAGCGCGGCGCGGTCGGGGTTGATCAGCTTGCGGCGTTGCGCCGCGTAGTCCTTCGAAATCAGCCAGTCCACCGGCGCCGGATGGAAGGCCGGGTCGGCGTACCAGCGCGCGCGGTCGGCGAAGGCCAGCTTCTTGGCCTCCACGAACAGGTGCACGTGCTCGGGGCTGCCGAAGGCAATCTTCGAGAAGTCGTAGCCTTCGAGAATATTGAGGATCTGCAGCGCCGCGATGCCCTGGCCGTTGGGCGGCAGCTCCCACACGTCCACGCCGCGGTAGTTGGTGCTCACCGGCTGCACCCATTCGCCTTCGTGCGCGGCTAGGTCCTCAAAGCTCAGGAAGCCGCCGTTGGCCTTGAAGTAGGCGTCTATGGTGCGGGCAATGTCGCCTTTGTAGAAGGCATCGCGGCCCTCGCGGCCGATGGTTTCCAGCGTGTTGGCCAGGTTCGGGTTGCGCCACACCTCGCCCTTGCGCGGCGCGCGGCCGTCCACGGTGAACTGCTCGCTGAAGCCCGGCCACTTCGACAGCCGCGGCACGCTCAGGTTCCAGTAGTAGGCAATTACCTCGTGCACCGGGTGGCCCTTGCGCGCGTACGCCACCGCGGGCGCCAGGTTCTGCGCCATCGTGCGCTTGCCGAAGCGCCCGTGCAGCGCGAACCAGCCGTCCACCGCGCCCGGCACCGTCACCGGCAGCGGACCGTACGCAGGGATAGCGGTGTAGCCGTTGTCCTTGAACCACTCCAACGATAGCGATTTCGGCGAGCGGCCTGAGCCGTTGTAGCCCTGCAATTGCTTGGTCTTGGGATCCCACACGATGGCGAACAGGTCGCCACCGATGCCGTTGCCGGTTGGCTCCATCAGGCCCAGCGCGGCGTTGGCGGCGATGGCCGCGTCCACTGCGCTGCCGCCTTGGCGCATCGTGTCCAGCGCGATCTGCGTGGCCAGCGGATGCGAGGTGGCGGCCATGGCTTCGGGCGCGAACACCTCGGAGCGGGTGGCGAACGCGAGGCCGGTGACGCGGTCGCCGGCGTGGCTGGCGCCCGACAGCAGCGTGAGGGCGAAGGCGAGTGCGAGGCTGGCGTGGCGCATGGCGTGTTCCCGTGGTCGGATTGGGCGAAGATACCGCAACGTCGTCAACGCGGTTTCACATGGCCTTCCAAGCGTTCGCCCTGATCCTGAGCATGCTCGCCCTGGGCCTGCTGTTCCAGCGCCTGCGCGTGTTCCCGGACAACGCGGCCGAGGTGCTCAACAAGGTGGTGCTGTACGTGTGCCTGCCGGCGTCGGTGCTGCTGTATGCGCCGCGGTTGGTGCTGGGGCCGGAGGTGCTGGCGGTGGCGGCGGTGCCGTGGTTGCTGCTGGTGGCCACTATCCTGGCGGTGGGCGCAATCACGCGCCTGCTGAAGCTGCAGCCGGCGCAGCACGCGGTGCTGCTGCTGTGCGTGGCGCTGGGCAACACCAGCTTCCTGGGCTACCCGCTGGTGCGCGCGCTGCTGGGCGAGGCGGCGCTGCCGTATGCCGTCATCTACGACCAGTTCGGCGCCTTCCTCATCCTGTCCACGTTCGGCCTGTACGTGCTGGCGCGCTACGGCGGTGACGCCAGGCCCACGCCGGCTTCGATGGCGCGCCGCATCGTTTCGTTTCCCCCGTTCCTGGCGCTGGTGTTCGGCCTCACGCTGATGCCCGAAGCGCCACCGGCCTGGATCGCGGCCGGCCTGCAGCACCTGGCCGACGCCCTGCTGCCGCTGGTGGTGCTGGCCATCGGCCTGAGCCTGAAGCTGCGGCTGCCGCGCAACGAGCTCAAGCCGCTGGCCGTGGGATTGGTTTTGAAGCTCGCCGCGATGCCGCTGCTGGCCCTCGCCGTGGCGCCGCTGCTGGGCCTGGACGGCATCGCCCGCGACGCCGTGGTGCTGGAATCGGCCATGCCGCCTATGGTCACCGCCGCTGCACTGGCGATATCACACCGTCTCGCGCCTGCGCTTGCGGCGGCGATGGTGGGCTATGGCATCCTGCTGTCGCTGGCCACGCTGCCGCTGTGGGCGTGGTGGCTGCAAACGCTTTCCTGAGGAGTGCACGGTATGAAGGCATGGATCGCGTTTGGACTGCTGTTGATGGGGTTTGCCGGCAACGCGCGTGCCGCTGAGATCTCGCCGGAGAAGATCGCAAGCGTGGAGTACTACCTCGCGGCCGCCGCGCAGCCCGGCACGCCGGCTTCGGATTGGGTGTTGGCGCACACCGTCGAGATCTTCCTGAGCTACCCCGACGAGACCGAAACGACTGGTCTCCCTCCGGAGCTCAAACTCAGGCTGGCTGCCGAACGCGATCGCCTGCTGGCCAGCGCCAATCGCGCACTCATGGACGACCCGGTACAGCTTTCGGTGCGACTCAATGAGTGCGCCAAGGGTTCGCACGAGGAATCCGAATGCCGCGCCCGCCGAGTCCGGCTGGCCGAGCTCGATGGCGACAATGCCGCCACGGCGGTCGCTCTGATGGGCGCTGCATGGATTGCCCAAGACAGCGCCGGCTTTCTCGAGGCGGCCGCCCGCGGCGCCAAGGCCAGCCGACATGAACCTGCGTTCCTGTTGGCCTTCGGCCAGCTACGCGAACGATTCGCCGCGGTGCCTGACGTTGCCGTACCGGGCGTTCCCTTGGGCATCGAGGGCATGGAACGGGCCGACATGGCGGCGATGAACCTTGCGGCGGCCTCGGCACTGAGTGCCCATCAGAACTTTAGCCAACCCTGCCGTGAGGCCGAGGGCGAACTGCTGGACCATTGCCTGGCGATCGCGCGTATGCTGATGCGCAGTGAAAGCACGTTCATCGACGTCGCGATCGGCGCCAGCCTGCTCAGTTCGCACGGAACGGTGCAGGACCAGGCCGAGGCCAGCAAGCGTGGGCGCGAGTCCTACTGGCTGATGACCCAGGTAAGCGAGGTGCAATTCGCAGTGATTGGTGCCCGGGTGCCCGGCCAGGACGTTTTCTTCGACGACTATGTCCGAAATGGCGAGTTCGCCGCGCAGCGCGCCCTGCTGCGCGCCAACCAGCGCCCGGTACTGCCGCCGGAGGATTGGGTGTCACCCGGACGCTCCGGCGCGCCGTGACCGAGCCCGCCACCACCCCCGGCGTCCGCTTCCCACCGCCGCTGATTTTCCTGCTCGGCCTGGGCGCGGGCATCGCGCTGGAGTACACGCTGTTTCCCTGGGCGCTGGTGAGCCCCTCGCTGCTGTGGCTGCTGCGCATCCTGGCCGGCGCCTTCGCGCTGCTGGCGGCGTGGCTGCTGGTAAGCGCGCTGGGCGGCTTCCGCCGCCGCGGCAACGACCCGCGGCCCTGGCGCGCCGACAGCGCGCTGGTGGAAGAGGGCGCGTACCGGCACACGCGCAACCCCATGTACCTGGGCATGGCGCTGGCCTACGTGGCCATCACGCTGGCCTTCAACAGCCTATGGCCGCTGCTTACGCTGGGGCCGGTGCTGTTCGCCATCCAGCACTACGTGATCGGCCGCGAAGAGACGTATCTGGCGCAGCGCTTCGGCGCGCCGTATCTGGACTATTGCAAGCGCGTGCGCCGCTGGCTCTAGAGCAGGTAAAACAGGGGTCAGAGTACTATTTCCGCCCCCTAGACCACTGACATAGACCAAGGGCCGCCCGGCGGAAATAGTACTCTGACCCCTGTTTTAGAGCGGCATCAGTCGGCGGGCACGGTGCGGGTGCGCGCCCACTCGCGCAGCGCGTTCACCTGTTCGGCCATCAGCACGCTCAGCGGGCGGGTGCCGCGCACTTCCTCGATCACGCGCGCCTCGTCCACCGGCGTGCCGGCGGCGTGGGCGGCGTAGAGCGCGCTCACCACCGCCTGCTCAATCTCGGCGCCGGAAAACCCCTCGGCCGCGCCGGCCAGGCTGTCCAGCGAGAAGCCTTCCCAGGCAGCTTCGCGCTTGGCCAAGTGCAGGCGGAAGATCTCCGCGCGGGCGGCATGGTCGGGCAGGTCCACGAAGAAGATCTCGTCGAAGCGGCCCTTGCGCAGCAGCTCCGGCGGCAGGTCGTGCACGGCGTTCGCCGTGGCCACCAGGAAAACGCGGCTCTTGCGCTCGGCCATCCAGGTGAGGAAGTAGCCCAGCACCCGGCGCGAGACGCCGCCGTCCTCGCTGCTGCCCGACGCGGCCAGGCCCTTCTCGAGTTCATCAATCCACAGCACGCAGGGCGCTATCTGCTCGGCCGAGGCCAGCGCATCGCGCAGGTTCTTCTCGGTCTCGCCGTGGAACTTGTTGTACAGCGTGCCGAAATCCAGCCGCACCAGCGGCACTCCGAAACCGCCGGCCACCGCCTTTGCCGCCAGCGATTTGCCGCAGCCCTGCACGCCCAGCAGCAGCACGCCCTTGGGCGGGTCCAGGCCCACCGGCAGCGTTTCGCTGGTGTAGGCGGCGCGGCGCTGGTTCACCCAGGCCTTCAGGCGCGTGAGGCCGGCCACGTCGGAAAAACGCGCGGTGTCGTACTCAAAATGAAGGTGGCCGCTCTTGTTGAGCAGCTCGAACTTGAGCTTGGCCAACTCCGGGATGTCGTTGGCGCTGATGACGCCATCGCGGAAAATCAGGTGCCGCGCCAGCTGCCGCGCTTCGCCCAGGGCCAGCCCGCGCAGGTTGCGCACGATGGCCTTCAGCGCGTCCTGGTCCACCTCCACCCGCTTGCCGCCGTGCTCGCGCATGTAGATGGCGGCCTCGTCCTGCACCATTTTCAGCAGCGCCATCTCGTCGGGCAGGCGCAGGCTGAAGCGCACCGCCATGGCCTCCAGGTCCGCGGGCAGCTCGATCTTCGCGCCCACCAGCACCAGCGTGTGCTCCTTGCACTCGCGCCGGTCGATCATCTCGCGCAGCATGCGCTGGGTGGTGGCGTAGCCCAGGTAAGGGTGGAAATCGAGCAGCAGGTGGATGCCGCGCTGGTCCATGGCCCGGATGGTGCGCAGGGTGGTGGTGGCATCGGGCGGCGACAGCGGCGCGTCCTCGCCGTCCAGGTCCACGCGCCGCAGGCCCTCGGTGATGGACCACCGGTACAGCGGCCGCCACACATTCATCAGCACGTGTCGGAACAGGTCCACCACCCGGCCCTCGTCGGGCGTTTCGATCACCAGCAAGGCAGTGTTGGCGCGGATGAGCGCGGTGAGGTCCTGCAGCTCGGTCATGGGGTGTCCTGATGGTGAAGGCCGCAAGATACCAGAGCAGTCCTCGCTTCATTCCCGGTGCTCCTGTAGGAGGGACTTCAGTCCCGATGCTTTTCGAAAAATAGCATCGGGACTGAAGTCCCTCCTACAGGGGGACGCGCGTATGCCGGGGGATCTATGGCCTTGCTTCGGCCAGCAGCATCCGGGCAATCGCCAGCCCCGCCTCGCGGCCGTCGAGCACGGCGGTCACCACCAGGTCGGCGCCGCGCACGTTGTCGCCGCCGGCGAAGACCTTGGCGTGGCCGGTGCGGCCGGGCAGGCCGTCGGTGCGCACGCGGCCTTCGGCGTTAAGCTCGATGCCGAACTCGGCCCACCAGGGCGCGGGGCTGGCGCGGAAGCCGAAGGCCAGGATCACCACGTCGGCTTCAAGCATCTGCTCGCTGCCGGGCACGTGTTCGGTGGCGCCGCTGCGGCCGGCGGCGGCGCGGGTTTCCACCAGGCGCACGCCGTTCACCTGCTGGCTGCCGTCCACGCGCAGGCCGGCTTCGATGGCCAGCGGCTGGCGGTTGAACACGAAGCGCACGCCTTCCTCGCGCGCGTTCTTCACTTCGCGGCGCGAGCCGGGCATGTCGGCTTCGCCGCGGCGGTACGCGCAGGTCACTTCCGCCGCGCCCAGGCGCAGGGACGAGCGCACGCAGTCCATGGCGGTGTCGCCGCCGCCCAGCACCAGCACGCGCTTGCCGGCCAGGTCGAAGGCGGGGTCGTCGCGGTGCGGCTTGCCCAGCAGGCGGCGCGCGTTGGCCACCAGGAAGGGCAGCGCGGGCAGCACGCCCGGCAGGTCTTGCCCGGGCAGCTTGCCGTCCACGGCGGTGTAGGCGCCGGTGCCCAGGAACACCGCGTCGTAGTCGCGCATCATCTGCCGGCCCATCGCGGCGTCCACTTCCACGCCCAGATGGAAGCGCACGCCCATGGCCTCAAGCACGCCGCGCCGGGTCTGGATGACGTGCTTCTCGAGCTTGAAGGCCGGGATGCCGAAGCTCAGCAGTCCGCCGATCTCCTCGTAGCGATCGAAC
>JANORD010000198.1:0-8699 GCA_031415095.1 Lysobacteraceae bacterium
CGGTGAGCTTGCCCAGGATGGGCTGGCCAGGTCCAGGGCGGCAAAGTGGCTGGCGCCGGGCACCACCTCGTTGCGTTCGCCGGCCGGCAGGGTCCAGTCATGCTGGGCTTCGAAGGCGACTTTCACCGCAGCCTCCCAGGCTTCCAGATGCTTGATGCGCATGCCCGGGTTGACGATGGTCGGGGCGAACTGGTGGCGGGCGGTGACCACCTCGCAGGCGGACTCCCCCCACTGGCCGCTGTCACGGCGGCGCAGCGCCACCTCGGCCACGGCGCGCTGGCCCAATTCGGACTGGTCGCGGGCTTCCAGGTAGACCGTGGTGGCCAAGCACAGCGGGTCGGCGGCTGGCTGCGGCAGGATCTGGGCAAGCCAAAGGATAAAAGACAGCTTCATCGCGGAACTCCTTGCTCCGTTGCGCCGCGGTATCCCGCCCGCATCGCTGCGGGAGCCTGTCGTGAACAACGAAGGCGGGGAAGGCCGGCGGCCTGGCGTGTTGGGGATGGACGAGCAGGGCTCGCATTCCGGTCGGGGCGTCGTACGGTTTGGCGCCAACTGGAAACCCCGCCTGGCGATGCGCCAGGGGAGGCCGTATTTTGCCGGCGCAGGCAGAGGCCTGGGTCCGGATTACCGGCGCATGGTACCTGCCGCAGCGGAACGCCGCCTGAATGGCCGAAGCCAAGCCTTTGATTTTGTTTGGAGTAATTGCTCAAGCCGGCGCCAACGGGCGCCGGCGGTGGCCTTCTAGAGTGAAGCGGCGAGCCGGCTTCCCTGGTCGATCGCGCGCTTTGCGTCCAGCTCACCGGCCACGTCAGCGCCGCCAATCAGGTGGGGCTGCCGGCCGGCTGCCAGCAGCGGCGCCACCAGCGCCCGCAGCGGCTCCTGGCCAGCGCAGACCACGACATGGTCCACATCCAGCAGCTGCTCGCGTCCGTCCACCCGGATCCGCAGCCCGGCGTCGTCCAGGCCCAGGTACTCCACGCCGCCCAGCGCTTGCACGCCCTTGGCCTTCAGCGCTGCCCGGTGGATCCAGCCGGTGGTCTTGCCCAGCCGTGCGCCCGGCTTGCCGGGGCTGCGCTGCAGCAGCCAAAGCGCCCGGGAGGGAGCCTCTGGCACCGGCTTGGCCAAGCCGCCCGGCCCCTCGAAGTTGGCGGCGACGCCCCATTCGGCCATCCAGCGCGCAGTGTCCAGGCTGGACGAGTCACCTTCATGGGCCAGGTACTCGGCCACGTCGAAGCCGATGCCGCCGGCGCCAATGATGGCCACCTTCCGGCCAGCAACCACCCGGCCGGTGAGTACGTCCAGATAGCTGAGCAGCTTGGGATGGTCCGAGCCGGGGAACTCGACCTGGCGAGGGCTGATGCCAGTGGCCAGCACGATTTCGTCAAAGCCGCCGGCCAGCAGCTCCTCGGCGCCCACCCGCGCGCCCAGCCGCTGCTCCACGCCGGAAAGCTCAAGCTGCCGGCCAAAGTAGCGCAGGGTTTCGTGGAACTCTTCCTTGCCGGGAATCTTCTTGGCCAGGTTGAACTGCCCGCCAATTTCGGTGGCGCCATCAATAAGCGTTACCCGGTGGCCGCGTCCGGCGGCCACGGTGGCGCAGGCCAGCCCAGCCGGGCCCGCGCCGACCACGGCGACGCGCTTTGGCACAGCAGCGGGGAGATAGTTGAGCTCCGTTTCGGCGCAGGCCCGCGGGTTCACCAGGCAGCTGGCCTTCTTGTTCATGAACACGTGGTCCAGGCAGGCCTGGTTGCAGGCGATGCAGGTGTTTATCTCGTCGCGCCGGCCGGTGCGCGCCTTGTTCACCCACTGGGGGTCGGCCAGCAGGGGCCGCGCCATGGACACCATGTCGGCTTGGCCAGCGGCCAGGATCTGCTCGGCGACCTCGGGCATGTTGATGCGGTTGGTGGCCACCAGCGGCAGCCCCACCAGCGGCCTGAGCTTGGCGGTGACCCCGGCAAACGCGGCCCGGGGAACCGAGGTGGCGATGGTGGGCACCCGCGCTTCGTGCCAGCCGATGCCGGTATTGATAATCGTGGCGCCGGCGGCCTCGATGGCCTTGGCCTGCAGCACGATTTCGTCCCAGGCCGAGCCGCCTTCCACCAGTTCCAGCATCGACAGCCGATAGATGAGGATGAAGTCTGGTCCCACTGCCTCGCGGATGCGGCGGACGATCTCCACCGCAAAGCGCATCCGTTTTTCGGGGGTGCCGCCCCAATCGTCGCTGCGCTGGTTGGTGCGCGCGGAGAGGAACTGGTTGATCAGATAGCCTTCCGAGCCCATCACCTCCACGCCGTCATAGCCGGCGTCGCGGGCCAGCCTGGCGGTGTTCACGAACGCCTTGATCTGCCGCTCCACGCCCCAGCCATTGAGCCGCCACGGCGTGAGCGGGCTGATGGGCGCCTTCACGTTAGAGGCCGAGACCAGCAGGGGGTGGGCCGAATAGCGGCCCGCATGCAGGATCTGCATGCATATCTTGCCGCCTGCGCCGTGCACCGCATTGGTGACGATGCGGTGCTTGTGGACTTCCCAAGGCCAGCTGAGCTTGCCGGCAAACGGCTTGAGCCAACCCACCAGGTTGGGCGAGATGCCGCCAGTGACGATCAGGCCCACGCCGCCTTCGGCACGTTCGCGGAAATAGGCCGCCAACTTGGGGAAGTCCCGGGCATGGTCCTCCAAGCCGGTGTGCATGGAGCCCATGAGCACCCGGTTGGGCAGGGTGCAGAAGCCCAGGTCCAGCGGCCGGAAGAGGTTGGGATATAGCGAGTCTGTCATGGCGTCGTGCGAGGGTGGGGCAAGGCTTGCACCTTGCCCGGAAAGGCCGGTTGCGACAAGCCAACTGGCGCGACCCACGCGGGCGGGCGGGTTCTGGCAGACTGCAGTTCTTCACGCCCACAGCACGCACGGACTGCCCGCCCATGAGCTCGCATGACATCCGCTCCGCCAAGCGCCCCGACCCCGACCAAGCCATGGTCGATATCGCCAACTACATCACCGACTACTACATCGGCTCGTCGGAGGCCTACACCACGGCGCGCTACATGCTGCTCGATTCACTCGCCTGCTCGATGCTTGCCATGCGCCATCCCGAATGCGTGAAGCACCTGGGCCCGCTGGTCCCCGGCGCCACCATGCCGGGCGGCGCCCGCGTGCCGGGCACCACCTTCGAGCTCGATCCGGTGCAGGCGGCCTACAACATCGGCGTGCAGGTGCGCTGGCTCGACTTCAACGACACCTGGCTCGCGGCCGAGTGGGGCCATCCGTCCGACAACCTGGGCGCCGTGCTGGCGGTGGGTGACTTCCTGAGCCGCAAGGCCGAGCGCGAGAACGGCAAGCCGGTGACCGTCCGCGACGTGCTCACCTGGGCCATCAAGGCGCATGAAATCCAGGGCGCGTACGCCCTGAAGAACAGTTTCAACCGGGTCGGTTTGGACCACGTCATCCTGGTTCGCCTGGCGTCCACGGCGGTGGCCACCCACATGCTGGGTGGCGGCAAGGAAGAGATCATCAATGCCGTCAGTCATAGCTGGGCGGATGGCGGTGCCCTGCGCACCTATCGCCACGCGCCCAACGCCGGACCGCGCAAAAGTTGGGCCGCAGGCGACGCCTGTCGCCGGGCCGTCACCCATGCGCTCAATGCCGTCAAGGGCTGCGTCGGCTACCCCAGCGCGCTCACTGCGAAGACCTGGGGCTTCTACGACGCCCTGTTCCAAGGCAAGGAGTTCGAGTTCGAGCGCCCGTTTGGCAGCTACGTGATGGAAAACGTCCTGTTCAAGATCAGCTACCCGGCCGAATTCCACGCCCAGACCGCGGTGGAGTGCGCCATGCAGCTGCATCCGAAGCTGGCGGGCAAGATCGACCAGGTGGACCGCATCCTGATCCAGACCCAGGAGGCGGCCCTGCGCATCATCGACAAGACCGGCCCGCTGGCCAACTACGCCGACCGCGACCATTGCCTGCAGTACATGGTGGCGGTGCCGCTGATCTTCGGCCGCCTGGGCGCCGACGATTACGGCGACGCGGTGGCCGCGGACCCCCGGATCGACGCCCTCCGGTCCAAGATGCAGGTCACCGAGAACCCGCAGTTCACCCTGGACTACTTCGACCCGGAAAAGCGCTATATCGGCAACTCCATCGAGGTGTTCTTCAAGGACGGCAGCTCCACCGGCCGGGTCTCGGTCGATTTCCCGATCGGCCACCGGGAGCGCCGGGGCGAGGGCATTCCGGTCCTGCTCAAGAAGTTCGAGTCGGCCATCGCCGGGCAGCTGCCGGCCCGCAAGGTGGCCCAGATCCTGGCCCTCACCGGGGACACCTCCCGCTTCGAGGCCACCCCGATCCATCGATTTGTGGACTTGTTCACCCTTTGAGGCCATCGCTTGCCTTGACGGGGCTTGTTTGTTATCTTCCTGTTAACGGGTAGCCCCCGGCGATGAGTTGGATACGTGCGGGTGCGTTTGTGCGATCCGCAAAAATGTGACGTTTCACTTCCGAATATGGAGCTTGCTATGAAGAAGAACATGCTGTGCTGCGCGCTGCTTGCTGCGGCCGCCCTTTCCCAGACCGCCGCTGCCCAGGATTTCGACAACCGTTGGTACGTTACCGGCGGCGGCGGCATGAATTTCCAGGACGGCGACCGTGCAACGTCGGACGCCCCGTTCTTCACCCTCGGCATGGGTAAGTTCATCACCCCGAACTGGTCCATCGACGGCGAACTGAACTACCAGAACCCGGGTTTCGACTCCGGCGAGCTGCTGTTCAGCCAGTACGGCGCGTCGCTTGACGCCCGCTACCACTTCATCAAGGAAGGCAGCGAGTGGTGGCCGTACCTGCGCGCCGGCGTCGGCGCCCAGCGCGCTGAGGAAGAATTTGACGCGTTCCCGAACCCGAACTCCCCGGGCGAGCGCAGCGACACCAACCTTGCCGTAAACCTCGGCGTGGGTATTGAAGCTGACTACGACCGTTACGCCCTTCGCGCCGAACTCGGCACCCGCGTTGACATGGACGACCAGAGCATCGTTGATCCGGACTCCAGCCGCTTCACCGATCTGCTGGCCTCCATGACCGTCATGGTCAAGCTCGGCGACCTCACCGCTCCGGTGGTTCCGGTGGCCGCGGCTGACAAGACCTGCGTCGATCTCGACGACGACGGTGACGGCCTGAACAACTGCGAAGACAAGTGCCCGGACTCGGTTGCTGGCCAGGCCATTGGCCCGGACGGCTGCCCGGTTCCGCTGACGATCGACCTGAAGGGCGTGAACTTTGACTTCGACAAGGCCACCCTGCGCCCCGAAGCCATCGTGATCCTCGACGAGGCCATCGCCATCCTGCAGAAGTACCCGCAGCTGAAGGTTGAAGTCGCCGGCCACACCGACTCCGTCGGTACCGAAGAGTACAACCAGGGTCTGTCCGAGCGTCGCGCCACCACCGTGCACACCTACCTGACCGACAAGGGCGTTGATGCTGCCCGTCTGGTTGGCCCGGTTGGCTTCGGTGAGCTGCGCCCGATCGACACCAACGACACCAGCGAAGGCCGCGCGCGTAACCGCCGCACCGAGCTGAACGTGCAGAACTGATCTCTAGTCTTCACGGCAATACCCGAAGCCCGGCCTAGTGCCGGGCTTCGTTTTTGGGGATCTGCTGCAAATTGTTTGCAAGGCGCGCAGTGCCGGCCTAAGCTTTCAGTCATTCCCTAAACGTTGGTGCCAGCCATGATCCGCAGCGCAATCCTGACCCTGCTGTTTATTCCGGCGCTCGCCGTCGCTGCAGCGGCTTCGCCCTGCGGTGCGCCCGTGCTGGCGCCCATGCCTGCCACGGTTCCCACTCCGGAAATGCTGCGTCCGTCGGCTGCGGCCATTCCCTGCGTCAGTTTGGCAGCCTTCACCGCGCGCATGCGCCAGCCGGCTGCAGCCATCGCACCGGCAGCCGCCAGCGCACCCGCAGCTGGTGCAGCCGGGGCTTACGTTCCCAAGACCCAGTTCGACAACACGCCCTGGCGTTTCGACATGAACCAGAACGGTCGCCGCATGACCGCCGCGGAATTCGACGCGTGGATGAAGGCCAAGGGTATTCGGGTAGCCACCGGCAAGCCCGGCGCCAGCACCGCCGCTCCGCCGGCCGCCGCGCCGGCGGCGCAGTGCACCCCGTCGGCTACGGTGAAGTGCTGAAGCGGTAGTGCGCCACCAGCCACTCGTTGCCGTCGGCATAGCCGAACAGCTCCGCGCAGGCCATCCAGAACATCCGCCAGCGCTGGTTCCAGCGCGCCGCTTCGGCGGCGCCATAGGCAGCCGTCAGCACTGACATCACCTCGTCGCGGTTGCGGTCCTGGTTTTCCAGCCAGTGGTTGGCCGTGCGCTCGTAGTGGGTGCCGGGCACCAGCCAGCGCTGTTCGATGCTCAGGTCGCGCTGGAAGTGCAGCAGGGTGTCCGCCGAGGGCATCAGGCCGCCGGTGAAGAAGTAGCGGCCCATCCAGTTGTCATCGCCCTGCGTTTCGAACGGGTACATCAGGCTGCGGTGGCAGAAGATATGCACGAACAGCTTGCCGCCCGGCACCAGCCAGCCGGCGACGTTGCCCAGCAGGTGCTGGTAGTTGCGCATGTGCTCGAACATCTCGATGGACACGGCTCGGTGGAACGTGCCGGCCGGCAGCTCCAGCCGGTTGACGTCGCAGGTGATGATCTCGACGTTGGCCAAACCGCGCTGGGCGGCCTGGGCCAGGATGTGCTCACGCTGGGTCCGGGAATTGGAGACGCCCGTGATGCGCGCGTTCGGGTAGCGCTGCGCCATCCACAGCGTCAGCGAGCCCCAGCCGCAGCCCAGCTCCAGGATGCGCTGGCCGTCGGCCAGCTCGGCGCGCTCGCAGTACAGCGCCAGCATGGCCTCCTCGGCGGCGTCCAAACCCTCGTTGCCGGTGGCATAGAAACAGCTCGAGTACTTCAGGCGCTTGCCCAGGCACAGTTCGAAGAAGCGGGTGGGCAGTTCGTAGTGCTGCTCGTTGGCGGCAGCGGTTTCGATGGCGATGGGGCTTTGCCGCAGTTCATCGAGCAACGTGCGGAAGCGCAGATCGGCGGCCGCCAGGTCGCCGGCGCCTTCGTCGGCCAGGCGCTGCGCGCTGAGCCTGCGGATGCCGTATCGGGTGAGGGCATCTGGCACCAAGCCGCGCTCGCACAGGTCGATCAGGGACATACAGTGGCTCCGGGTAACTCAGGATGGACGGCGCGGCGGCCAGGGGAAGAAGGCGCTGACCTCGCGCTGGTAGCGCGCGTAGTCCTCGCCGCGCGAGCGCAGCGACTGGGCTTCGGTCCAAGGGATGCCGCTGACCCGATAGAGAAAGGCGAACATTAGCACCGGGCCCAGCCAGGCCAGCCAAGCGTAGCTGCTGCCCACGGCCAGCAGCACGTAGCTGAACCAGTGCAGCCATTCGAAGAAATAGTTCGGATGCCGGGACCAAGCCCACAGTCCCACGCGGCAGGTGGTGCCGCGGTTACCGGGGTCGGCGCGGAAGCGCGCCAACTGGCGATCGGCCAGGCTTTCACCCGCCATTGAAACCAGCCAAACCACACAGGCCAGCAAGGTCCACACCGACGCGGCATGGCGCGGGTTGGCCGCCGCCGCCACGAACGGCAGCGAGAACATAACCACCACCAGCGCTTGCATCTGGAAGAACCCAAAGAAGCGCAACTTGCTGCCGTTCCACGCCACGCGCAGCGCACGGTAGCGGCCATCTTCCTCTTCGTTGAGCACGCGGTGCAGCAGGTGCAGGCAAAGCCGCGCACCCCACACGCTGCCGAACATCGCCACCAAGCTGCGCACCAGCGGCGAGCCTTCGCCGACGATGCCGGCAAACAGCGCCGCCAGCGCCATCAGACCGGCCCAGCCCACGTCCACGAAGCCGATGTTGCGCACGCGCAGCGCGAAGGCCCAAAGCGCGGCCATGCCCAGCGCAGAGGCGGCCCAGATAAGGGCCAGCGCCAGCCAAGGACTCATGCCAGCGCGCCCTTGGCGGTTGCCGCGCCCACGCGTCGGTCCAGCGCGAAGATAAGCGGCAGGATGGCGGCCCAACCCAGGGCCAAGGCCAGCAGCACCCAGAACACGGGCCTGCCGAAACTCACGGCATCAAACGCTCCCGCCGCCGTCCAGTAAGCCAGCGGGCCACCCAGGGCGCCAAACGCCGCGGCCAGCCACGGCTGCCCGCGCAGGAAAGCCATGGAGTGGTTGAGCGTCATCGCAAAGCCCACCCACAGCGACCAGATCCAGACCGGCGCCGCCCAGGTCCAAGGCCAGGGCTCGGCGTAGAGCAGCCAACCCGAGGCAGCAAAGGCGCTGTCGAGCAGCCAGCCCAGCGGCAGCGCCACCGCGAGCAGGCGCAGGTCGGCGCGCGCCTTGCCGCCAACGGCCAGCGTGGCCGCCGCGAACAACAGCGCCGCCAGCGGGCCAGTCCATGCGTAGCCGGCGCCAGCGCCGGCGATGCTGGCCAGCCAGACCGCCTGGAAGCCAACCACGTTGCCCAGCACCAGGGCGGTGCGTTGGATGCTCACGCGGGCTCAGGCGCCGGAACGTACTGCGCGCGGCGGTTGTCCGGGCGCGCAAACAGCAGATGGACGTCGCCGATGGAGCGTTCGATGAAGCCGCCTTCGCAATAGCAGAGGTAGAACTCCCACATGCGGATGAAGCGCTCGTCGTAGCCGAGCGCGCGCACCTGGTCGAGC
>JANORD010000199.1:0-7278 GCA_031415095.1 Lysobacteraceae bacterium
CCACCGGCTGCGCCGGCTTGGCCTGCGGGCCGGGCTCCAAGGGCCCGGTCCAGCGCTCCAGGTAGCGCGCTTCGGCGAACACCGGCGGCACCTGCCCGCGCTGCCACTCCGGCTGCTGTCGAACGAACGCCAGGAACTCGGCATTGGTCACCGGCCGGCGTTGGAGTTCGAACGGCGCCACGGTCACCAGGCCGCCGGTGTCCTCGTAGAGCAGCACCGAGCGGAACTCGCCGCCCGGCAGTGTTGCCCAGCCGGGGTCGGCGCTGGCCAGCGCAGGCACCAGCAGCAGCAGGGCAGCGAGCGTGCGCATGTCAGTGCGCCGCGCCTTCCGGGCGTTCGGTCCCGGCGCGCACCTTGGCCACTTCCTCGGCCGTCACGCGGCCGCCGGCGTTGCCCCAAGTGTTCCGGACGTAGGTGAGGATGTTGGCCACCTCGTCGTCCGCCAGCTGGCTCATCGGCGGCATCACCGAGTTGTAGTCCTGGCCGTTCACGGTCACCGGGCCACTCAGGCCGTTGAGCACGACCTTGATGAGGGCGGCGTTGTCCTTGGCCGCGTAGTCCGACTGCGCCAGCGGCGGGAACACGCCGGCCAAGCCCTTGCCGTCAGGCTGGTGGCAGGTGGAGCAGGTGCCGGCGAACAGCGCCTCGCCGGCTTTCACCTGGTCCTCCAGGGTCAGCGTGCCCGCCTTCGCGGCGGCGGCAGCGGTGGCGACGGGCGCCAGGCTCGCGGCCTTGTCACCCAGGTAGGTGGAATCCACTTCCTTGCCCGAGTAAACGTCCAGGTTCGGTTCGCCTTCGACCTTCATGATGGCCAACGCGCCCTTGTTGAAGGCGCGGAACAGCGCGTGGTCCACCAGCACGTAGCTGCCCGGCACTTCGGTGCGGAACTCGGTGATGGCGGCGCCGCCGGCCGGGATCAGGGTGGTCTGCACGTTTTCCTGGAAGTGGGTGCCGCCTTCGAACCAGACCTTGTCGAAGATCTCGCCGATCACATGGAAGCTCGAGGTCAGGTTGGGGCCACCGTTGCCCACGTACATGCGCACGCTCTCGCCCACCTTGGCGGGCAGTGCGTTGTCGCCGGTGAGTGCGCCCTCGGAGCCGTTGAACAGCACGTAGGTGGGGTTCTCGTCGATCGCGCGCTGCATATCGAACGGCGCGTGGCCCTTCTCGCGATACTTTCGGGTGGTGTAGAAATCACCCTGCATCACGTAGTACTCCCGGTCCACGGCCGGCAGACCTTCCGGCGGCTCCACCAGGATCAGGCCGTACATGCCGTTGGCCACGTGCATGCCCACTGGCGCGGTGGCGCAGTGGTAGACGTACAGGCCGGCGTTGAGCGCCTTGAAGGTGAACTGCGAGCTGTGGCCCGGCTCGGTGAAGCTGGAAGCGGCGCCGCCGCCCGGTCCGGTCACGCCGTGCAGGTCGATGTTGTGCGGCATCTTCGAATCGGGGTGGTTGTTGAGGTGGAACTCCACCGTGTCGCCCTGGCGCACGCGGATGAAGCTGCCGGGCACCGTGCCGCCGAAAGTCCAGAACGTGTAGGTGACGCCCTGGGAGATTTCCATGTCCACTTCGCGCACTTCCAGGTTCACCACCACCTTAGCCGGCGCGGTGCGGCCGGTGGCCGGCGGAACCTGCGGCGGGCTGGTCAGGATGGCGTTGATCGGCTCGCCCTGCGGGGGGCCGAAGTCGCCCGGGATGCCGCTGGCGCTCAATTCAGCCGCCGGCTTGTCGGCGGCCTCGCGGCTGTCGAGCGCGGCGTTGGGGTTGTCACGGCCGCAGCCGGGCAAGGCCAGGACGGCGGCGATGGCGAGGGCCAGCAGTTGGGTTTTCATTTACGGTCTCCGGTAAGGGATGTGAAGTCAGTGGATGGCCACAGCGTGCGTCGCCCGCTCCCCCTGCGTCGCTGATTCAGGTCAAGCGCGGCCCCATTCGCGGCGCGGCCCCATTCCGGCCGCTGGTGCACCGCGCCGCCATCTCGCCGCCACTTGACCTGCCTCAGGGCTTTGCCGCCACCGCCTGCGGAAACTCGACTACTGCCGATCCGGGCAGCCTACGAGAAACAGTATGGACCTCTACCGTTGCATCGCCATGGCGCTGGCCTGTGCGTCCAGCCACGCCGCAATTGCTGCCCCGGAGACCGCCGGCACCTGGACCGCCAACGCCCGCTACCGCCATGAAACCGTGGACGATGATGCGTTCGCCCGCAGCGCGTCGGCCGACACGCTGCGCATGCGCCTGGGCTGGAGCCGCAGTTTCGCGTCGGGCTTCGCGCTGGGCCTGGAGGGCGAGGGCGTTGCCGAACTGGGCAGCCGCTTCAACTCCGGCGCCAACGGTGAAACCACGTTCCCGGCAGTCGCGGACGCGCGCGCCTTGGAGATCAACCAGGCCTGGGTCGGCTGGCGGGGTAGCCGCGGCGGCGTCGCGGTTGGGCGTCAGCGCATCGTGCTGGACAACCAGCGCTTCATCGGCAACGTCGGCTGGCGCCAGAACGAGCAGACCTTCGACGCCCTCGCCCTAGATGCCAAGCCGTTTGAAAACGTGGTCGTGCGCTACTACTGGCTCGACCGCGTGCACAAAGTGGGCGGCGACGACGCCATCGACCCGCTGGCGCGCGAGCGCAACCTCGACGCCCACCTGGGCAACCTGGCCTGGACGCTGCCGCTGGGAACGCTGGTGGGCTACGGCTACCTGGTGGAGGACCGCGACGTGGCCACCGCCTCCACGCAATCCATGGGCCTGCGCTGGACCGGCAGCCGCGGCATCGGCGGGTCCACCCTGGGCTGGGCCCTGGAGGGCGCCAACCAGCGCGACTACGGCAACAACCCGCGCGATCTGGACGTGGATTACGCGTTTGCGGAAGCCTCGCTGGCGCGCGGCGCCGTCACCGGCAAGCTGGGCTGGGAAAGCCTGGGCAGCGATGGCCGCAGCGCGTTCCAGACGCCGCTGGCCACGCTGCACGCCTTCAACGGCTGGGCCGACAAGTTCCTGGTCACGCCGGTGAACGGGCTGGAAGATCGCTATGCGCTGGCGACCGGAAAATTCGGCAGCGGCCGACTGCAGGACAAGCTGGCCTGGACCGTGGCCTGGCACGACTACCGCGCCGATCGCGGCGGTGCGGACTACGGCAGCGAGTGGAATGCGTCGCTGGGGTTCCCGCTTCCCGGTGGCCTGGTGGGTCTGGTGAAGCTGGCCGATTTCCGCAGCGATGGTTTTGCCCGGGATACCCTCAAGGCGTGGTTCCAAGTGGAGTGGAGCCACTGAGGCCCAAACGCGGGCTGATCGCTGCTCAAGACACCATGCTTTGCAGCAAGCCCAGCGGATGGTGCGCGCGCGCCACGAAGTACATGAAGCCAATCGTCGCCAGTGCCGCGAAGTAGCACACGGCGCGGGCGCGGGGGCTGCGCGCCCGTTTCAGGGCCAGGCTGCCCAGGATCACGTAAAGCACCAGCAGCGCCAGCTTCACCGCGAGCCAAGGCACAGCGAACGGGTTGAGCTTGAGCATGGTCAGCAGCATCATCGCCGCCGTCAGCAGCACGGTGTCGATGGTGTAGCTCAGGTAGCGCAGCGGCGCCGCCATGGCCCAGCGCGCGCCGGCCAGCGTAGCCGCGCCGCGCAGGGCGAACAGGCCGGCGCTGGCCAGCACCGCCGCCACGTGCACCAGCTTTATCTGCAGGTAGAACTCGATCATGGCGCGCCCTCAGCCCGGCTTGCCGTCGGCGCGCGGCGTGGCGTAGATCCACAGCGACCGCAGCACCCAAGGTGCGAACACCGCTAGCCAGCCCAGCCCCGCAGCCAGCATCCAGGGCGCAGGGTCCGCCATCAGTTCTGCGCCCACGCGCAGCAGCGCCAGCGCCTGCATGCCGATGAAGGCCACGGCCGGGATGCGGCCCAGCTCCAGCGGCCGGCCGGAGTGGCCTTGGGTCACGCGCGTCACCATCGCCACTAGCAGGCTGCCGAAGAATCCAACCGACAGCGCGTGCACCGGCGCGCGGCCCAGCGCGAATTCACCGGTCGCCGCGAACCACGCGCTCTGCGCCAGATACAGCGCCAGCGCGATCGGCAGCCAAGCAAACCCGATGAACAGCACGCGCAGCAGCGCCGGCATCGGCGCCCGTGGCCACCAGCGCCACAGCGCATAGCTGGCCAGCGCCAGCAGCGGCGCGTCCACCAGCCACAGCCAGTGATGCGCATGGGCCAGCTCCAGCGCCAGATGGGCCAGGCACAGCGGCCAAAATGCGGCAAGCCAAGCCATCGGACGCCAGGGCTGGTAGCCGGCGACGACGTTGCCGGCGAAGAACGGGAACATCCGGTGCGCGACGGTTGCATAGATCGGAACCAGCAGGCCGAAGCTGCCGAACTTGAGCATCGCGAATGCCAGCCGCGGATCCGGCGCATGCAGGTAGGCGACGAACGCAAGCAGCCCTGCCAAGCCCATCAGCAGCGCTGCGAAGCAGGAGAGGGCGTGCCAGGGGGTTTCGCGCGCCCGGAATAGCCAACCGGCCAGCACCACCATGGCAGCGATCCAGCCCGCCGCGGTGTTGAGCACTCCCACGTGCACCAGCATGCCCGAGCCGAATGCCAGGCCCGACAGCGTCAGCACCTGTCCCACTACCAGTCCCAGGCCGACCGGAACGTAGTGCCAACGGCTCGCTTCAGCCTGGCCCATCCAGCGCGGGAAAACCGTCAGCAGGAAGCCGAAGATGAAGGCCGGCAGCACCTGGTATTGCATGATGAAGCCGTGCATCCATCCCGCCGGCACCGGCGCGGCGGGCATCGCACCCGCCAGCCAGGCGGTCCACCAGGCCATGGCCGCCAGGACGTTGGCGGCGCCAATGAAAAACAGCAGCCGGTGCGGCGCCGCGGCAATCGCCGCCATGGGCAGGGCGGGCGATCCCGACGTCTGGCTCATGCCGCCGCGGCCGTTACCTCGTCCGTGGCCGCTGCGGTGCGCGGCGCGATCCACAGCCGCGCCACGAACCAGGCCAGCGACAGCGCACCGACACTGAAGATGATGTCGCCCGGCACTCGCATCCATATCAGCATCTCAATCAGCGGCTGCTGCATGAAATCGGCCGAGCGGGCGAACCAGTAGCCGTGGTCGATGGCGGCGATCAGCTGCAGGAGGCCGATGGGCAGCAGGGTGAACAGCGCCATGGCGACCAGGCCGATGTTGAGCGACCAGAACGCGGTGCGCAGCGGCGCCTCGGGCCAGATCGCGTCGGGCTTGAGCCCGCGCAGGCAGAACAGCATCAGGCCGATGCCGAGCATTCCATACACGCCGAACAGCGCGGTGTGCCCGTGCAGCGGCGTCAGGTTCAGTCCCTGCATGAAGTACAGCGGCAGCGGCGGGTTGATGAGGAAACCAAACAGGCCGGCACCCACCAGGTTCCAGAACGACACCGCCACGAAGAACAGGATCGGCCACTTGTAGCGCTGCATCCACGGCGTGGCGTGGCCGAGCTTGAAGGTGTGGTAAGCCTCGACACCGATGTAGGCCAGCGGCACCACTTCCAGCGCCGAGAACGACGCGCCCAGCGCGATCACCGCGGTCGGCGTACCGGTGAAGTACAGATGGTGCAGGGTGCCCAATACGCCGCCAGCCATGAAGATGATGGTGGCGAACAGCGTGGCCACGGTGCCGGTGAGCATCCGGATCAGGCCCAGCTTGGTGAACAGGAAGGCGATGACTGCGGTGGCGAAGACCTCGAAGAAGCCTTCCACCCACAGGTGCACCACCCACCAGCGCCAGTACTCCACCATGGACAGGTGCGTGTGTTCGCCCCACATCAGGCCGGCGCCGTAGAACAGGCCGATGGCCACGGTGGACAGGAACAGCAGGGTCGTGATCGAACGCGACTCGCCGCCCATGCGGATTGCCGGCACCAGGCAACGACCCACCAGCACCAGCCAGATGCCCAGGCCCAGGAACAGTAACCACTGCCAGAACCGCCCCATGTCCACGTATTCCCAGCCCTGGTGGCCCCACCAGAAGTTGTTGGCCAACCCCAGCCTTTGCATCACCGCGAACCACTGCCCGGTAAACGAGCCGACCACGATGATGATCAGGCAGACCCAGAGCACGTGTACGCCCAAGGCCTGGAACTTCGGTTCGTGCCCGGAAATGGCCGGCCCGATGTAGAGCCCCATGCCCAGCCACGCGGTGGCGATCCACAGCACCGCCAGCTGGGTGTGCCAGGTGCGCGTCAGCGAATACGGAAGGATGTCGGCGAGCGCGAAGCCGTAGGCCTCCTGGCCCTCCACCTGGTAGTGCGCAGTGATGGCGCCCAGCAGGATCTGGGTGAGGAACAGCGCCATCACGATCCAGAAGTACTTGGCCGTGGCGCGCATGGACGGCGTCACCACGATGCTGGCCAGCGGGTCGCGCGCCGGCAGCGCCAGCGGCGCTTCTTCGCGCGCATGGGTCACCGCGTGGTGCCAGCCCAGCAGGGCGATACCGGCCAGCAGGAACAGGATGCTGAACACGGTCCACAGGAACAGGTGCGACGGCGGCGTATTGCCCACCAGCGGCTCATGCGGCCAGTTGTTGGTGTAGGTGATGTCCTTGCCGGGCCGCTCGGTGGTGGCGGACCAGGCCGTCCACCAGTAGAACGCGGTCATCGCTTTGCGATGCGCGGCGTCGGGCACCGTGTTGTTGCGCATCGCGTAGTTTTCGCGAAGCTCGGCCGTGACCGGGTCGTTGCTGAACAGACTCTGGTAGTGCGCGGAGACGTTGGCGATGGCCACCGCGCGCTCGTCGCTGATGGTGATGGTGCGGGTGGCGGGGTCGTAGGTGTTCACCCGAATGCTGTCGGCCAGGCGCGCGGTGAGCGCGGCTTGGCCGGGCTCGTCCAGCGCTTCGAAGCTGGCGACGCCGGCGTCGCGCCGGGCCCATTGGTCCAGGATGTCCACGGCCTCGCGATGCAGCCAGTCGGCGGTCCAGTCGGGCGCGACGTAGCTGCCGTGGCCCCAGACCGAACCGAGCTGGTGGCCGCCGATGGACTGCCACACCTGTCGGCCGGTCTCGATGTCAGCGCGGGTGAACACCGCCTGGCCCGAGTTGGACGCCACTTTCTCAGGAATGGGCGGCATTTCCCGGTGGATCTCGCCGCCTACCCACAGCAGCACCGAGAAGGAAACAACGAGCAGGGTCGCGAGTGCGATCCAAAGCTTGCGGGTGCTGGACATGACGACGCTCCGATTCAGGATGGCGCCATCGTCACCGCGTGCCCGAAAAGTCTCCCTGACCCAAGTCAAGCCACCGCAAAGACCCGCGCC
>JANORD010000200.1:0-4054 GCA_031415095.1 Lysobacteraceae bacterium
TTCACGGCGTCCACCAGCTGCGCGACCGTGTGCACGCCGTCGCCCACCACGTGGCCGGGCGTGCGGCGGGTGGCGGCCACCAGTTCGCCGTTGACCACCAGCAGGCGGTGGTCGTCGCCTTCCAGGAAGGTTTCCACGATCACCGAGCGCGCATGTTCGCGCGCCACCGCGACGCCGGCCGCGACTTCCTCGTCGGTGCGCAGGCCGATGGAAATACCGCGGCCGTGGTTGCCGTTGTAGGGCTTGGTGACCACCGGGTAGCCGATGCGGCGGGCGGCGCGGGTGGCCGCCGATTCGCTCTGCACCAGCTCCTGGCGCGGTACCGGCAGGCCCAGCGAGCCCAGGATCTTGTTGGTTTCTTCCTTGTCGCTGGCCAGCTCCACCGCGATATGCGACGTGCGGCCGGTCACCGTGGCCTGGATGCGCTGCTGGTACTTGCCGTGGCCCAGCTGCACCAGCGACTGTTCGTTCAAGCGCAGCCAGGGAATACCGCGCTCCTCGGCCGCGCGCACCAGCGAGGCGGTGGACGGGCCCAGCGCGCGCCGCTGCGCGTAGCGGATGAACTCGTCGCGCGCGGTGTCCCACTGCCAGTCTTCGGGCACGCTGCCGGCGGGCTGCAGCGCCTCGGGCAGCAGCGAGCACAGCAGGCGGATCGCCAGTTCACCGGCGGCTACGCCCTCCTCTTTCTGCGCGTACTCGTACACCACCGAATACACGCCGGGTTTGTCGGTGCTGCGGGTCTTGCCGAAGGTGACGTCTTCGCCGGCCACGTTCTGCAGCTCGATGGCGACGTGTTCCAGCACGTGCCCCAGCCAGGTGCCTTCGTCCTCGCGCATGCGCCGGATGAAGCCGCCGGGCTCGCGGAACGAGCAGCCGTGTTCGGCCAAGCTGGGCAACGCCGCCACCAAGCCATCCACGAACTCGGCGCCCAAGCGGCCGGTGGGCCAGGCTTCCAGTGCGCCCAGGTCCAGTTCGAGCCGGATGACGGGAAAATGCGCGTACAGCGACGGTCCGACGAAAATCGAGCGTTCGAGGATGCGCATAGTCGGTTCCTAGTGCTTGCTGTGCGAGAGCGCGCCCGCCGAGGCGCGGCGCGTATGCAGGTTGAAGCTGGCGCCGGCCACCAGCACATGCACGGTGAGGCCCAGCACGCACACCGGCTGGCCCTCCACGGCCAGGTCCATGGACGAGAACTGCAGGCCGTGGGCGTCGATGACGGTGACGCCGCCGCTGCCCACCACTTCAAGCTCGTTGTCGGGGCCGATGAAGGCCGCGGTGTCCTCGTCCAGGCCGATGCCCACCGCGAACGGATTGAACGCCAGCGCCGAGGTGAGCCGGCCGAAGCGATCGCGCTGGCGGAAATGCTGGTCAATGATGAAGCGGTTGGTCAGGCCCAGGCCCGGCGCCAGCCGCACGCTGCCGGCGCGCGGCGAGCCGCCCTCTTCGCCGAACGCGATCATGTGCTCGCTGAGTACCGCGGCGCCGGCGCTGGTGCCGGCCACGTGCACGCCGCGGGCGTTCTGGGTGCGGATCAACTTGGCCACCGAGGTGCCGCCGAGGATGGTGGTTAGCCGCAGCTGGTTGCCGCCAGTGAAAAAGATGCCGCTGGCCTGCTCAATCCGCGCCAGGCGATGCGGCTCCTCGCAGTCGCGGCGGGTGTCGAAATCCATCTGCTCGGCGTGGCCGGCACCCAGCTCGCGGAAGATCACTTCATAGCGCGGGCCGGTATCGCGCAGGCGGCTGGCGCTGGGAATGATGACGATGTTGGCGTTTTCGCCGCCACACAGCTCCACGAACCGGGCCAGGATCTCCGGATCGTTTTCTTTCTCCTCGGCGCCGCCGATGGGGATGATCCAGCCGCGCTGGCCGCCGTCGGGAATCTTGCTGGGCATTACGTTACCGTCCTTGCGTGGTTGTGGTTCGGCCCGGGGCCGTTTCAAAAGTTCCGACGCGCACCGCGTCGCCGCTGCGCACGTGCCAGGCGCCCAGCGCCATCACGTCGCTGACGCGGCCGTCGGCGTCCAACGCCACCAGGTCGGCGTCGCCGCCGACGCGGATGCGGCCTTTGTGACCGAGCCGCAGCAGCCGCGCCACGTTGGCGGTGAAGGCCGGCAGCACCTGTTCGAGCGGCAAGCCGCGGCGCAGCAGTTCACGCAGGGTGGCGTTGAGCGCGGCCGGTTCGCCGATATCCATGCCGCACAGGTGGCCTTGGGCGTCGAAGCAGGCCAGGCAACCGCCGGCATCGGAGCTCACGGTGACGTGCTCGCGCGGCGCATCGCTGGCGAGGTAGCGCTGCAGCGCCGTGGCCGCGTCCCAGGCGTCTTCGCCCTCGTCCACCGGAAAGGCCGTGATGTCCACGGTGCTGCCGCGGCGGGCCAGGTCCAGCGCTTCTTCAAACAGCGCGCGCCGACGGTTCACATGGGTGGGGTTGAACACGCGCGCAGGCAGCTCGCTCTGGTCCAGCGCCTGGCGCACCAAGGCCAGCCCGCGCGGGCCGTCGCCCAGGTGCAGGTGCACGATGCCGGCCTTGCCGCTCATCAGGCCGGCCACGTGCGCTTCGGCCGCCAGCTTCATCAGTTCGTCCAACGTGGGCTGGCTGGAGCGGTGGTCGCTGAGCGCCACTTCGCCCACGCCGATGAGGCATTCGATGAAGGCGATGTCGCCCCGCACGCTGCCGGTGACGGTGGCGGGCGGCAGGTGATAGCCGCCGCAGTGGCCCCAGGCGCTGATGCCCTGCTCGCGCAGCGCCATCACGCCGGCCACCAGCTCGCGGGTGCTGCGCGCCAGGTCATCGGTGCCCAGCACGCCCACCACGGTGGTGACGCCGCCGCGCGTGTAGCGGCTGAGCGGCAGAGCCGGCACGCGCGAGGCGTAGCCACCTTCGCCGCCGCCGCCGGTGACGTGCACGTGGCCATCGATGAAGCCCGGCACCAGCCGCTGGCCCTGCAGGTCCACGGTGTCCATGGGCAGCCCAGTGGGCGCGGGCGCATCGGCGGCGCCGATCCACAGCACGCGGCCGCCGCCCACCAGCAGCTGGCGCAGGCCCAGCGGCTCGGGGGCGTAAACGGTGGCGTTGCGGATCAGGACCAAGGGTTCGGCGGCGTTGTCAGGCATCCCGCGAATGTACCAGCCTGCGCGGGGCGGCCGCAGCGGTTTGGGCATGATTTGGCCGCTTGCAGCGCCGCGCAGGGTCTTTGCGCCGCGCGTGACAGGGTGCCGGGGCTGCGGCACAGTTCGGGTGATGCCCGCCCCCCTCCGACGGTTTCTTGCGCGCGCGGCCGAGGCGTTGATCACGCTTTGGCTGCTCGCCACGCTGTGCTTCGTGCTGCTGCGTCTGGCGCCGGGCGGACCCTTCGACGCCGAGAAAACCGCCCCGCCGGAAGTGGAAGCGGCACTTGCGGCGCAGTACCGGCTCGACCTGCCGCTGCTTTCGCAATACGGCCACTGGCTGGCCGACGTGGTGCGCGGGGACCTGGGGCCGTCGTTCCAGTACCCGGACTACACGGTGAACCAGCTGCTGGCGGCGGCGCTGCCCATTTCCCTGGTGAATGGCGCGCTGGCGCTGCTGCTGGCGCTGGCGGTGGGGCTGCCGCTGGGCGTGTGGGCCTCACTGCGTGCAGGGCGCTGGACCGACCGGCTGCTGATGCTGGGCGCGGGGCTGGGCCTGGCAATACCGAAGTTCGTGGCGGCGCCGCTGCTGATCCTGGTGTTTGCCGTGTCGCTGCAGTGGCTGCCCGCCGGCGGCTGGGACGGCGGCTGGCGCAGCGCGGTGCTGCCGATCATCGCGCTGGCGCTGCCCAACCTGGCCTACTGCGCGCGGCTGACGCGGGCCTCGATGCTGGAGGTGCTGGGCGCGGACTACCTGCGCGCCGCGCGCGGCCGCGGGCTGCCGGAGTGGCGGCTGCTGTTCTTCCACGCGCTGCGGCCGGGCCTGCTGCCGGTGGTGGCGTGGTTGAGCCCGGCGCTGATCAACGTGGTCAGCGGCTCGGCGGTGGTGGAGCAGGTGTTCGGCATCCCGGGCATTGGCCGCTATTTCGTGCAGGGCGCGCTCAAC
>JANORD010000201.1:0-4931 GCA_031415095.1 Lysobacteraceae bacterium
TCTGGGTGATCACGGTCTCCCAGTGGCGCGGCGCTTCGAACCAGGGAAAGGCGGCCGGGAACGCCGGGTCGTGCCAGCGCCGCGCGATCCAGGCGTTGTAGTGCAGCAGGCGCAGGGTGCGCAGCGGTTCGATCAGGTGCAGCTCGCGGCGGTCGAAGTGGCGGAACTGCTCGTAGCCTTCCAGCAGCCAGCGCAGCGATTCGGCGCCGTCTTCGCGGCGTCCTGCCAGCATCCACAGGTCCTGCACCGCCGGCCCGGTCAGGGTGTCGTCGAGGTCAACGAAGTGCGCCTGGTCTTCGCGCCACAGGATGTTGCCCGGATGGCAGTCGCCGTGGATACGCAGCGTGTGCACGGCCCCGGCGCGGTCCCAACTGTCGTGCATGGCGTCGATCAGGGCTTCGGCCAGGCGCTCGAAGTTCGATTCCAAGTCAGGCGGCAGCCAGTGCTTGTCCAGCAGGTAGTCGATGGGGTCGTGGCCGTGGCTGTCGATATCCATGACGCCGCGGTGGGCGAAGCGGGCGCCGTCTCCAACAGCGTGCATGCGGCCCAGTACTCGACCGAGATGGCGCAGCGTGTCGCGGTGGCCGGGTTCGGGCGCATGGCCGCCGCGCAGCGGGAACAGCGCGAAGCGGTGCCCTTGGAAGGGGTGCAGTGTCTGCCCCGCGTAGGCGATCGGCGCCACCACCGAGAGGTCGGCGGCCACCAGCTCCGCGCTGAAGGCGTGCTCTTCGCCAATGGCGGCGTCGGTCCAGCGACCCGGGCGATAGAACTTGGCCACCAGGGCCGGAGCGTCTTCCATGCCGACGCGATACACGCGGTTTTCGTAGCTGTTGAGCGCCAGCACGCGGCCATCGCTGCGCGCGCCCAGCGATTCCACCGCGTCCAGGATGCGGTCGGGCGTGAGGTCGGCGTAGGGCGTCGGGTCCATGGCGGCAGCCTACCGGTTGGCGCCCAAGGCCGCGCGATTTACCTTGCCAGCTCCAGCGCCGTGGCGCCTGCAGCAAGCTCACGGCTCAAGTACGTGTGCGAGCCGGCGGCAAGAAAGCCAGCCTTGGCGAACGCGCGCCGGTACCACGCGGCGGGGCGCCGATGCATGCCGTTGAGGTCGCCGATGATGTCGTCGCCCTCGGTGAAAACCTCCAGGTACGCCACCCCGTGGCACAAGCGCCGGAACTCGGCCAAGCCGCGCAGCAGTTCGTCGTCGGCCAGGTAGTGCATCACGTCTGAGCACACCAGCAGGTCCACCGGCTTGGCCAGCGGCAGTGCGGCCAGGTCGCCGAACGGCAGCCAGTGCAGGTTGCGGCGCGGGCCGTGGCGGGCGATGGCGTAGTCGCTGGAATCCACCCCCATGTAGTGCAGCTTGGGCCGCAGCGCCAACAGCGGCGCGCGCCAGGCGCCTTCGCCGCAGCCCACGTCCAGCACGCTGCGCAGCGGCCGGCCCAGGTGCATCTCGGCCAGCGCCACGGCCAGCGCCACCTTGCGCGTGAGTGCGGCCTTGCCGCCCAGGCTGCGCTGTCGGTACCAGGTGTCGAAATAGCGGCGGTCGTAGGCCTTGCTCATGCCTTGCGCCGCCGGTGCAGCAGCCAGGCGGTGAAGACCGCGGCCGTGAGGTACATGCTCAGCGAGTACAGGCCCGGCGCAATCGCGGCCTGCGCCCGCTCCAGCACTTCAAACGCGATGTAGATGGCCAGGGTGCCGTTGTGGATGCCAATTTCGAAGCTGATGGCAATCGCCTGTGGCTCCGCCAGCCGTGCCGCCTTGGCCGCCAGGTAGCCCGAGCCCAGGCTGACGATGTTGAACAGCAGGCAGGCCATGCCTACCAGCGGCGCGTATTGGCTCAGCAGCTGCCACTGGGACGCGAACGCCAGTGCGATCAGCACGCCCAGCAGCAGCGACGACAGCACGCGCACCGGCTTTTCCGCCGCGTCCGCCAGCCGCGGGCTGGCGCGCCGCAAGGCCATGCCCAGCAGCACCGGCAGCACCACCAGCAGCGCCACTTCCACCACTTTGCCGGTGGGCGGCGGCACGCTGCCGGCATCACTCAGGAACACCGACAGCGCCAGCGTGGTCCACAGCGGCAGTGTGAGCAGCGCCAGCACGCTGTTGATAGCGGTCAGGCTGACGTTGAGCGCCACGTCACCGCGCGCCAAGTGGCTGAAGATATTAGCCGTGACGCCGCCGGGCGAGGCCGACAGCAGCACCAGGCCCAAGGCCAGTTCACCGGGCAGCGCAAACGCCCGCGCGATGGCGAAAGCCAGCGGTGGCAGCAGCACGGTCTGCACCACCAGCGCCACGACCACTGCCCGCGGCATGGCCATCACGCGGCGGAAATCGGCCGGCGTCAGGTGCAGTCCCAGCCCGGCCATGGCCACGCCCAGGGCCAGCGGCAGGAACACGACGAAGAGGGCGTTTTCAGTCATGGCGTAATCCGCTGGCTAATGCGCAGAGCCTAGCATTCCCGCCGCAGCCAGCGCCGCGGCTGCGCGCGCCATCGAACGGCGTTATCCTTCGGTCACGCCAACCGCTGGAGAGCGCATGTCCCGTTCCGCCGCAAGTTCAGGCCGTGCCGACGTGGCCTTGGCGGTGCTTCGCATCGTCGTCGCCACGCTGGTTTTCGTGCACGGTTTGGTACGACTGCTCGACGGCGGCGTGGCGCCGTTCGGCACCTTCCTCGACGGCGCCGGCTTGCCCTTCGGCTTGGCCATCGCCTGGTTCGTCACGGCCTTTGAACTGGCGGCGGCACCCGTGCTGCTGCTGGGATTCCGGCGGATGATCACGCCGCTGTGCCTGGTGTTCGTTTCCATCTACGGCTGCGGCATCGTGCTGGTGCACTGGCAGGCAGGCTGGTTCGTGGTGGGTGCAGGCCGCAACGGCATGGAGTACAGCGTGCTGCTCATTGCCTGCCTGTTGGCCAATGCCTGGCGCTGGTGGCCGGACTTTACCCAGCGACGCAAGCGCTGAGGTAACTCAAGCCGCGCCGATCAGCACCGAACGCATCGAGATCGCGCTGCTGACGTCCTCGTTGAAGAACTCCACAGCCTCGCCCTCGCGCTGCAGGGCCAGCACGTAGAGCAGCGGCAGGTAGTGCTCGGGCGTGGGAATGGCGAGCAGGGCGTCGGCCCCCAGCGTTTCGTAGCCCAACATGCCGTCGTGGTGGCCCTCGGCAATGCGTTCGGCAATGTCCTCGTCAAAACGCTGCGCCCAGTCGTAGGCCTCGGGCTGGTTTTGCCGAAACAGCCGCAGGTTGTGGACGATGTTGCCGCTGCCCACGACCAGCACGCCCTCGTCGCGCAGCGGCGCCAGCTGTTGGGCCAGGTCGAAATGCCAAGCGCCGGGCTGCAGGCTAGACAGGCTTAGCTGAACCACCGGGATGTCTGCCTCCGGATACATCGGCTGCAGCACGCCCCAGGCGCCGTGGTCGAGGCCGCGGTGGCTATCGAGGTGCACACGCGGCTGGGAAATCAGTTCCGCGACGCGATGCGCCAACGCGGGGCTTCCGGGTGCGGGGTAGCGCACGTTGAACAGGGCGCGCGGGAAGCCGTGGAAATCGTGGATGGTCTCGGGCTTCTCGGCGGAGCTGACGTAAACCCCCTGGGTTTCCCAGTGGGCTGAGATGCACAGGATGGCCTTGGGGCGCGGCAGCCGCTGGCCCAGGGCCTGCCAACTTCGCCGCCAGGCGTTGTCCTCGATGGCGTTCATTGGCGAGCCGTGCCCCAGGAATACCGCGGGCATCGGGCCAGACAAGGACGCAGCGCTCATCGAAGCCAACTCCTTTGGGGACGGAACCAGCCTAAACATTAACACCCTGACTTCCGGCACTGCGCGGCCGGGCGATTGACTACCTAGTATTGACTTAACGCTACAGCCAAGTGGACTGTAGCCTGCCGTCAAGGACGCCGCCATGGTCGAAACCGAACCGCATCTCAAGAAATTCCAGAAAGAACTCAGCGCCGGCACCGTCTCGCTGGTGCTGCTGGCCGTGCTGGGCCAATCCAGCGAGCCGCTTTATGGCTACCAGATCGCCAAGCGCCTGGAACAAACCAAGGACCCGGTGCTGGTGGGCAAGCAGAGCGCGCTGTACCCGGTGCTGCGCAACCTCAGCGCTGCCGGGCTGGCTGAAAGCCACGTGGTGCCGTCGGTCAGCGGGCCGCCCAGGCGCTACTACCAGATAACCGAGCTGGGGACCCAGGTGTTGGCCGCGTGGGCCGCCAGCTGGACCACCACCCGCCACTCCGTCGACGCCGTGCTGGAAGGAAACCTGCGATGAAAACCACTCCCGTTTCAATCTCCGAATACCTCGAGCAGTTGCGCGACGCCCTGAGCAACGCCGACCCGGCGCTGGTGCAGGACGCGCTCTACGACGCCGAGGAATACCTGCGCTCGGAGTTGGCCGAGAACCCAGGCAGCAACGAGGCCGAACTGTTGGCCAGCATCGCCAACAGCTACGGCGCGCCCGAGGAAGTGGCTGCGATCTACCGCGACACCGAGGTCACGGTTTCCAAGGCACTGGGGGTGCCGCTGCGCGCGCCGCGGCGCACTGCCGCCGGCCAGTTCTTCGGCATCGCTACCGACGCACGGGCCTGGACTGCGCTGTTCTACATGCTGCTGTCGCTGGCCACTGGCATCGTGTACTTCACGGTGGTGGTGTGCGGCCTGAGCATGTCGACGGGCCTGGCGCTGCTGATCATGGGCATTCCGTTCGCCATCCTGTTCGTCGGCCTGGTGCGGCTGCTGGCGCTGGTGGAAGGCCGGATGGTGGAAGTGATGCTGGGCGAACGCATGCCGCGCCGGCCGCTGTACGCCGAACGCGGACTGCCGCTGCTTACGCGCATAGGCAACATGTTCACCGATCCGCGCACCTGGTCCACCATGCTCTACATGGGCCTGATGCTGCCGCTGGGTATCGTCTATTTCACCGTCGCGGTGGCCGG